>NZ_JANFAK020000080.1 GCF_024721315.2 Streptomyces sp. Isolate_45
GGCGGCGCCGCGCGGCCGCCGGTGGGCCGCGGGGCCGTGCCGGGGGTGGCGGGGGTGTCCGTGGCCGCGGCGCCCGTACTCGGGGTGTCCGTGGCCGCTCAGGTCGTTCCCGGACCGTCGGTGCCGCCGCGGTCCGGGCCCGGGGCTTCCGCGGCGGCGTACTCCGCGCTGCCCCTGTCCATCCCCGCGCAGGTCACGGCGGGCGCGGGGGACGGCTCGTGAGGATGGGTCTGATCTCCCCCGACCCGGGGCATCCGCTGCTCGCGGCCACCGCGGCGCTGCTCTCCCCGCGACACACGGTGCTGGTACTGGACCCGGCGGCGGGCGCCGCGGGCGCGCGCGGGACGGCGCCCGACGTCTGCCTGCTCAAGGCGCGGACCCCGGCGGCGCTGGAACTGGCGCGGGAGTTGGAAGGACGGGGCTCCGTCGTGCTGAACTCGGCGGGGGCCACCGAACGCTGCCAGGACCGGATCACCATGGCGGAATCCGCCCGAGCGGCGGGACTCCCCTTCGCCGCCACCCGGGCGTTCGACACCCTCGCGGAGTTGGCGTCCTCGGCGGGCGGGCGACCGGACCGGCCGCTCGTGGTCAAGAGCCGGCGCAGCCGCAAGCACGACCTGGTCGCCCGGGTGGACGGGTCCGACGGGCTGCGGGCACTGGCGGCGACCTGGGGCCGGGAGCCCGTCGTGGTCCAGGACTTCGCCCCCAACAACGGCTGGGACCACAAACTGTGGGTCGTCGGGGAGCAGGTCTTCGCGGCGCTGCGGCGCTCCGAACTGGCACCCGGCGCGGAGGAACCGGCCACGAACCGGGACCGCCTGCCCCCGGAGTGGGTGGAGTCGGCGCTGCGGGTGGGCGAGGTCTTCGGACTGGAGGTCTACGGCGTGGACGTCATCGAGACCGTCGACGGCACGCCCCTCATCGTGGACGTCAACGCCTTCCCGGGAATCCGCGGCCAGGCCGGCGCGCCGCGGGCCCTGGCGGACCTGGCCCTGCGCCGGGCCGGGTCTGTTCGATGACCGCGGCGTCCACTTGATGGCCGCGGCGTCCACTTGACGACCCCGACGTCCACTTGACGACCTCGACGTCTACTTGATGACCTCGACCTTCTTGTCCCCGGCGGATGCGACGGCCTGCGAGGCGGCGCCCAGCACGGCGACGACGGCGAACAGGACGGCGGCGACGGCGGCCTTGCGCTTGCGGTTCACGGTTCCCCCTGTGTCATGACGGTCCGCGGCCCACGACGGCCCGCGCCCACGAAGCCTCCCACCGGCCCCGTCCGGCGGCAAGGCCCGCCGAGGGGCACACTCCCTACCCTGGCAGTCGACGGAAGGGCGGTGCCATGCGCGCTGTGGTGTTCGAGCGGTACGGGGAGTTGGCCGGGGTACGGGAGGTGCCAGATCCGGGTCCTGCCCCGGGCGGCGTCGTCGTGCGCGTCGAGGCGACGGGACTGTGCCGCAGCGACTGGCACGGCTGGATGGGCCACGACCCGGACATCGTGCTGCCGCACGTGCCCGGCCACGAACTGGCCGGAGTGGTCGAGGCGGTCGGTCCCGCGGTCACCGCCTGGCGACCCGGTGACCGGGTGACCGTACCGTTCGTCTGCGCCTGCGGCAGCTGCGCGGACTGCGCCGCGGGCCAGCACCAGGTGTGCGCGCGCCAGACGCAGCCCGGCTTCACGCACTGGGGTTCCTTCGCGGAGTACGTGGCCCTGGACCACGCCGACGTGAATCTGGTGGCCGTCCCCGAGGACGTCTCGTTCGCGACGGCCGCCGGCCTGGGCTGCCGCTTCGCGACGGCGTTCCGGGCGGTGATCGCGCGGGGCAGGGTGGCCCCGGGCGAGTGGGTCGCGGTCCACGGCTGCGGCGGGGTCGGCCTGTCCGCCGTGATGATCGCGGCAGCGGCGGGAGCGCGGGTGATCGCGGTGGACACCGCGCCGGGCGCGTTGGAACTGGCCCGCGCCTTCGGGGCGGCCGCCTGCGTGAACGCCGCGGACGCCGGCCCCGGCGGTACGGCCGGGGCGGTGCGGGAGCTGTCCGGTGGTGGCGCGCACCTCTCGCTGGACGCCCTGGGCTCCCCCGCGACCGCGGCCGCCTCGGTGGCCGGGCTGCGCCGGCGGGGCCGGCACGTGCAGGTCGGGTTGTTGCCGGCGGCGGCCGGTCCCGCCGTGCTGCCCATGGACCGGGTGATCGGCTGGGAGCTGGAGGTCCTGGGCAGCCACGGGATGGCCGCCCACGCCTACCCGCCGATGCTGGAGCTGGTCCGCTCGGGGACGCTCCGGCCGGACCTGCTGGTCACCTCGCTCATCGGTCTGGAGGCCGCCCCGGCGGCGCTCGCCGCGATGGGCTCGGTGGTGGGGGCCGGGGTCACCGTCATCCTGCCGTCGTCGCCCTGACCCGGAGCCGCCCGTGTTCGGCGGAGCAACCCACTCCGCCCTCAACTCCCCTGTCTTCCACAACTCTTGACGGCACACGGGGTGAGGAGCACAGTGTCCAGCGGCCCGGCCTTGAGAGCGCTCTCAAGGGGATTCCGCCACGGACTCCGCTCCCCCGCGCCTCCCCCGTACCACGCCTTCGGGCGTCTCGGAGAGGACATCCACGCATATGCCATCCGGTACAGAACGGCCGTCCTTACGTCGCACCGTCATCGCGGGCCTGAGCACCCTCGGCGTGCTCGCGGCCACCGTCACGGCCTCCGTCCTGCCCGCCGGGGCGGCGGCGCCGCGATCCCCGGCCGCCCATCCCGTCCCGTCCGGCTGGTCCCAGGTGTTCCTCGACGAGTTCGACGGGCCGGCGGGATCCGGGGTCGACACCGCCGACTGGCAGTACACCACCGGGACGAGCTACCCCGGCGGCCCCGCCAACTTCGGTACCGGCGAGATCGAGACGATGACCGCCGACCCGTCCAACGTGTCCCTCGACGGCGCCGGGAACCTGCTGATCACACCCCGCCGCGACGCGGCCGGCAACTGGACCTCGGGGCGTGTCGAGACCCGCAGATCGGACTTCCGGCCCCCCGCGGGCGGCACGCTCCGGGTCGAGGCCCGCGTCCGGATGCCCGACGTGACCGGCCCGGCGGCGAAGGGGTACTGGCCGGCCTTCTGGATGCTGGGCGGCCCCTACCGCGGCAACTGGTGGAACTGGCCCGGCATCGGCGAGCTCGACATCCTGGAGAACGTCCAGGGCATCAACCAGGTCTGGTCCACCATGCACTGCGGCACCAGCCCCGGCGGCCCCTGCAACGAGACGACCGGCATCGGCGGGAAGCAGGTCTGTCCCGGCCTGAGCTGCCAGGCGGGCTTCCACACCTACGCCGTCGAGTGGGACAGGTCCACCGCCCCCGAGCAGATGCGCTTCTATGTCGACACGCTCAACTACCACACCGTACGGGCCGACCAGGTCGACGCCGCCACCTGGGCCGCCGCCACCGGCCACGGCTATTTCCTCATCCTGAACGTCGCCATGGGCGGCGGGTTCCCCGACGCCTTCGGCGGCGGCCCCGACGCGGGGACCGTGCCCGGACACCCGATGACCGTCGACCACGTACGCGTGCTCCAGTCACCCGGCGGCACGACGACCCCGCCGACCACACCCCCGACGACCCCGCCCACCACCCCGCCGGGCGGCCACCGGGACGCCTACGCGCCCATCCGGGCCGAAACCCACGACGCGCAGTCCGGGCTGGCCGTCGAGGCCACCACCGACACCGGGGGCGGGCAGGACGTCACCTCCATCGCCAACGGCGACTGGGCCCGGTTCTCGGGCGTCGACTTCGGTTCCGGCACCGCCGGGCAGTTCCTCGCCCGGGTCGCGAGCGGCGCGACCGGCGGGGTGAGCGGCCTCGTCGAGGTCCGGCTCGACAGCCGGACCGGCCCGCCCGTCGGCAGCTTCTCCGTCGCCGGGACCGGCGGTTGGCAGAACTGGCGGACCGTGCCGGCGAACATGACGGCGGTCGGCGGCGTACACGACGTGTACCTGACCTTCACCAGCGGTCAGCCCGCCGACTTCGTGAACCTCAACTGGTTCCACTTCGCCCGATGACGGCCGCCCGGCAGCCCCGGAGGCGTCCGCCGCCGGCCCTACCGGCAACACTGCTCGTCCTGCCGGCCGCCCCGTACGACGACGTCGACGACCGGTCGTACGGGCGGATCCTCGGCAAAGCGGCCCCTCCGACCCGTCCGGCCCCGGGCGTCGGCCGGTGACGGCCCCGTACCGGCGGAGCCCCTTCGGGGGCCCGGCGGTACGGGTTACCCTGCTGCCCGGCGAGGAGCGCCCCCGCAGAGGCAGGAGGACCATCCGTGCCCGATCAGCTTTCCGTGACCCCCCGGGCGGCCGCGGCGCCCGGCGGCCGCCCCACCCTGGAGGCCGTCGCGGCGGCCGCCGGGGTCTCCCGGGCGACCGCGTCCCGCGTGGTCAACGGCGGCGAAGGGGTGCGGCCGCATCTGGTCGACAAGGTCGAGGAGGCCGTCCGCGAACTGGGCTACGTGCCCAATCCGGCCGCGCGCACCCTGGTCACGCGGCGGACCGGGGCCGTCGCGGTGATCATCGCGGAACCGGAGGTGCGGATCTTCTCCGATCCGTTCTTCTCCCGGCAGGTCCGCGGCATCAGCAGGGAACTGACCGCGAGCGACACCCAGTTGGTGCTGCTATTGGTCGAGGACCACCGGGACTACGAGCGGATCGAGCGCTATCTGGCCGGCGGACACGTCGACGGGGCCCTGGCGTTCTCGCTGCACACCGACGATCCGCTGCCCGCCATCACCCGGCGCATCGGCCTGCCGACCGTCTACGGCGGCCGCCCGGGTTGGACGACCGCACCGGACGCGCGGGACTCCCCCGGCGGTGTCGCGTACGTGGACGCGGACAACCGCGGGGGCGCGCGCCTGGCCGTACGGCACCTGCTGGACCAGGGGCGTCGGCGGATCGCGCACATCGCCGGACCCCGCGACCAGACCTCGGCCACCGACCGGCTCGACGGATACCTCGACGTGTTGCCGGAAGCCGATCCGGGGCTGTTGGCCGAGGGTGACTTCACGGCGGCCGGCGGGGCGCGGGCGATGGCCGGGCTGTTGGAACGCAGGCCGGACCTCGACGCCGTGTTCGCCGCGAACGACCTGATGGCGACGGGTGCGCTGGAGACCCTGCGGGCGCGGGGCCGCCGGGTCCCCGAGGACGTGGCGCTGGTCGGTTTCGACGACGCCGAGTCGGTGGTGGAGGCCGCGGATCCGCCGCTGACGACGGTGCGTCAGGACATCGAGGGCATGGGCCGGCTGATGGCCCGGCTGCTGCTGCGGTCGTTGGAGGACCGGCGGGGCGCCGGGGGGCCGCCCCGCCCGGTCATCACGCCGACGACGCTGGTGCGGCGGGCGTCGGCCTGAGCGGGTCCGCGTCCGGCGGGGGCCGGTGCGGGGCGGCCGGGCTCACAGGGCCCGTCCCATGCACACGCGCGGCCATCGGTCCAGGCCGTGCAGGGCCTCCTGCCGCCGGATCTCCCGCAGGCCCGGGGTGAGTTCCTCGTCGGCCAGGATCCGGAAGCCGCAGCGCAGGTAGTAGGGGGCGTTCCAGGGGACGGCGGCGAAGGTGGTCAGGGTGAGTGCGCCGTCGCGCCGGGCGGCCGCGCGGAGCGCGGCGTGCTCCAGCAGGGCCCGGCCCACTCCCCGGCGCGCGCCGGCCGGGTGCACCGAGACCTGCTCGACGTGGAGGGCGCCGTCGACCGGCTCGGCGATGAGGTAGGCCAGCGGACGGTCGTCCGGGCCGGTGGCCACCCAGGCCAGGCCGGTGCCGGCGTAGCGGGCGAGCTCCTCCAGGGGGAGCGGATCGTCGTCGGCGACGGCGGGCATGCCGATGTCGCGGAAGCATTCCCCGGCGGCCCGTTCGATGTCCTGGCAGACCGGAAGGTCCGCGAGGACCGCTGCTCGTATGCGCATCCGGTCAGTGTCGCCGGGGCGGGGCCCGGTGTGCCAGGGCCCCTACCCCTGCCGGGACCGCCGGATGCGGGCGCGGAGTCCGCGCAGGAGGAGCGCGGCGACGGCCCCCACCGCGATCAAGGCTCCGGCCACGGTCAGCGACCAGACCGGGATTCCGCCGCCCACGGTGAGGAGTTCGTCGTGGTGGACGACCCTCCGGTAGGGGGTGTCCTCGGCGGTGGCGCGCAGTTCGTGGTCCCCGTCGATGCGCTCGGGCCGCGGGAACCGCTGCTCGATCGCCGTGAGGAACAGCGGTGCGGTCCCGGCCAGTTCGGCCAGTGCACCCTCGGGGGTGATGGTTCCGGCGAAGGTGACCTCGGGTGCGGCTCCCCCGATCGGGGACAGCGGCTCCATCCGGTGCGCGGCGAGGACGTACAGGTCGAGCGACTGCGGGGTACGGGCCAGTCGGGAGAGCCGCATGGGGTAGACGAGGCGGTCGGCGGCGAAGCTGATGCGCAGCGGGTCGAGTTCCCCGCCCAGGGTCCGGCCCGGCTCCCGGGGGGCGAGGCGCACGGCGACGTACTCCCACGCGCGGTCGACGTAGGGCCGCAGTTCGGTGGTGAGCCGGTCGGGCAGTTCGAAGCCGTTGGTCTCCAGCCAGGTCCGCAGGGCGTCGGGGTCGGTGGCGGTCAACCGGGCGACGTCGAAGTCGCCGAGCCGTTCGCGGCCGACCACGCCGACCGCGGGGGCGCCGCTGCCGGGAAGGGGGGCGCCGGCGGTGTCACGGGAGCCGGAGGAGAAGGGCCAGTCCCTCTCGCGCGGCCAGAAGTAGGTGCGGGTCCGGTGCTCGGGGCGGGTCAGGCGGCCCAGTTCGGGGAAGAGGTCGGCGTCGCCGAGCCGTACGGTCGCCCGGCCGGGAACCGGCATGATCCAGGCCGCCTCGCGGGCGGTGCCGCCGACGGTGAACCGCATGACGATCTCCTCGGTACGGCCGTCCCAGCGCACGACGGAGGCTTCGCGGTCGACGCCGATGCGGGCCGCGTCGCCGGGGACCATCGCCCCGCAGCCGCAGGCGTGGGCGGGGCCGATGACGGTGCCCGCCTGGGTCACGAGCAGGGCGAACAGGAGGGTCAGGATTCTTCGCTTCGTCCACACGGGTGATGGGACGAGGCCGTGACGCGTCCGGTTCCGCCGCCCGGTCCGGCCGCCCGGTGCCCGCCGTCACCGCGAACGGCGGGCCGGCCGCCGGGGCGTCGTCATCAAACTGCGGCCGTTCCGTGCCCCGGGAGTGGCCGCGACGGGGCCGTCGGACGTCCGGCTGATCCCATACTTGTGGCTCATGAGAGGGATGGACAAGCCGCGCAGCAGCCCCCTGGTGCCCGACGCCGTGAGCGCCGAGATCCTCCGGCACGACTGGGGGTCCATCGAGTGCGGTTGCGGCCGCTCGGCGGAGCATCTGGAAGAGACCCTGTGGAATGCCGCCGAGGGGCATCCGGCGGCGTTCCACGCCCTGGAGGGCCATGTGTTCGCCGGGTCGCGGCTACGGCCCCCGGCGCCGGCCGCGTGCGGGGTGCTGATGGCCGTGTGGGCGGTCGGGCCGCCCCGGCTGGCGACCCGCGAGGCGCTGCTGTGGGCGCTGCTGGCGTTCCTGAACACGGAGGACGACGGTTCCTCGCACGAGGCGGGCCTGTACGGCCAGTGCGCCGCGTTCATCCGTACGGGCCTGCCGGGGCTGCGCCGCGAACGGGCGGCCGCCCCGGGCTCGGTGGCCGCCGCCTACGCCGACGGGGTGCTCGCGCTCCTGGAGCTCTCCGTCTGATCCCCGGTGGCAGCGCGCAGGCAGGCGCGCAGCACGGCCGGGGTGACCTCCTCCAGGGAGTCCGCGAAGGTTCGGGCCGGAGAGCGCGGTACGTCGAGCAGCGAGGGCACCACCAGGACCGCGCAGCCCGCCGCTTCGGCGGAGGCCGCGCCGTCCGGGGAGTCCTCCACGGCGACGCACTCTCCGGGGGGCAGGCCGAGCCGCGCGGCGGCCGCGCGGTACGGGTCGGGGTGCGGCTTCGTGCGTGCGGTGTCGTCGGCGGAGAGGGTGAAGGCGAAGGGGACGTGGGCGAGCGCGCCCCCGACGACCTCGTCGACCACGACCCGCGGTGAGGCGCTGACCAGGGCGAAGGGCACGTTCCGCGCGGTGAGGGCGGCCAGCAGCCGCTGGGCTCCCGGGCGCAGGGGGGCGCCGGCCGCGACCCGGCGGAAGAAGCCGTCGGTGAGGGCGGCGGCGACCGTGCCGGGGTCCGCGCCGCCGGTGAGGCGTACGAGGTGCTCCGCGGTGTCCTGGACGGCGCGTCCCACCACCTCGGGGGCGTCCGCGGGGCCGAGCCGGTGACCGAGCCGGTCCGCGACCTCCTCGGTGGTCCGCCACCAGAGCACTTCGGTGTCGACGAGGGTGCCGTCCATGTCGAAGAGGACGGCGGCGGGTCCGTTCAGCTCGCTCTCGGCGGGTCCGTTCACGCGGTCCTCGCCACGACGAGGACGGGCCGCTCGGTCAGGCCGACGGTGGCCCGCGCCCCGGGCACGAGTGCTCCGGCGTCCCGCGAGGGCAGGTCGGCCTTGACCCGGTTGCCGCCGGGCAGGTCGAGGTGGAGCCGGGTGACGGCGCCGAAGAAGGAGGCCGACACGACGGCGGCGGCGCCCTCCGCGTCGGCGGACACGGTGACGTTCTCGGGGCGCACGAGGACCTCGACGTCCGGGGTCGTCGGGACCGGTCCGTCGACGGGCAACCGGATGCCCGCGACCTCCACCAGGCCGCCTTCGCCGAGCCGGCCCGGCAGCCGGTTCATGGTGCCGACGAATTCGGCGACGAAGGCCGTCGCGGGCCGTTCGTACAGTTCGGCGGGGGCCGCGCACTGCTCCAGCCGGCCGGCGTTCAGGACGGCGACCCGGTCGGCCATGGAGAGGGCCTCCTCCTGGTCGTGGGTGACGAACACGGTGGTGATGCCGAGTGACAGCTGGAGGCGCCGGATCTCGTCGCGCAGGTTGGCCCGCACCTTGGCGTCCAGGGCGGACAGGGGTTCGTCGAGGAGCAGCACGCGGGGGCGCAGGGCCAGGGCGCGGGCGAGCGCGACGCGCTGCTGCTGGCCGCCGGACAGCTGGTGCGGGTAGCGGTCGCCGTGCTCGGGGAGGCCGACCAGGTCGAGGAGCTCGGCCGCGCGCGCGGTGCGCCGGGCGGCCGGGACCTTGCGCACGCGCAGGCCGAAGGCGACGTTCTCGCGGGCGGTGAGGTTCGGGAAGAGGCTGTACGACTGGAAGACCATCCCGGCGTCGCGGCGGTTGGCCGGGACGCGGGTGATGTCCTCGCCGTCGACGAGGACCTCGCCGGAGTCGGGCTGCTCGAAGCCCGCGAGGACGCGCAGCGCGGTGGTCTTGCCGCAGCCGGAGGGGCCCAGGAGGGCGAGGAGCTCGCCGGGGCGGGCGGTCAGGTCGAGGCCGTCGAGGGCAACGGTGGAGCCGAACGCCCGGCGCAGGTCGCGGAATTCGACGAGGGCGCCCGCGGGGGCGCCGCGGTCCGCCGGCTTCCCGGCCGCGGCAGGGGTGGTGGACATGGGGTCAGGACTCCTTGCGGGAGGTGGTGGGGGCGGGCGACGCGCCGGAGGCGTTCGTTCCGGCCCGCGAGAGGAGGAGCAGCAGCAGCCAGGTGATGAGGAGGCTGAGGACGGAGACGGCCACCGACATCCGGGCCTGGGCTCCGGAGATCGTCACGATCCACACCGCGAAGGGCCGGAAGCCGAGCAGTGAGGCGATGGTGAATTCGCCGAGGACCAGCGCGAGGGTGAGGAAGGCCGCTCCGGCGAGCGAGGCCCGCAGGTTCGGGAGCAGCACGCGCAGGACGACGTACGGCCAACTCGCGCCGCAGCTGCGGGCGGCCTCGGTCAGGGTCGGGACGTCGACGGCGCGCAGGCCGGCGTCGAGCGAGCGGTACACGAAGGGCAGCGCCAGCACCGTGTAGGCGAGCACCAGGACGAACGGGAACTTCTCGTTCTGCACGGCGATGAACGTCTGGTAGAGCGGGGTCCGCGAGAGGTGGTCGGGCCCCCACCGCAGCACCGTGGTGATGCCGGTGACCAGGGCGATGGGCGGCACCACGAGCGGCAGCATGCACACGACCTCGACGGCCGGTCGCAGCCGGGGCGAACCGATGCGTACGGCGACCAGCGCGGGCACGGCCAGCAGCAGGGACAGGGCGATGGTGGCGGCCGCGAGGCCGAGGGAGAGCAGCAGGCTCTCGGTGAACCCCTCGGCGGCGAGCAGCTCGGTGTACGCCTCGAAGGTGATGCCCTGCCCGGGGACGTGCACGGTGAAGACGAAGGAGGCGACGAGCGGTACGAGGAAGTAGGCGGCGGCCAGGCCGAGTACGGCTCCGCGCCAGATCCGGGGGCGCGGGCGGCGTGCCTTCGCGCGGGCCCCGGGGGCGGTCGCGGGGCCGTCGTCGGTCCGCGGCAGGGTCGGGGTCATCGCAGCCATCGGGCGCTCCGTCGCTGGAGGGGCAGGTAGAGGGCCATGACCAGGCCGGCGATGAGGATCATGTCGAGGCCGAGGGCGAGCGCCACGTTCTCCTGGCCGGTGAGGACGTTGCCGGAGAGCGCGTCCGCGATCTTCAGGGTCACCAGGGGGACCGAGCCGCCGACGAGGGCCGCGGCCGTCGCGTGGGCGGCGAAGGCGGTCCCGAAGAGCAGGACGAACCCGCCGAGCAGGGAGGGCGCGAGCACCGGGAGGCCCACGTGGCGCCAGTACTGGCCGGCGGTGGCGCCGCTGTTCCGGGCGGCCTCGCGCCACTGGGGGCGCAGTCCGTCGAGTGCGGGGACGGTCACCAGCACCATCAGCGGGGTCAGGAAGTACAGGTAGACCACGGTGAGTCCGGTGAAGGAGTACAGGTTCCAGCCGAGGCCGGTGAGGTCGGCGAGCCGGGTGACGACTCCGGAGATCCCGACGGTGGCGATGAACGCGAAGGCGAGCGGCACCCCGCCGAAGTTGGCGAGGACCCCGGAGGCGGTCAGGGCCGCCGAGCGCAGCGCGGTGGAGCGGGAGGTGACCAGGGCCTGGGCGATGAGGACGCCGAGCACGGCGGCGAGGAGCGCCGTGAGGGCGGACAGTTGGACGCTGCCGACGAGCGAGCCGAGGTAGGGGCCCTGGAGGGAACGCGCGAGGTGCTCGCCGGTGGGCCGGATGGATCCGGTCGCCGGGTCGGTGCCGGTGACCGCGCCGAAGGCTATGGCGCCGAGCGGGATGCCGAAGCAGAGCCCGGTGAAGGCGAGGAGGGGGAGGACGGCGAGCCAGGTGCGCGGGCCGCGCCGCCGGCGGCGGGTGCTGGTGCCGCCGGCGGTCCCCTCAGTGAGGGGGGAGGTGGTGGGGGTGGACATCAGCTGAGGGCCTTGTCCCACTTCTCGGCGAGGGTGGCCTTGGCCTTGTCGAGTTCCTCCGAGGCGGGGAAGGTCGGGGTGCCCTGGACCTGCGGGAGCGCGCCGATCGCGGCCTTGTCGGCGGTGCCGTCCTGCGTCATGCCGGGGAGCAGGACGGGGCGGGCGTGGCCGCGCAGCCAGATGTTCTGGCCGTCGGTGCTGTACAGGAACTCCATCCACAGGCGGGCGGCCGCCGGGTTGGGGGCGTCCTTGTTGATGGCCTGCGAGTAGTACTGGGCGTAGACGCCGTCGGTGGGTACGGCGACCTTCCAGTCGACGCCCTTGCCCTTGAACTGCTCGGCGTAGCCGGCGTTCAGGTAGTCCCAGTCGATGGAGATGGGCGTCTCGCCCTTCTCGACGGTCGCCGGGGTGGACTCGACCGGGATGAAGTTGCCGCTCTTGCGGAGCTGCCCGAAGAAGTCGATTCCGGGCTGGATGTCCCCGAAGGAGCCCTTGTTGGCGAGCGCGGCCGCGTATACGCCGCCGAAGGCGGAGCCCGACTTGGTGGGGTTGCCGTTGAGGGCGACCTTGCCCTTGTACTCGGGCTTGAGGAGGTCCGCGAAGGTCTGCGGGCAGGTGGGGACGCGGGCGGCGTCGCAGCCGATGGAGACGTAGCCGCCGTAGTCGTTGTACCAGCGGCCGTCCGCGTCCTTCTGGGAGCCGGGGATCTTGTCCCAGGCGGTGACCTTGTACGGGGCGAAGAGGTTCTCGGCGGCGCCGCTGCGGGCGAAGGCGATGCCCAGGTCGAGGACGTCGGGGGCGCGGTCCTGGCCCTTGCGGGACTTCACGGCCGCGATCTCGTCGGAGCTGGAGGCGTCCGGGTTCTCGCTGTTGACCTTGATCTTGGGGTACTTGGCCTGGAAGGCCTTGAGCATTTCGCCGTAGTTCGCCCAGTCCGGCGGGAGGGCGATCACGTTCAGCTTCCCCTCCTTCTCGGCGGCCGCGACGAGGGCCTCCATGCCGCCGAGGTCGGCGAGCGAGGTCGCGGTGCCCGGCTGGGCGTTGCCCTTCGCGTTGCCGGTCGCGCCGGCGGGCTGCTGCGGATCGGGCGCTGCGCCGCACGCGCTGAGCGTGGTGAGGACGGCGGCACTGAGCAGTACGGCCGCGCCGCGACGGGCGGAGGAACTGAGCACGGTCTCTCCCGGAGACAGATCCAAAAGGGGGTCGTTCACTTGTCTGAACAAGTTGGCTCCAGTTCGCCCGGGTGCGCTGTACGGACGGTGAACGGCGGCCGTCCGCCGGAGCACGCTTCGAGGAAGACAAGAGAATGACCGAAAGGGGTCGTGACAGAACGGGCCGGATGATCATCGATGATGATCGTGACCCAGGGGGGTCGAAGGCGGCGACGGGCGGGGGAACGGCATGGGGAACGGCGTGGGAACCGGTACGGGAGGCAGTACGGGCGGTGCCACGGGGGCCGGTTCCGGGACGGCCAGGTACCTGGAGATCGCGGAGGCGTTGCGGAGGCAGATCCTCTCCGGCGCCTACCCGGTCGGCGCCCGGCTGCCGTCGGAGAGCGACCTGGCCGCCCGCTGGTCCGCATCGCGGGGCACGGTCCGCCAGGCGGTCGCCACCCTGGCCGCCGAGGGACTGGTGGGCTCCAGCCAGGGGGCGCGCCGGATCGTTCTGCGCCAGGAACGGCGACACAGTTTCGGCGAGCTGAACAGCTTCGCCCAGTGGGCCGAGGGGATCGGCCACGAGGTGCGCAGCCGCTTCCTGTCCCGGACCCGACGGGCCGCGACGGCCGAGGAGGCGGAGCGGCTGGCCCTGCCGCCGGGCACCGAGATCCTCGCCGCGCTGCGGCTGCGCCTGCTCGACGGCGAGCCCACGATGGTGGAGCGGACCGCCTACGCCGACTGGGTCGCCGGGGCCGTGGAAGCGCTGCCGCGGGACTGCCGGTCGGTGATGGACAGCCTGGAGGCGGGCTCCGGGGTCGTCGCCCAGTACGGCGAACACCTCATCGACGCGCTGCCGGCGGGCAGCGAGGACGCCCGGCTGCTCGGAATCCGGCGCGGCAGCCCGTTGTTGCGCCAGCGGCACGTCTCGGCCACCCGCACCGGACGCCCGATCGAGTGGTCCGACGACCGCTACCTGGCCGGCAGCGTCACCTTCAGTGTGAGCAACTCGGCGGTAGCAACACCCCTGGAGCGGCACCCCGGCACCGAACGCTGAAGGAGGCGCCGGCCAGGGGTGGGGCGGGGGACTCCGTCCGGCGCGGCGTCAGCGAGTGGGCGGGGGGGCGCCGACCCCGCCGGAGGCCGCACCCCCGATCGCCACGTCGAGGGCCTGGTCGATGACCCCTTCGATCGCCCCGTCGATGGCCCCGTCGATGGCCCCGTCGATGGCTTGGTCGAGGGCCTGGTCGATGGCCTCGTCCACCGCCTCCGGCAGCCAGTCCTCGGTCCGGGTGAAGGCGAAGCCGAGCCGCGCGGCGCGGCCGTTGTCCAGGGCATAGGGCCGGTCGAAGGAGAAGGGCGACGCCTCCTGCCCCCGCGGCACGGTCCGGTACCGAGGCGGCCGCCCGACCCGGGCGGCGATCAGCTCGCACAGCCGGGTGACCGTCAGCGCGCCGTCGGAACTCGCGTTGACCGGGCCGGTGAATCCCCCGGCCACCGCCCAGGCCAGGAACTCCGCGATCTCCCGGTGGTGGATGAAGGAGGTCGGGTACGGGTGCTCGTGCACGTCGACGGGCAGCCCGGCGCCGATCCTCCCGACGTAGTGCGCGAGGCGCCCGGTGAACTCCGCCCGGCCGCCGCCCAGGACGTGCGCGGAGCGGACACTGACGTACGGGAACGCCGGATCGCGCAGGAACACCGCCTCGGCCCGCCGCTTGCCCTCGGCGTAGGCGGCCGCGGGACCGGCCGGCGCCTCCGTGCCGGCCGCCGCAGGGAGGATCGGCGGGAGGCCCAGGGGGTCGACGCACTCCTCAGCGACCGGGTGCGGGAGCGGGAGCGGGAGCGGGAGCGGGAGCGGGAGCGGGAGCGGGAGCGGGAGCGGGTGCGGGTGCGCCGACAGCAGGGCGGAGCCGTGGCCCGTGAGCGGCGGGGAAAACGTCGCCGGGTCGTACACCTCCATCGTCGAGGTCATCACGTAGCGGCCGGTGCGCCCCCCGCCGAAGACCCGGCGGGCGACGGCGGCCTGGTGCGGGGTGTAGCAGACCTGGTCCACGACGGCGTCGAAGGTGCGGGGCCCCAGGGCCTCGCCCAGTTGTCGTTCGTCTTCCCGGTCGGCCACCAGCCGGCCGACCCCGTCGGGCGGGACGACGGAACCCCGATTGAGGACAGTGACCTCGTTCCCGGCGTCGCGCAGCAGCGTGACCAGGTGCTTACCGAAATAGCGGCTACCGCCGATGACCAGAATGCGTTCCATGCCGTCGACCCTGCCCGGGTATCGTCCCCGGCGGAACCGACCAGTCGCTGAACACGTCGTTAGGGAAACTGTTGATCGATGTGCACCGGCTGCGCGTCCTGCTGGCGGTCGCCGAGCACGGCAGCTTCAACCGGGCCGCCTCCGCCCTGGGCCTGACGCCTTCGGCCGTCTCCCAGCACATCGCCTCGCTCGAACGCGGGCTCGGCCATCCGGTCGCCGTGCGCAGCACGCGCGGGGTCACGCTCACCGAGGCCGGCCGGCTGCTGGCGGAGACGGCACGGACGATCGATGCCGAGCTGGACCAGGTCCGCCACCGCATCGACCGCCTCCGCGCCCCACGGCCGCGGCTGACGGTGGGCACCTTCACCAGCGGGGGCCGCCACCTGCTGCCGCAGGCCCTCACCGCCTTCGTGGCCGCGTACCCGGAGGTGGAACTGACCGTCCTGGAGGCCGAACCGGAGGACGCGGTGCCCATGGTGCGCAGCGGTGCGGCGGACCTCGCGCTGACCTACCGCTTCGACGGCCAGCTGCCGTCGGGTACGGCGGGTACGGCGGGTACGGCGGGCACAGCGGGTAGCTCGGGTACGGCGGGTTCGGCCGGCGTGAACTGGGCGCCCTTGGTGGAGGATCCGCTGTACGCGGTCCTCCCGCCCGGCCACCCCCTGGCCGGCCGGGACGCGTTGGAGCCCGCCGAACTCGCCGCCGACCGCTGGGTGCTCGGCTGCCTCAAGACGGAGGCCTACCTGCGCCGGTACGCCGAGCGGGCCGGCTTCGAGCCGCGCGTCGCGGCCTCCACCACCGACTACTTCTTCGCGCAGACCTTGGTCGGGGCGGGCGTGGGCGTCGCCCTGATTCCGCACATCGGCCTGGCCCCGGTCGACGGATCCGCCGTCATCCCCCTCGAACCTCCCCGCCCCGCCCGGCACATCGGCGTGGTCACCCCCCGCCGCCCCCACCCGGAGCCGTACGCGGCCGCTCTGACCACCGCCCTGTCCGCGGGGGCCGCGGCGCACCGACCGGTGGTGCGGTAGCCGGCGCGCGGCTTGACCGGGGGGTCGGCGGGTGTGGTGGGAGCCGGTCACCCTCGGACGCCCGGAGGGCCTCCTCCCGGCTCCGAAGCCGAGCGCGGCGGCGGGATCACCGCGCCGGGAGTGACCAGTCCGGTCTCGTAGGCCAGGACGACCGCCTGCGCCCGGTCCCGCAGGGCCAGCTTGGCGAAGATCCGTGCCACGTGCGTCTTCACGGTGGCTTCGCTGAGCGTCAGTTCCCGGGCCAGTTCGGCGTTGGACAGCCCGTGGCCCATCAACGTCAGCACCTCGCGCTCGCGCGGGGTCAGCGCGGCGAGGTCCCGGTGCGGGGCCGGCTCCGCCCGCGGTGCGGCGGCCGGAGCGCACCGCTCGACCAGCCGGCGGGTGATCGACGGCGAGAGCAACGCGTCGCCCGTGCCCACCAGCCGTACGGCGGCCGCCAGGTGTGCGGGCGTGACGTCCTTGAGCAGGAACCCGCTGGCTCCGGCGGCGAGGGCGGCGTAGACGTACTGGTCGAGGTCGAAGGTGGTCAGCATGATCACCCGGGTCGCCGGGAGCTCCGCGAGGATCCTCCGGGCGGCCTCCAGGCCGTCCATGTTGGGCATCCGGATGTCGAGCAGAACGACGTCGGGGCGCACCCGGCGGGCCGTGGCCACCGCCTCGGCCCCGTCGGCGGCCACGCCCACCACATCGATCCCCCGGGCCGTCAGGATCATCCGGAAGCCGGTCCGGACGAGTTCCTGATCGTCCGCGATCACCACCCGGGGTGCCGTAGCCTCCCCCGCCTCCCCGAACCCGAACCCCGCCTCGAACCCCGCCTCGGACTCCGCCCCCGTATCCGCCCCCGGTACACGCACCGGCTCGGGCGCCGTCACGGCCGGTCCAGGGGCAGGCGGGCGCGGACGCGGTATCCGCCGCCGAGGCGGCGGCGGGCATCGAGGTCGCCGCCGTAGACGGCCACCCGCTCGCGCAGTCCGAGCAGTCCCCGGCCCGTCCCGTCGGCCTTCGCCACCCCTGCCGGCGCCGAAGGCACCGCACCCCCGCCCGTGCCCGCCGCCGGCCCGTCCGACAGTACGCTCGGACCGGTGTTGAGCACCTCCACCCGCAGCGCGTGGTCGGCGTACCTCACCGTCACCTCGGCTCTCCCCCCGTTCCCGTGCTTGAGCGCATTGGTCAGCGCCTCCTGGATGATGCGGTAGGCCGTCACGTCGATCCCGGCCGGCAGGGTGCGCGGTTCCCCGGATATGCGCACCTCCACCGGCAGCCCGGCGAAGGCTATCCGGTCGATGAGGGGGCCCAGTCGGCTCAGGCTCGGCTGCGGCGTCAGTTCCCCGGCGCCCGCGTACGGCTCGTCCTCGCCGTCCTGGGCGGGCGCCAACAGACCCAGCAGGTTGCGCAGTTCGGTCATCGTCGTGCGCCCGGCGTCCTCGACGGCCCCCATCGCGGCCGCCGCCTCCTGCGGCATGGTCGCCAGCACCTCGCGGGCGGCTCCGGCCTGCACGATCATGAGGCTCACGTTGTGGCTGACGATGTCGTGCAACTCGGCCGCTATTCTGGCCCGCTCGGCGTCGACCGCACTGCGGCTCGCGCTCTCGCGTTCACGTTCCAGGAGCCACCCGCGCTCCCCGAGAGCCGCTCGATGCGCGCGCCGCTCCCGCGCCAGCGCAATCCACAGGCCGCCCACCGCGCACAACGCCAACACCAGGCACGCGGCACCCAACACGCCGCCCGTCCGCCATCCCACCCCGTCCGCCCCCATCCACCGTCCACCATGTGCCATGTGCCCGTCCCGGCCACCGCCCGCGTCCCCGTACCTCCCGCGAACCGGCTTCCGACCGAAGATCGTTACGTCTCAAGCGTCGCAGCCCGAGCCGTAATCCGCATCCCTCCCCCGAGCCCACTCGCGTACATCCCCAGGATGACCCCGCCGCCCCTTTGCACCCCCGGGGTGACGTCCGCGCCACGGCACCCCTTCTAAGTTCGGGGCATGACAACTGATCATGAAGGTGTGCGGCCGGTCGTCGTCCGACTGGACGGCGTGCACAAGGAGTACGGCGACGCGAAGGCCCTGGACGGCCTCTCGTTGGAGATCCGCAAGGGCGACGCCGTCGCCGTGATGGGACCGTCGGGGTGCGGCAAGTCCACGCTGCTGAACATGGTGGCCGGCCTGGACCGGCCGACCGCCGGCACGGTCGAGGTCCAGGGCCACGACCTGGGGAGCCTGACCGAGACGGGCCTGGCCCTGTTCCGCCGCCGCGACGTCGGAATGATCTTCCAGTTCTTCAACCTCATCGACGACCTGCCGGCCCTCGACAACGTCGCCCTGGCGGCCCAGTTGACCGGCGTGTCCGCCCGTCAGGCGCGCCGCCGCGCCCTGGAGCTCCTCGACGAGCTCGGCATCGCGGACCGCCGCGACCACTACCCGGCGACGCTCAGCGGCGGAGAGCGTCAACGGGTGGCCGTCGCACGGGCCTTGATGAACCGTCCGGCCCTGCTGCTGGCCGACGAGCCCACCGGCGCCCTCGACAGCCGAGCCGGCGAGCAGGTGATGGACCTGCTGATCGACCTCAACCAGATCGGCCAGACCCTCCTGATCGTCACCCACGACCCGCACCTGGCCACGCGCTGCGCAAGCCGGCTGGTCGAGGTCGCCGACGGTCGGGTGGCCCGTGAGACCACCTTGCACGAGAGCGCCGCGGGCCACGGCCCCCTGGGCGGGGACCCGCTGGGGGTGAGCGCGTGAGCGCCGTGTGGAGGGCCGCGCGGGCCGCCGTCCGGCGCCGCAGGGTCCAGACGACGGTCATCGGTCTCGTCGTCCTGTGCGCGACCACGACGGTACTGCTCGCCCTCGCCCTCCTCTCCGCCGCCTCCGCGCCCTTCGACAGGGCCTATTCCGCCCAGCGCGGCGCGCACGTGTCGGCGACGTACGACCCCGCGAGGGTCTCGGACGCCCAACTGGCCGAAACCGCGCGGCGCCCCGGGGTCGCGGCCGCCTCGGGTCCGTTCCACCAGGCCGTCGTCACGGTGCCCGGGGACTGGCTCTGGATGCCGCGCGGCCCGCTCACCGTGGTCGGCCGGGCGGGTCCCGACGGGCCGGTGGACCGGATCGACGTGCTGGCGGGCCGTTGGGCCTCCGCGCCCGGGGAGATCGTCGTCAACTGGGACATCGGCGGCTCGCCCTACGAGGATCTGCTGGGCACGAGGCTGGAGTCCCCGGGGCTGCCGGCGCTCACGGTGGTGGGCTTCGCCACCAGCATGAGCGGCTCGGCCGGGGCCTGGGTCACCCCGGAGCAGGTGACGCAGCTCCGGCCCGCGTCGGTCCAGATGCTCTACCGGTTCACGGACGCCTCCTCCCCCGCCGCCGTCCGGGACGGACTGGCCGGGACCGTCGCCGGGTTGCCGGAGGGGTCCCTGACGGCTTCCCAGTCCTACTTCACCCTCAAGAAGGCCTTCTCCTCCCGGGCCGACGCCTATCTGCCGTTCATGGGGCTCTTCGGCGTCCTGGGCCTGCTCGTCTCCGCACTGATCGTCGCCAACGTGGTCAGCGGGGCGGTGGTCGCCGGCTACCGGCACATCGGTGTGCTCAAGGCCATGGGCTTCACCCCGAACCAGGTCGTGGCCGTCTACCTGACGATGACCGGGGTGCCCGCCGTCGTCGGGTGCCTGCTCGGCACCCTGGCCGGCGGTGCGCTGGCCGGGCCCTTCCTGCAGGTCGCCTTCTCGGGGACGGAGACCGGCAACGCCGTCGTCAACACCGTCGACCCGTGGGTCCACGCCGTCTGCCTGCTGGGATTTCCCGCCCTCGTCCTGGTCACGGCGCTGGTCCCCGCGCTGCGGGCGCACCGGCTGCCGGCGGCGCGGGCGATCAGCTCGGCGGGGGTGTCGCGGGCCGGGCGCGGGCTGCGCGTCCAGCGCGCGCTCGCCGCCACCGGACTGCCGACCCCCGTCGGCCTGGGCCTCGGCCAGCCGTTCGCCCGCCCGGCCCGCACGCTCATGACCATGGCCGCGATCGTCCTCGGCGTCACCACGGTCACCGTGTCCACGGGTCTGACCGGGACGATGTTGGCGTACGCGGAGACGGGCCCGGGCGGCGGCGGCCCCACGGTCACCGTCCAGACGGGCGCTCCGCTCAACGGGTTGCCGTCGCTGCGGCTCGGTGACGCCGAGATCGAGGAGCGGCTGCGCTCCCTGCCGGGCGCCCTTGAGGTCCGGGCCAGCGCCCTGTCACAGGTGAGCCTGGTCGGGTACACGCAGCCCGTGTTCGCCGACTTCCACCGGGGGGACCTTTCCTCCTACGCCTCCCGGCTCGCGGACGGCCGCGTGCCCCGGGCGGCGGGCGAGGTCGTGGCCGGACCCGGGTTCCTGACCGAGCGGGGGCTCTCGGTCGGCAGTGGGATCACGCTGGAGCTGGACGGCAGGCGGGTGTCGGGAACCGTCGTCGGCGAGCTCGTCGACGGTGACGCCCGCGCGTTCAGCACGTCCTGGGAAACCCTGAGGGTGCTCGCGCCGGAAGTACGGGCCCGGCAGTACCAGGTGGGGCTCGCGCCCGGATCGGACGCCCGCGCGTACGCGGCCGCCGTCGACGCGCTCGACCCCGGGCTGCGCGCCGAGGTGAACGAATTCGGCAGCGCCGCGACCACCGTCGTCGTCGGCTTCTCCTCGGTGTTCACCGTCCTGCTGTCGGTCGTCACGGCGCTCGGGGTCTTCAACACGGTGCTGCTGAACGTCAGGGAGCGGCGCCGCGACCTCGGGATGCTGAAGTCGATCGGCATGACCCCGCGGCAGGTGATGGTGATGACGGTGACGTCCGTGACGGGTGTGGGGGCGGTCGCGGGCCTGATCGGGATCCCGTTGGGGATGGTGGCGCACCGCCTGATCGTCGACAACGTGGGGATCGTGTCCTTCACCGAGTCCATGAAGGACGTCTGGCACGCCCCGCAGTTGGCCGGCCTGCTGCTGGCGGGGGTGGTCATCGCGGTGCTGGGCGCCCTCGTGCCGGCCCGGTCCGCCGCGCGGACCACGATCGCGGCCGCGCTGCACACCGAGTGACCGCGGCCGCCGCGCACCGGGCCGGGCCCCCGTCAGTCGGGATCGCCCTCCCGGGGCGTCCGCAGGGCTCGGAGGCGGTCCTGCGCTGCGGTGGCCGCGTCCCGGGCCTCCTTCGCGGCCCGGCCGGCCTCGCGGTGGCGGGCCTCGGCGCCGGTGACCGCCGTGTAGGCCCGGTCGCGTTCGTCCCTCGCGCGCTCGGCCTCCCTTCCCAGACGGGCGGCCTCGGCGTCGGCGTCCGCCGCCGACGCCACCGCGCGCCGACGGGCCTCGTCGGCCTCGCGCAGCTCCTCCTCACGGGCGGAGGCGACCCGTTCGGCGTCCTCGGCGGCGGCCCGCGCCGCCTCCAGCAGCCCTTCGCGGTCGGCGTCGGGGGTCGCGCCGACGCCGGTGTCGGCCCGGGCGCCGGCCCCACCGCCCGCGTCCGCGTCCGCCCCGTCGGCGTCCTGGCGCCGCCCGGCCGCCGCCCGTACGGCGTCCGGGTCGACCGCGGGGAACTCCGGTTCCGGCTCGGGGGTCCGTACGAGCCGGCCCGACGCCCACTCCGCGGACGCCTCGGGTCCGGCCAGGACCGCGTACAGGATCCGCTCCACCTCCCGCACCACCGGCTCCGAGATCGGCGAGCCCGCCTCGGCGGCGAGCCGGCCGGCCTCACGGGCGAGGGCGCCGATCACCACGTGCTGCTGGTGGGACAGGGCCCGCAACCGCTCGCCGTCCAGCGCGTGGTGCGCGGAGCGCAGCGCCTGCGCGAGCTGGAGGAACTGCTCGGCCTCCTCGGGCTGGGACCGCACGAGCAGGTTCGAGGCCCAGGCGGCCAGGGTGGGCCGGCGCAGGGCCGTGATCCGCCGGGCGGCCTCCGGTCCGTCCTCCTTCTTCGCGCGGGCCGCGGCCTCCGCCCGCGCCGCCGTGAAGCCCGATGGGTGCGCCGCGTACAGCGCGTCGATGACCTCGTCCACGTCCACGCGCCCCACTCTCGGCCATCACCGGCCGGCCGCGCGGTACCGGGTCCGCCCCGCGCCGCCGGGCGGGCGCACGGGTGCCCCGGGCGGGTGAGGAAGATCGCCGGAACGGGTCAGCGGGGCGCCCCGCGCGGGTGAAGTGTGCGCACGGGCCGGTTCCCCGACCGGGGCGGGGCCCGTTGGAGGGGTCATGAACGCTCCCATAAACGCCCCGATACTGCCCGCGGCCCGCGCTCTGACCGCCCCGTCCGCCCCGACCGCCTCAGCCGCCCCGACCGTCCCGCCCGGTCCGCCGGAGCCCCCCGATCCGCGCGCACCGGCCCGGTCGACCGACGCGGGGCCGGATGCCGGTCCGGACCCGCTCCCCCGCATACGGTCCGCGCTCCACGACGGCGTCCTCACCGTCGCCCTGGCCGGCGAGTTCGACCACTTCACCTGCGCCCCCCTGCGCGGGCTCCTCGACGAAGGAGCCGTGCGCGGCGCACGCCACCTCGTCCTCGACGCGGCCCTGGTCTCCTTCTGCGACTCCGCCCTGCTGGACGTGCTGGACCGGTGGGTCCTGAGCGGCCGTTCCTGGGAGTCGACCGGCGCCTCCCGTTCCGCCCGGCTCCTGTTCTCCCTGGAGGCGCGGATCCGGCCGGGGCACGGCGTCCGGCAGGGGGTGGGTCGGTGACCTTCGCGGCTCTCACGCTGATCCCGCTGCTGCTGGCCCTCGCACTGGCCCGTCGGCTGCCGCCCGTCCCGGAGCACCCGAGGCCGGCCGTCAGCCCGTCGGCTCCTCCACGATCCGGCCGTCGCGCAACTCCACCACGCAGTCGGCGAGTTCGATCATCGCCGGATCGTGGGTGGCGACCAGTGCGGTGACCCCCTCGCTGCGCACCACGGCGCGCAGCAGCCGCATGATGGAGCGGCCGGTCTCGGAGTCCAGCTGGCCGGTGGGCTCGTCCGCGATGATCAGGGCGGGCTCATTGGCCAGCGCGCGGGCCACGGCGACGCGCTGCTGCTGACCTCCCGAGAGTTCGCCGGGGCGCTGCTCGGCGTGGTCGGCGAGACCGACCAGCGCCAGCAGCGTGCGGACGCGTTCCTCGCGCCGCTTCGCCGGGACCTTGCGCATCCGCATCGGTACGCCGATGTTCTCGGCGGCGGTCAGCACCGGGATCAGTCCGAAGGACTGGAAGACGAAGCCGATCCGATCGCGGCGCAGGGCGAGCAGTCCGTCCTCGTCCAGCCCGGCCAGGTCGGTTCCGTCGAGTTCGACGGTGCCGCCGGTCGGGGTGTCGAGCCCCCCGACGAGGTTCAGCAGCGTGGTCTTGCCGGAGCCCGACCGGCCCTTGAGCGCGGTGAGTTCACCACGTCGCGCCTCGAACGTGACGCCCCTCAGGGCGTGTACGGCGCGTTCTCCCGTACCGAAGCTCTTGCGCAGGTCGCGCACCACCATCATGGACGTCACGGTGGCCCCGTTCTCCTGCTGGGTCATGGTGAACTTCCCCTCGGACCGGCTCGCTTGCGCACCTTCGATTCCGAATATGCTCATCTGTCACATGAAACACGCAAGTCCCTTCCACTGTCCGATCGAATCTGACAGCATCGTCCGCTATCCGGTGCCAAGGGTCCGGATGGGGGGAAGGAAGGCACATGGTCGGCTTCGTCGTGCGCCGGATGCGCGGGCGATTGCCGCTCGCGGTCGCCGCGCTGCTCACCGCGCTCATCACCACGACCGCGCTGACGGCGCTGCTCGCCTTCACCCGGAACGTGGGCGACGCGGCGATGCGACAGGCGCTGACGGGCCCGGGACGCGCGCACACCTCCGTCCTGCTCTCCGCCGAGCACGGCACCGGCACCCGCGCCGCCGACGACGGGAGCGCGCGCGACTTCGGCGCCGGGCTGTTCGGCCCCCTGCCCTTCGGCGTCGAGAGCGTGGCCCGCAGCCGCTCGTACGGCCTGCCCGGCGCCGGCACCACCGCGGGCAAGGACGCCGACCTGACGGTGCTCGCCACCCTCGACCGGAGCCGCGTACGGCTCCTCGCCGGCCACTGGCCCGGGGCGGTGGAGCCGGGCCCGGCCCGCGTACCGGTGGCCGTGCCGCAGGCCGCGCTGACCCGGCTCGGCCTGGACTCCGCGGCCCTGCCCGCCGAGGTACGCCTCGACGACCGGTACGGCGGCCCGCAGCTGAGCGTCCTCGTCACCGGGGTCTACCGGGCCGCGGACAGGGACGCCCCGTACTGGCGGCTCGACCCGGTCGGCGGCCGGGAACTCCAGGTCGGCAGCTTCGCCACCTACGGCCCGATGCTCGTCCACGACTCCGTCTTCACCGTCGGCGGCCTGGTGCAGAACAGCCGCGCCACGCTACTGACGCCCGACTTCTCGAACGCGACGACCGCGCAGGTCGAGGACGTCCGCGAGCGGTCGGCGGCCCCCGGAGCGAAACCGTCCGGGCTGACCCTCGCCACCGAGCTGCCGGAGTACCTGCGCGGGCTCGACACCGCACAGCGGGTCGCCCGCTCCACCCTGGCCGTCGGCGCCCTCCAGTTGGCCGTACTGGCCGCGGCCACCCTGCTCCTGGTCGCCCGGCTGCTGACGGAACGCCAGGAACCGGAACGGATCCTGCTCACCGCGCGCGGCGCCTCCCGCCGCCGCCTCGTGGCACTCACGGCCGCGGAGTCGCTGGTGCTCGCCCTTCCGGCCGCCGTCCTCGCCCCGCTGCTCACCCCGCTCCTCCTGCGCGTCGCCGCCGGTCGCGGCCCGCTGGCCGGGGTGCCGATGGAGACCGGGGGGACCTGGGTGCTGTGGCCGGTCGCGGCCGGCTGCGCCCTGCTGTGCGTCCTGCCGGCCGTACTGCCGGCCGTACTGCGCGGGGCGGCGCCCGGGTTCTTCGCAGGGCGGCGCGGTGCTCGGGTGTCGGCTGCCGCCCGCTCCGGACTCGACCTGGCGGTGGCCGCGTTCGCCTACCTCGCCTACCGGCAGCTCGACCGCTACAGCGGCGCCGAGTCCGCCGCGCGGGCCGGCGACCCCGGGGGGCTCGGCGTGGACCCGGTCCTGGTCGCCGCCCCCACCCTCGCCCTGTGCGCGGGCACCCTCCTCGTCCTGCGGGTACTGCCGTTCGCCGCCCGGCTGGGCGGGTGGCTCGCCGCCCGGGGCCGGGGCCTCGGACAGGCGCTCGTGGGCTGGCAGCTCGCGCGCCGTCCCGCGGCGGCCACCGGGCCCGTCCTGCTGCTGGTCCTCGCGGTGTCCAGCGGTGTCCTGGCGCTCGGCCAGCACTCCGCCTGGTCCGACTCGCAACGCGACCAGGCCTCCTTCACCACGGCCGGCGGGCTGCGGATCACCGGCAGCGACCTGGCGCCCCTGGGCCAGGGCGGCCGGTACGCGGCCCTGCCCGGCGGCGACCGGGCCACCCCGGTGCTCCGCGTACCGCACGCGCTCCCGGACGCCGGCACCGGCGAACTGCTCGCGCTGGACTCCGCCGCCGTCGCCCGGTCGGTGCCGCTGCGGGCCGACCTGCGCGACGGGCGACCCATGAACGCCCTGTTCGATCCCCTTTCCGTGAAACCGCAGGGCGGCACCGGGATCGAACTGCCCGGCACGCCCCAGCGGATCGACGTCGACGTGACGCTGCGCGCGGAGCGGGCGAGCGGCGGCCCCCGGCTGGCCGTACTGCTGCGCGACCGGTTCGGCCTGACCTATCGGACACCGGTGGCGGCCCTGCCGGAGGGCGGTGACGGCACCGTGTCCGTGGACGTCGCCGCCCTGGCCGGCGCCCCGCTCGGCGCCGCCGCCCCGCCCCTGACCATCACCGGGTTCGTCCTCGCCTACGGCGCCGAGCCCGGGTTCTTCGCTCCCCCGGACGCGCTGGAACCGATCATCGGGGAACTGACGGTGCGCCGGGTCTCGGTCGTCGGCGCCCCCGGCGGCCCGGCGGTACCCGTTCAGGCACCCCCGCCCGCCTGGGACCTGACCACGCCTTCACTGGGCAACGGCACACCCGCGGGCAGACTGCTGCCCCTCGACTCGGGCTCCCCGAACCTGCTGCGGCTGCGCTACCAGGGCGGCGCGATCGGCAGCCTGGTGCTCACCACGACCCCGGCGGGCAGCGCGCCCCCCGCGCTGCCCGGCCTCGCCACCCACGCCTACCTCAAGGCGGTGGGAGCCGAGGTGGGCGACGTGATCCGGGTCCGGCTGGGCATGGACTTCGTCCCGGTGCGGATCACCGGCGCCGTGGACTCCCTGCCCGTCGCCGGGGCCCGCGCCGTTGCCGTCGACCTCGGCGCCGCCGGCCGGATGCTCGGCGCCATGGACGGGCACGCCCTGCCCGCGCCCGACGAGTGGTGGCTGCCCGCCGCCTCCGGCGACGACTCCGCGCCGGGCCGGGCCGCCGCCGAACTACGGGCGGCCACGGGATCGCAGCAGGTGCTGCTGCGCGAGGACGTGGCCGCCGAACTGCTCGACGACCCGCTCAGCGCCGGCCCGCAGACCGCGCTCGCCGCCCTGGCCGTGGCCTGCGCGGTACTGGCCGCCATCGGCTTCGCCGCCTCGGCGGCCGCCGCCGCGCGCCGCAGGGCCCGGGAGTCCGCGATCCTGCTGGCCCTCGGCGCACCCCGGAGGGGCCTGGCACGGGCCGCCGCCACCGAGGGCTGCGTCCTGGTCGGGCTCGGTACGGCCGTGGGTCTGGGCCTGGGCGCGCTCATCGTGCACACGACGGTGCCGCTGATGATCCTGACCACCGGGGCGCGCCGGCCCGTCCCTGAGGTCCTGGTGGACCTGCCGGGGCTTCAGGTGCTGCTGCTGGTCTCCGTCATCGCGGCCGTGCCCCTGCTGGCGGCCGTGCTCGGCGGTCGCCGCGACCGAGGAGTGGCCGCCCGGCTGCGCCACGTGGAGGAGATGTGACCAGCCCGTTCCCCGGCCGCCGGGAAGTACGGCCCGCCCCCGAGCCGGCCGCCACCGAGGGGCGCGGGGCCGCCGCGCGGCAGGCGCCGTGGGTGTGGACCCGGTTGCGGGCCACCCCGTCCGCCACGCTGCTGGGAGCCGTACTCGCGTTCGTCGCCGTGCTGTTGGCCACCGCCCTGCCGCGCGCCCTCGACCGGAGCGCCGACCAGGCGCTGCGCGACTCCCTGCACGCCGGCGGCCCGGCCCGGACCAGCCTGTACGCGAGCGCCGAGTCCCGGCCGGACGCCCCGTCCCCGCAGGACCTGGACGAGCAGTTGGCCACCATGGTCGCCCGTACCGGCCCCTCCTTCCGCCTGGCCGCCTCCGGCCCGGTGCACGGCGCGATCGGCGACAAGCCCCGCACGCTGGCCAATCCCGAACTCGCCGTCCTCGACGAGCAGCCGCCCCAGGCCAACCTGCTGTTCCTGCCCCGGGCCGCCGACCACGCGCGGCTCGTGGAGGGCCGCTGGCCCGGGGGCGGCACCACCGACGGTCGGGTTCCCGTCGCCCTGTCCAAGACGGCGGCCGACACCCTCAAGGCGAAGGTCGGTACCGTCCTGAAGCCCCTCGACGGGCTGTCCCTGCCGGTCACGGCCGAGGTCGTCGGCCTCTACACCGTGGAGGACCCGTCCGACGTCTACTGGACGGACCTGGCCTGCGCCACCAAGGCCTGCATGCCCGCGAAGGCCTGCACCACCAAGCCCTGCGTGCCCCCGAGCGGCGGCTGGCTCGTCTCCGCCCTGGTCGGTCCCGACGCCCTGGACAGGATCGCCCCGTGGGGCCACGGCTCCAGGGACTTCTGGCGGCTGCCCGTGGACACGGGCCGGCTGCGCGCCGACACGCTTCCCCGCGTCACGGACGAGATCTCCGCGCTCGTCGCCGGGCCCACCGCCTCCGGGTTGTCGTCCGCGACGGGCCGCCCCGACCTGCGGATCACGTCCGAGATCCTGCGACTGTTCGGAGAGGTACGGGCCCGACAGCAAGCCGCCGCTCCGCTCGCGGCGATCGGACCGGCCGGGCTGGGCGGGGTGGCGCTCGTGGTCTTCTGCCTGGCCGCCGGGCTCGCCGGTGACCGGCGTCAGGCCGAACTGCTGCTGCTGCGGGCCCGGGGCGGATCGCGCGCCGGGATCCTGCGCCGGCTCCTCGCCGAGGGCGCCGTGACCGTCCTGCCGGCCGCCGTCCTCGCTGCCGCGCTGTCGCTGGTGCTGCTGCCGACCCCGCGCCTGGCACCCGCCCTCCTGGCCGCCGGGGCCGTGACGCTCGTGGCCCTGTCGGCCTTCCCCGTACGGGCCTTCGTGCTGTTGTCGGCCCCGCGCGGCCGCGCGCCCCGCCGCCGGCTGGTGGCCGAGCTCCTCGTCCTGGCCGCGACCGTCGCCGCCGTCGCGGAGGTCCGGCGGCGCGGGGTCGCCCCCGCCGGGGCCGGACTCGACCCGCTCCTGGTGGCGGCGCCGCTGCTCATCGCCCTGTCCGGGGGGCTCGTGCTGGCCCGGATCCAGCCGCCGGCCGTACGGGTGCTGGCGTGGGCCGGGGCGCGGCGGGCCGGGGTGGTCGGCTTCCTCGGCCTGGCCCGGGCCGCCCGCGGCTCCGGAGGCCGGACGGCGCGTCCGTCCGTACTGCCGCTGATCGCCCTGCTGCTGGCCGTCACCACGGGCGGCTTCGGCGCCGCCGTACTGACCGCCGTGGAGGGGTCCCGCCTCCAGGTGGCGCGGTCCGAGGCCGGCGGCGACGTCCAAGTGGTGGCGCCGCCCGGGGAGACGGTGCCCAAGGGGTTCGCCCGCGCCGCCGGAGCGCTGCCCGGCGTACGGACCTCCCTGGGCGTGTGGGTGGACACCGAGGCCCACGTCTTCGACACCGACCGGGGCTCCGTACCGGCCACCGTGGTCGTCGCCGAGCCCGCGGCCTACGCCGAACTGGCCCGGACGGCGGGCCGCGGCGGGTTCGACCCCGCGGTCCTGGGCGGCGCGGACGGCGGTGCGCCGGTCCCGGCGCTGTTCAGCGGGGACCTGTCCGGGCGCGCTCCCGACCGCGCGTACCGGGTGCGGCTGAGGAACGGCGCGGACCTCCAGGTGAGGCAGGCGGCCGTGGTCGACGGCACCCCCGCCAGGCCGGGCGCGGCGTCGGCCACCATCGTGCTGCCCGCCGGTCCGGTGACGGCCCGGGTGCCGCAAGCGGCCGACCCCACCCACTGGTTCGCCGTGGGGCGGGCCGACGCGGAACGGGTGCGCGGGCTGATCCGGGAGAGCGCCCCCGCCTCGGCCGACAGGTTCCTCGTCCACACGAGCACGGAGGTCGCCGCCCGCCTCGACTCCGGTCCCCTCCAGCACGCCGCGGGACGCCTGTTCGGGGCCTCCCTCGCCGGCGCCGCGGGGTTCGCGCTGCTGGCGGTCCTGCTGGGGCTGGTCCGGGCCGCCCCGGAACGGGGAGCGCTGCTGGCCCGGCTGCGCACGATGGGCCTGCGGCCCCGGCAGGGCATCGTCCTGGTCCTGACGGAATCGCTGCCGCAGGTGCTGGCGGCGGCGCTCGGCGGGTTCCTGACCGCCGCGGCCGCGGTGGCCGTACTCGGCGCCTCCGTGGACCTGTCGGCGCTGGTGGGCGCGGACGTGCCGGCCGGCCTCCGGCTGACGGCCCCGCCGGTACTGGTTCCGGCCCTGGGCATGGCCGCCCTGGCGGCGCTGGCCGTGCTCGCCGAGGCCGCGGTGTCCGGCCGACGCCAGATCATCACCGAGTTGAGAGCGGGAGACCAACGTTGAACAGCGAAGCGCCCACGTTCGAGGAGCTGCGCCGGCAGGCGCTGGCCGCCGCCGAGCCGCGCGCCCGGGATGCCGGCACCGCCATCGTCTGCGACCGTCTCGTACGCATCTTCAGCTCGGACGGGGTGGAGGTGCAGGCGCTCCAGGGACTGGAGTTGACGGTGGACCGGGGTGACCTGGTGGCTCTCGTCGGCGCGTCCGGCAGCGGGAAGTCCACGCTGCTGAACATCCTGGCGGGCCTGGACGTCCCGACGGCGGGGAAGGCGAGCGTCGGCGGCTACGACCTGCTGGAGATGTCGGCCCGCGACCGGCTCCGCTACCGCCGCGAGGCGGTGGGCTTCGTGTGGCAGCAAACGGCCCGCAACCTCCTACCTTTCCTGACGGCCGCTCAGAACATCGCGCTGCCCATGCAGTTGAAGGGTGGCGGCCGCAAGGCCGCCGCCCGGCGGGCGCAGCGGGTCGGGCTGCTGCTGGAGGCCCTGGAGATCGGCGGGCTCGGGGACCGCCGCCCGGCCGAGCTCTCCGGCGGGCAGCAGCAGCGCGTCGCGATCGCCGTGGCCATGGCCAACGACCCGGCGGTGCTCCTCGCCGACGAGCCGACGGGCGAGCTGGACTCGGAGACCGGCGCCACGGTCTTCGAGGCCTTCCGCTCGGTCAACCGGGACCTGGGCGCGACCGTGGTCATCGTGACGCACGACCCGATGGTGGCGGGCGAGGTCCGCCGCACGGTGGCCATCAGGGACGGCCGTACCAGCAGCGAGGTCCTGCGCCGCACGATCACCGACGAGCACGGCGCGGAGTCGATCAGCGAGCGCGAGTACGTCATGCTCGACCGCAGCGGACGGGTGCAGTTGCCGCCCAAGTTCCTGGAGGCGCTGGGCATGGAGGACCGGGTCGCGGTGGATCTGGCCGCCGACCACATCGAGGTCCGCCGCCACGACGCGGAGGGGGCGGCGGCCGACTCCGAATCCGGGGCCGGGGCGCGGCACCACTGAGCGCGGCCCCGGGGCGGGCCGGGGCGGGACCGGCCCCGGGGCGACGCCCGACGACCGCCGGAAGGGCCCGTCAGGCCGCGACCGAGCCCCCGCGGGCCGCCCCCTCCCGCCCCCGTCCGCCGCTGACCGCCCCCGCCGACCTGCGGCGAAGGCACGTGCGTCACTTCCTCGGTCCGGGTGTCGTTAGGCGCACGGGGTTGACTCGGGGGCGAAGGGATGACGGAATGCGGCAGTTTCCTCTGGATATGCACCACGTGGCACCGGGACGAGTGGTCGAGTGGCGGTTGCGGTCCACGGCGGCGCCGGCCGGGGACCGGAACGACCCGGCCGGCAGGAGGGCCTCCTTCAACCAGGACAAGCACTTCACCGTCGCCGAGGCGAGCCGTGCGGCCGACGACCCGGTCGCGTCGTGGGTCGCCGTGACCTTCGAGATCGACGGAGTCCTCGACGAACCACTGCTCGCACAGGCCCTGTTGGGCTTCGTCCAGCGGCACGAGGTACTGCGGTGCGAGTTCCGGCGGCTGGCGGGCGAGTTGGCGTGCGAGCCCATCGCACCCGATGAACTGGCCCTGGAGGCCGAGCACATCGCGACGTTCGACGACGCGGCCCTGGTGCGGGACTTCCTCGTCGAGCGGTTCAAGCGGAGCATCGACACCCTGTCGTGGCCGCTGTTCACCATGGGCGCCGTACTGCGCCCGGACTCCGCGACCGTCTACCTCGCCTTCGACCACATCGTGTGCGACGGCATGTCGATGCCGATCGTCGTCAACGAGGTGCTGACCACCTACGAGGCCCTGATCAGCGGCGAGGAGGCCGTGCTGCCGCCCGCGCCCAGCTACCTCGACTTCGCCGAGGAGCAGCGCCGCCGCTACCTCTCGATCGACGCGGGGGACGAGCGGCTCGGCTACTGGAAGTCCTTCATCGGACGCAACGGGGAGTTCTTCCCCCGGTTCCCGCTCGACCTGGGCGTGGAGCCCGACCGCATGTACCCGATCGTCAACGAGGCCTCCTCGCTGCTCGACGCGGCGGAGGCCGAGGTCTTCGAGAAGGCCTGTCTGGAAGCCGGCGCGAAGCCGTTCATGGGGGTGCTCGGCTCCGTCGGCGTGTGTCTGCGCGAGGCCGGAGGTCCGGGCGTCTACCGGGGGTTCATGCCCGTCAGCGAGCGCGGGCGCGAGGCGTGGAGCGACTCGGTCGGCTGGTTCGTGAACACCATGCCGATCGAGTTCGACGCCTCGCCCGGCCTGGACTTCACGCAGGTCATGGCCTCCGTCCGGGCCGGGTTCGGCGAGATGATCGGGCACATCGACGTGCCGTTCGTCAGGGCCTGGGAGCTGCTGGCGCCGCAGGAGTTCGCCGCCCGCGCGTGGCCGTACCCGGTGAACTTCTTCTCGTACATCGACATGCGCAGGTGCCGGGGCGCCGAACGCCACGACGAGTGGCGGCCCACCACGCACGTGTGGTCGGCCCGCGCCAACGGCGCCTGTTCGTGGTTCCAGCGCGACGCGGACGGGCTGCACATGAACTCCCTGTACGTGGACACCCCGGCCGCGCGGCGCACGATGGGCGACTTCCAGGAGGCGTTGCGCCGGACGGTGCAGACCGTGGCCCGCTCCGGCGGCTTCGGCCGGCCGGTGGCACTGACGGCGCCCCGGCGGCCGGAACCGGGCCGCGTCAGGGTCTGACGCGGGCCCGGGCTCGTCGGGAGCCGGGTCGCGGGGCGTCGGCTCAGAGGGCGTCGGCGCGGCGCCGCAGGAGGTCGCGTTCGCGTGCGTTGCGCGTCAGGGACGCCGCCCTCAGGAACTCGGCGCGGGCTTCCGGCCCGCGTCCGAGCCGCTCCAGCAGGTCTCCCCGTACGCTCGGCAACAGGTGGTAGGAGCGCAGGGCGGGCTCTGCGGTGAGGGCGTCGACGAGGGGCAGGGCGGCCTCGGGGCCGTCGGCCATGGAGACGGCGACGGCCCGGTTCAGCTCGATCACCGGTGAGGGGATCAGGAGGACGAGCCGCCCGTAGAGCGCGGCGATGGCCGCCCAGTCGGTGTCCTCGTACCGGACGGCGGCCGCGTGGCAGCCGGCGATGGCGGCCTGGAGGGAGTACGGGCCGCTGCCCGCGCGGTGCAGGGCCTCGACGCCGCGTCGGATCAGGAGCCGGTTCCAGCGGGACCGGTTCTGGTCGGCGAGCAGGACCGGTTCTCCGTCGGGGCCGGTCCGGGTGGCGATGCGGGAGGCCTGGAACTCCAGGAGTGCGCACAGGCCGTGCACCTCGGGTTCGCGCGGCATCAGCCCGGTGAGCACCCGGGCGAGGCGCAGGGCGTCCTCGCACAGGGCCGGTCGGACGAGGTCGTCCCCGGAGGTGGCCGAGTAACCCTCGTTGAAGATGAGGTAGATGACCTCCAGGACCGAGGCGAGGCGCTGTTCGCGGTCGGTGCCGTAGGGGACTTCGAATGGCACGGCCGCCTTGGCGAGGGTCCGTTTGGCACGGACGATGCGCTGGGCGACGGTCGGTTCGGAGGACAGGTGGGCGCGGGCGATCTCCTGGGTGGTCAGGCCGCCGACCAGGCGCAGGGTGAGCGCGATGCGGGCGTCGGTGGCGAGGACCGGGTGGCAGGCGGTGAAGACCAGGCGCAGCAGGTCGTCGTCGATGTCCTGCGGGTCCGCGGGTTCGTCCGGGGCCGGCACGTCCTCCAGGGTGCGGCCGACCTCGGCGAGTTTGCGGGCGTAGGTCTCCTTGCGGCGGACGAGGTCGATCGCGCGGTGTTTCGCGGTGGCCGTGAGCCAGGCCCCGGGCCGGTCGGGGATGCCGCTGACCGGCCACTGTTCGAGCGCGGCGACGAGGGCGTCCTGCGCCAGTTCCTCGGCGATGCCGACGTCGTGCACGATGCGCGCGACTCCCGCGATGATCCGTGCGGACTCGATCCTGAACACCGCTTCGACCGCTCGGGTCGTACTCACTGCCGTCACGGCCACCCATCAGAGCAGCCGTGACGAGGCAGGGCAAACGCGGCGCGGGGCCGCAGGGATCACATCTCGTCGATCTGCCGGACTTCGGCGCTCACGTTCCAGTGGGCGGGGTGGATCTCCAGGAAGCGCCGGGTCCACTCGATGGCCTCGGCCTTGTCCTTGCACTGGCTGAGGGAGTAGCCGCCGACGACCTCCTTGGTCTCGGTGAAGGGGCCGTCGGTGTAGCTGATCTTCCCGCCGGACCAGCTGACCCGGGTGCCCTCGGAGGTGGGGAGCAGGCCGGCGGTGTCGAGCATGACGCCCGCCTTGGTGATCTCCTCCAGGAGGGCGCCCATCCGCTCCTGGAAGTCGGCGGGGAACTCCTCCGGGGGAAGGGCCTGCTCGTTGATGCGGATCATCGTCAGGAAGCGCGGCATGGTGACTCCTCGGTCGGGAGGGCGGGGACTTTCCCCGCCTCTCACCTGTGCGTCGAACGGGAGGCGCCCGGATCGACAGCTCCGGGGGAAATTCTTCGGAGAATTTTCCGGGGCGGCCACCCGACGCGCTGCGGAGCGTCTCCGCGCACCCTGCCCACCGGTCCTACCGGCGAGTAGGATCACGGCCCCAGGTCACTTCGAGGCCCCAGGTCACTTCGAGAGGACTCCCGATGCCCCCCACCCCCTCCTCGCCGCTGCTGCTCGCCGGCCTCCTGGCCGGGGCCGCGGTGGCGCACGCGGCCGTGCCGAAGCCGTTCGACGCGATGGTCCCCGCCTCGCTTCCCGGCACCCCGCGCGGGTGGACGTACGCGAGTGGCGCGGCGGAGCTCGTGCTCGCCGCCGGCGTGGCGCACCCCCGTAGCCGCCGGGTGGCGGCGCTGGCCACGGCGGCGTTCTTCGTGGGCGTTCTCCCCGCCCACGTGAAGATGATCGTCGACGCCCGCCACGGCTCCCCCGTCCACCTCGCCGCGGCGGTGGGGCGACTGCCGCTCCAGGTCCCGCTGGTGCTGTGGGCCCGCAAGGTGAGCCGCTCGGCGGCCTCCCGCTGAACCGTCCCCGTCCGCCGTTCCCACCCCTCGCACCGTTCCCACCCCTCGCACCGCGTCCGCCCGTCGCACCGCATCCGATCGGGCGGGGACGACGGAAGAGTCGTGCAGAGCCCCCGGTCGCACGTCGGCGGACCGGGGGCTCGGCCGTGCCCGGACCGTGGCGCAAGGGAGCGACCTCCGTCAGATACGCCCGCGGAGGGTCAGGAACACCAGAAGAACAGGGTGTCGTTGACGCGCTCGCCCTCCTCGGCCGCTTCCCACTCCTCGGCCTCGAAGCGCATGGCCTTGACGAAGTACTCGGCGGTTTCCCGGACTTCCGGCTCCACCAGGTCGAACACGGCCTCATGGGCCGCGACGAACGCGGCGGCCTCCGCGGTCGGGAAGGTGCCCATCCACGGGACGGTGTCACCGGGGAAGGGCACGCGCACCGGCGGTCCGGACATGATGATCTCGGAGATGCTCAGGTGGGGCGGGACTCCGGCCGCCGACAGCTCCTCGTCGACCGTCGAGAACCACGACTGGCGCGCCCAGTCCCCGAGATCGTGGGTGTCCGAGAAGTGCGCGGCGATCAACGCGTGCAGGGCGTAGGTCCAGGCGGGCCCCTCCCGCCCGTCGACCTCGCCGTCGAGCAGCTGCTCCAGGGCCTGCGCCACGGAGACCTCCAGGTCCACCCCCCGGCTCCGCAGCCTCTCGTCCTTGCGCGCGCACTCCGCGCGGACGTGGCCGAGGCAACGCTCCTGATCGGGCGTGCGCTCCACGGCGGTGAGCAACCTCATCGCGCTGCGCATGTTGCCGGTACTCATCACCAGGTGACCCACTGGCACTTCCTTCCCCACATGACGGAGCTCCATGATCTCCGAGACCCGTCCCCCGGCCGAATCGTCACGGACTGTCCCCGGTCCAGTCCCAGCGGGAGGGGTCGCCGGGGCGGCGGCGGTAGTGGGCGCGGCCGCCCGCTCCGTAGCGCCCTATCTCGGTCGGCAGCCGGGCCTCCTCGGCCAGCTGCGGAGCGCTCCAGCCGGTCACGTCGAGGAGGAGGCCGTCGAGGGGGCCGCCCACGAGTTCGCCGTAGGCGTGACCGGGGCGCGGGCCCGGGTCGGGATCGTCGTGGTCGGCGCCGTAGACCCGGCGCCGCAGCATCCTGTCGTCCATGGGTCCAGCTTCACAGGCCCCACTGACATCGAGACCGGAGGTGGCACTGCAACGGGTCCGGTCCGGGGGCGGCAGGGACCGCCTACGCTGTCGATCACCGCAACGCGAACTGAGGAGCACCACCCATGGCCCGTCGGGTACACCGGCCACTGGAGGACCAGGAATTCGACTTCATCGTCGGCATGACGCAGGGCCCGGTCCTCGCCTACTTCATCGGCACCTGGCCCAAGGCCGTCGAGGCCTGCAGGGCGATGGACGTCCTCGTCGCGGAGCTGGCCGAGGAGTACGGAACCCGGCTGACCGCCGTCCGCACCGACATCACCCGCTGCCCGGGGCCCACCCGGCGCTTCGGCGTGACCGGTGCCCCGACCGTCGTGCTCGTCGAGGCGGGCGAGGCGGTCGCCTCCCACGCGGGGCCGCTGGGCCCCGAGGAGTTCCGCGCGTTCCTGGACGCCCACCTGTAGGCCTGTCGCCGAGGTCCCGCGCGGCCCGTGGGGGAGGTGGGGTGACTCCCCCCGGGTGAACCCGGGCAGTCTGGCCGAAAGTGGCATAGGTGGGATAGGTGCCTCAGGCATGTAATGGAGTCCGGCGCGACGGAACCATCGCTTGCGAGGTGTTGTTCTCATGTCCGAAGCCACGTCCGAAGCCACGTCCGAAGCCCCGTTCGAAGTCCCGTTCGAAACCGATTCCGGGGCCACGTCCGGAGCCACGTCCGGGGCCATGCCACAAGAAGCCATCGCCTTCCCGCAGGATCGGACCTGCCCCTACCACCCGCCCACCGCGTACGAGCCCCTCCGCGGGGCTCGCCCGCTGTCCAGGGTGACCCTCTTCGACGGGCGCTCCGTGTGGGTCGTCACCGGCCACGCCGAGGCCCGCGCACTCCTCTCCGACGGGCGGCTGTCCACCGACCGCACCAACGCCGCCTTCCCCACCCCCACCGCGCGGTTCAAGGGCCTGCGGAACCGCCGCACGGCTCTCCTCGGGGTCGACGACCCGGAGCACAACGCGCAGCGCCGCATGCTGATCCCCAGCTTCAGCCTGAAGCGGACGGCGGCCCTTCGCCCCCGCATCCGGGAGACCGTGGACCGGCTGATCGACTCGATGGTGGCCCGGGGCCCGGAGGCCGAACTCGTCTCCGCCTTCGCACTGCCGGTGCCGTCCATGGTCATCTGCGCCCTGCTGGGAGTGCCGTACGAGGACCACGAGTTCTTCGAGGGTCAGTCACGGCGGCTGCTGCGCGGCCCCGGGCCGGCCGATGTCGAGGACGCCCGGCGGCGGCTCGACTCCTATCTGGAGGCGCTGATCCGGCGCAAGCGCGCCGACCCCGGCGACGGCCTGCTGGACGAGCTGATCGCGACACACCTGGAGACGGGCGGGACGGACGTCGAGGAACTGGTCGCCCTCGCGGTGATCCTGCTGGTCGCGGGGCACGAGACGACGGCGAACATGATCTCGCTGGGCACCTTCACCCTGCTGCGGCATCCGGAGCGACTGGCCGAGCTTCGCGCCGATCCGTCCCTGATGTCGGAGGCGGTGGAGGAGTTGATGCGGTTCCTGTCGATCGCGGACGGCATGCTGCGGGTGGCGACCGCGGAGATCGAGGTGGGCGGGGTCACGATCCACCCGGACGACGGGGTCGTCTTCGCCACCTCCGTCATCAACCGCGACGACACGGTCTTCAAGGAGCCCGACGCACTCGACTGGCACCGGCCGACCCGGCACCATCTGGCCTTCGGCTTCGGCATCCACCAGTGCCTCGGGCAGAACCTGGCCCGCGCCGAGATGGAGATCGCGCTCGGGGCCCTGTTCGAGCGGCTGCCGCGACTGCGGCTCGCGGCCGATCCGGACCGGATCCCGTTCAAGCCCGGAGACACCATCCAGGGCATGGTCGAACTGCCCGTGGTCTGGTGAGCGGCGTGCGGATCTCCGTCGACCACGACGTCTGCGTCGGCGCCGGGCAGTGCGCGCTCACCGCGCCCGAGGTGTTCACCCAGGACGACGACGGCTTCGGGGAGGTGCTGGCCGGCCGTGAGGACGGCCACGGCAGCCCGCTCGTACGGGAGGCCGCGCGGGCCTGCCCGGTGTCGGCGATCTCGGTGCTACCGGCCCGGGAGGGGTAGCGGCCGGGGGCCGGGGTCGGGCGGCCCCGGCACGAACCTCGACTTCCTGTACAGTTGTCCAGGAAGTCGAGGTCGCCGGGGACGCCGGGGCCCGCTCGGACGGAGTGGAGGTGGCCGTGCACGCGGTCGCTCAGGTTCTCATCGGCGTCGTCGCCGCGCTGCACGCGTACTTCCTGGTCCTGGAGATGTTCCTGTGGCAGCGGCCGCCCGGTCGCGCACTGTCCGGGTTCGACGCGGACACCGCCCGCCTGACCGCCCCGCTCGCCGCCAACCAAGGGCTCTACAACGGCTTCCTCGCCGCCGGGCTGATCTGGGGGTTGGTGATCGACTCGCTCGCCACACAGGTCTTCTTCCTGGCCTGCGTGATCGTCGCGGGGCTCTACGGGGCCGCCACCGCCAACCGCCGGATCCTCCTCGCCCAGGCCCTGCCCGGCGCGCTCGCCCTGGGCGCCGCGCTGCTCGCCGCGTGACGGCGTCGACCTCCCGCCCGGAACGGGCGCGGGCGGAGGATCCCCGGACCGCGCGGACCAAGGCGCGGCTGCGCGAGAGCCTGCTCGCCGAGTGCGGATCGGGCCGCGAGCTGACCGAGGTCAGCGTCTCGGCGGTGGTGCGCCGGGCCGGCGTCGGCCGCGCCACCTTCTACCTGCACTACGAGGATCTCCCCGCGCTCGCCGTGGACGCCTGCGCGGAGGTGGTGCACGCGGCGGTCGACGCCCTGCACGCCTGGCAGACGGGCCCGGGCTCGGTCGCCCCGCTCCGGCCACCGGCCGCGCTGGCCGAGTACCTTTCCGGCGTCGCCGGTCACGCGGCCCTGTACCGGAGCCTGCTCCTGGCGGGCGGCGGCGGCCCGCTCGGCGAGCGCCTGCACCGGGAGCTGCGGGACCGCGCGCGGAGCGAGCGACTGGCCGTCGGCGCCCCGCACGCCGACCTCGTCGCCTCGGCGGTCGCAGCCGCCTTCACCGGCGTCCTCGCGGACTGGCTGCACGGGCTGGTCCCGGACACCGGCCCGCCCGCGCTCGCCGACCGGATCTGGGCGCTGCTCATTGCCCTCCACCGCGCCCTGCCCCCGACCGACTGACCGGGACGCCCCGCCCCACCGCATGCGGGAGCCCCCGCCGGCGTCCGGCGGGGGCTCCCGTCAGGGGTCGGCTCGTGAAGCGGCGCTAGAGCGGCACCACTTGCTCGGCCTGGGGTCCCTTGGGGCCCTGAGTGACGTCGTACTCGACCTTCGCGCCTTCGGCCAGCTCCTTGAAGCCGGTCGTCTGGATCGCGGAGAAGTGCACGAACACGTCGGGGCCGCCGTCGTCCTGCTGGATGAAACCGAACCCCTTCTCCGAGTTGAACCACTTCACGGTGCCAGTTGCCATCAGTACTGATCCTTCTCAACGTTCCACGCGGGCCGCACGCGCAGCCGTCTCGATAGTGCCCACCCGCCACTCGCGGCACACTCCGGACGCGGCCAACCGTGGCACCTCGAACGCATGACCGCATCGCCGACGGGTCACATCGCGCCGTCCCCGGCGGGCAGCGGCGCGGCCGGTCGGGGGGCGCGGGCCGCGGCGGGCCGGCGGGAGATCGGAAGAGCACACG
>NZ_JANFAK020000081.1 GCF_024721315.2 Streptomyces sp. Isolate_45
CCCGCGGAGCGGGTTCCCAGACGCTGCGCGTCTGGGAAGAGACCGCCCTCGCTGCGCTCGGGCGCCGGCCCTTCGGGCCGGCCGGGGCCACCGCGAAGCGGTGGCTGGTCAGTTCGCTTCGCTCTCTGACCTGCGGGAATCCGCTTCGCGGGTTCCCGCGTGGGCTTCGCTGCGCTTCGCCCTGGGCGGGCCGCAGCTCGGCCGCGGGGGCCTGGTCGCTGCGCTCCCCTGCCCCGGGCCGGTCTCGTGCCCACCCCGCCCGGCCCCTCCGCTGCTGCCAGCGGCCCGCGAAGCGGGCACGGGACCCAACGAGGAGGGCTCTGAGCAGCCCTGACGGGTCGTCTACAGGTCTCCGAACTGGGCTTATCACCCGTGGATGTTCCGGGAGGCGAACGCGCGGCACAGGGCCCCACGCTCCCTCCGGCCCTCCCTCAACACCCCACCCACCACGAAAACACACCTAACTGACGGACAGTCAGACACCTTCGAGAAATTCACAACGTCGCCCCAACAAATTCAGAAGGCCTCACCCAAAAACATTGAATACCGCTCGGATTCGCGTTCACCTGCTCCCGAAGAAAAAAGTCCGAGCTACCCGTACAGGGGACTTGCGCGCCTTGCATACGAGTCACGCAACCTCAGATCAGCGATCCGGCCTCCTCCGGCCACGACTCCGCGTCAAGCGTTCGCGAATCCGCCCGCCGGCCACCTTGAGGGGCCTCTGACCAGGCGCGGAACGGAAATTCGCGAGAACTCGACCCCGGTGCCCGCCGATCGCACAGTTGCCCCCGATCCACCCCACAGCCCGGCACCGTGCCGGCCCAACAGAAGGACCACCACCATGACCACCACCACGACTCAGACGACCGAGACCACCGCCCAGGCCGCCGAGACCGGCGAGACGGAGCAGCGGCTGGCCCGGCTGCGCCGGCAGCGGGACGGGCTCGCCATCGTCATCGCCGTCGCCTGCGCCATCAGCCTGGGCATCTCGGTCCTGGTCGCCCCCCGCTTGGCCGACCCGGCAGCCGTCACCATCGCCGGCACCGTCGCCGCCATCGCCGGAGTGCGATACCTCCTCCGACACTGGTGAACTCACCAGTCACCAAGGGACTCACCGGTTTTATCCCCACCGCAGGTCAGCGCAGTGGGGGAGGTGTGGGGGCCGGCCGTCGAGGGGGCGGCCGGGCCCACGTCTGGTACCCGATCTCGATGCTGAAAAGTGCCTCTCCCGCCCCTGGATAAGCGCCTCTTGGCAGGATGCTCGCGAAGGGGGTTTCCATGATCAAAAGGCCGGGTCTGCCCAGAAAGACCCCCGAGGAGGTCGCTCCGGAGGTTCGGGTGTTCCTGATCCGCCTCCACCGGCGTCGGAAGCGCTTCCGAAAAGCCGACCAGAAGCACCTGTGCACGGTTCGACAGCGCGTCGCTGAGGCCGTCTCGGCCGGGATCGGCCCGGAGGAGGTGGCCAAGATCTGCGGTTATGCCCCGAAGACGATCGACAAGTGGTTGGCCAAGCACCGGGACCCGGTGCAAGAGGTGGAGATCGACGCGGCAAGGGAGAGGCTGAGCGGCCTCCGCGCGCAACGGAGCAAGCTGAAAGCGGAAGAGATGCTGATCTCGGCCAGAGCTCGGTCTGTGATTCGGAAGGCCATGAGGGCGCAGCTCGACGCCCCCGAGTTCGTCGAGCTCACCGGCTACCAGAGGGCAACCGTTGAGCGTTGGTTCGCCTCGACTCGTCGTGTTTTGTCGCAGGCTCACCGTCGCCGGGAGATCGCGTCGGTCAGGCGGGGGAAGGCGAACCGGCCGCCACAGGAGCTGTCTCCCGTCGAGTACGACCAGTGGCTCGTGGAGCAGGACATGCGACGCAAGACTCTGTTCCGGAAGTACGAGCTTCAGCCGAAACGCCGGCGATTTCGGCGCCGGGATCGCCTCCAGCAGCCGCTCAGGGAACGGTGGATGCCGCACGGGGAGTGAACTGGGTCACATACGCGCCTACGCGTGCGCGGACGGGCGCACGCAAAGCGTTCCCACCTTCTGCTACCTGGCGGTAACTGCCCAGGTCAGCACCCCTACTGACGGTGCGTCTGGGGTTACTGTCGCTTTCACTCCCCAAGCGGGAGCACGCATCGACCGACCGCAAACAGCGGTCCATCGCCAAGGGGCTCACCCGCGTGGGGAGGCGTCTCGGCGGCTGCGGAGCAGCAGTCCTCGGGCCACCCCGGTCCGAGGACACAGGTCGGGGCCTGCTCGTCGGAATCTTCCCGGATCGTGGCGAGCAGGCCCCCAGACCCCCAAGGGGGCCCTTCCATGACGGTACACAGCGAAGAGCGGCCTGAAACGGCCGCGAGCCGTGGAATCGAACACATGAACAGTGAGATCGCCCGGCCGCGGCGCGCGGATGCCAAGGCGAAGGTGCTCTTCGTGCTCCTGGCGGTGATGACCGGCGTCGTCGGCGGCCTCGTCGCGTACATCGCGGCCACCCGCGCGAGCGGCCAGGCGGAGCCCATCGTCTGGGCGGCCGCGACGTTCGCCGGCACGACGACCCTCGCGCTCCTCCTGGGCGAGAAGACGGGCCTCATCGAGTAGCGCGCGGAACCCGCCAACTCCCGGTATCGGATCCCCAGCAGGGCGAACCCCTGCGCTGCGATCTGACGGACCAGCAGACGCCATCCCGCCCCGAACCACCCCGTCGGGGCGCAAGGCCGCGAGAGGGGCGCACAGCGCCCTTGTGAAGCCTGTCTGCGTCGTGCCTTCGAGTTAGGGCACGTTGAGGACTTGGACCTCGCCGATCGCGAGGCTTGTCCGCTCTGGCGGGTGGTGGCGAGGGTGCCAGCCACCGCGCCGGCCGACGCGAACGCCGGCCGCCTGCGGGTCAGAACGCCACAGACGCCGTCGCAGGCGCGGAGACAGGCATCCCAGACTTTCCATCGAAGTCAGCCCCACCACCACAACCCACCAGCATGACCGACACGACCCCAAGAGCCACAACCCAGCTACCCGTGGCACCCGTGCCTCCAGCTCTCGTGATCACGACACGCTAACGAGCCCACACGCAACGAACCCGAGAACCCGACACCCCAAGCCAGCACCCACAAACCAACCCAACCAACAACTACCCAACTACCCACACACAAGAGAAAGTCCGGAAAGTCACCACTCCGAAAACGGCACCTGACCAGCAAGGACACCGCACGGCCGGAAAGCCGGCTTCCCCCCTTGCTTCCCCCTCTAGGTTCCCCCTCCATTTCCCCCACTAGGTTCCCCCGACGTCTCCCCCCATGGTTCCCCTGCCATCGCCACCTGGGTACCGGCGACGAAGCGGGCGGGCGCTGATCAGCCGAGACTCCCGGGGCTAGAGCAGGCCGATGGTCTCGGCCAGCCACCGCGGACCGGGCTGATCCACGAGTGCGACCGAGACCAGGCTGACGCTGAGGATCTGTGCGGCGATGCCGAAGATGACGAGCGTCTTCAGGCCTCCGGACCCAAGGCCCCGCCGTTCCACGTACGAGGCGATGGCGAGGAACACAACGTCCACGGTCACGGCGCAGATCGCATAGACGAACAGACTCAGTCCCGACGCCCCGGGCTTGGCAACGACAGCCGCCCCGTACGCGGTTCCGAAGCCGCTGAAGGCCCCGAGGAAGGCCAGGCACCCGAAGAGCGTCCCGAACGCCACCACCGAGCCGAACAACCCCTCCATGGCGACCCTGGCCCTGATGTAGACCCGGTGGTGCCACGGAGGCGGAGGTATCAACGCGTCCCAGTCAGGAAACGCCGTCGCCACACCGGGAACGTCCGAATCAGGGAGAGCGGAGTACGGACTCTGCTCTCGTTCCACAGGTACGAATGTGCTGGTCAGAAGCTTGTCCAGTCCAGTGTTGGACAAGCCTTGGACAGCCGCCGGCGCTACCGGAACCTCGTCCGGCTCGTCATCGGGCTGCGCCTCGTCCTCCGGCTGGAGTACCTCCGGCTGCGAAGGCAGGGCCGCGTCGATCTCGGCCTCGTCCGCCAGGCCCTCCGCCTCGATGTGTTCGAGACGGGCGTCGAAGTCGACGTCGTCCATGCCGGCCTGAGGAACCGCGGTGATCGCTCCAGGTACGGCCAGGTCCTCGGCGTCGTCCTCCAGACGGTCGAGCTCCGCCTGGGCCGCCAGCACCTCCCCCATCCAGAACTCCTGCTGCTCCTCCGCGGTGAGCCTGCGATTGCGCGCGCCCTCCCGCTGCGCCCGCACCCGCTCCAGGCGTTGTCTGGCCTCGGTGATCTGTTGCTCGACGCGTGTCCGCTCCTGGTCACGGGCCAGCTGCAGCTGCAGCCGCGCGGTGTCCAGCCGGCTCTGCATGTAGGCGAGCATCGGCCGCAGCTGCGTCAGGTGCCTCTCCGCGTTCACCGCCAGCCGCTGGTACTTCAGAACCTGCTGCATCGCGTCGTCACGACGCTGCTGAACGCGCACCGGAGTCTCGCCCGGCCCCGGACGGGCACCGCGCCGCTCCTCATCAGCCGCTTTCCACAACTTCGAGGCCCGCTTGATCATCGCGCTGCGCTCGGCGCCCTCGTCCGTCCTGGCCGCCACCAGCGCCCCGAGCAGCCTCTTCGGTATCAGCTGCGTCCCGTTGAGGTAGTTCCCGAAGGAGGAGCTACTGCGATCGAACTCCTCTTCGAGCTTGCGCAGTGGGGCGTCCCTGGTCAGTTCGAGCAGGAACAAGGCCATCGCGCCGGCCGCCGTGCCCGCGTCGATCCTCCGCCTCGGAGGCATCCCACCCCTCCCCTCATCGCGCCCTGTCCATCCCTGACCACCCGCTTGTCAAGCCAGCACCCACCCTGACCAGGGACAACACCATCCGCCCGCCCCAAGTCCTTCCCGAAACAGGTCACATCTCCCCAGCACGTTCACTGGCGACCCTCTGGGGAGACGATGATCCTGTCCACGCTCTACGACTTCTTCGCCCACGAAGTCCTCGGCAACACCCTTTCCGCCCTTCTGGTGACCGGGACCGTGTACACGGCGAGGAGGCTCCGCATCCGCTACCGCGGCCGCGACACCGACCAGGCCCCCTCCTGACAGCCGCCGGCCTGGGCGGGCTGCCATGCCCGAGGGCAGGCATCCCGCCCAGGCAATGAGCCGAGCCGACACCGAGTCAGGACGCTCATCACCCGATATCACAGGCCCGCCCAAGGCAGGCAAGCCCGGCCTGCCACCGCTCCGCGGCAAGCCTGTCAAGCACGGAGCAGCAGCGGCCCGTAGCGTGGCGCTGACACCGTCAGGCCGCCCCAACCCCGGCCCCTTTGCACCAGCTCAGCCCCCATGCAGACGCGTCAGGTGTCAGGCCGTGCCGCCCGCTTCCTACGCACCCAAACTCGCCGATCAGGAACGCACTTGCCCCCCTGGTCCCCAGCCGTCCAGCCGGTCACATCGAGACCATCGAGCAGACCCCCAGCGGGCTCTCCGTACCTGTGCCCTGCGTCGGCCCTGACGGCTCCCCCGGCACAACACCAACCAAACGCCCCACACGCCCCGCTGAGCGCCTATCAGAACCCACTGTGGCCGGAGGGATCGAAATGGTCTGCGAGGCGCTCAGCTGGCCGTACAGCGGCTAGAACGGGGCGGTGACGGACTGGTCGTCGGATCGCTGAGCGTAGGTGACCAACTCGGGGTGCTCTGCGGCTAGCTGCTCGCGCAACCGTCGGGTCTCCTCCGTCTCGACCGCCCGCCGGGCCCGTACGGCCGCGTCCTTGGCCGCTTCCCGCTCCGCGTTCTCGGCGTAGGCGCCGTCCACCATCGCCGTCCACCGAACCGCCGCCCTGGCCCGCTCGGCCTCGACCGCGTACTCCGCGTCCCGCTGCGCCCGCAGGCCCTCCGTCGCCCGCTCGATCACCTCGGCCTCGACCCGGTCGTGGCACCGCCAGCACAGCCCGTCCTCGGGCCTGGTGCCCTTGCCCGTCGCGTCGCAGTCCTCGCCCACGCACTCCCACCAGACCGCAGCCGGACCGGCCTCGCCCCGCGGTCCGGGCACCTGCCCCTGCCGGCGGGCGGCCTTGCGGTCCTCCCGGCGCAGGGCGCAGGTCCGGCACGGCCGGTCGGTGTCGATGACGGTCCCGTCCTCGCACATCGGGTTCGGGCAGTCCGTGGGCGGGCGGACTAGGCCGACGGCCACGCCGACCGCCGAGCCGATGCCCTTGCCGCCCTCGGCCGCGTCCATGGCGTAGCCGTGCTCCCACCACCGACGCCGCACCCGCTCCGCCAGCTGCTCGGCCGTCCGGCCACCGGCCAGACCCGCCAGCACCGCCTCCCGCACTTCCTTCAACCTCGACGCGTAGGCAGGCAGCAGCACCGCCAGCTCCGCTGGCCAGGCCGCCGTCACCGTGGCCACCGCGGCGGCCTGGTCCGTCGTGAGCTCGACCCGGCCCGCCTTGGCACCCGTCCCCCGCCGCGAACCCCGGTCCGGCGCCCTGGCGCCGTCGGCCGCGGCGCAGCCGCCATCGCGCCCGCTCGCGCTACTACCCGCACTAGCCCTACGGGCGTCACCAACGGCTCGCGCCGTAGGCGCCTGGTCTTCAGGGTTACTGGACTGAGTACAAGGACTGTATTGGGGGTCTTCAAGTTCCCCCGTGGACGACTTGTAGTTCCCCCGTGGACGACTTGTAGTTCCCCCGTGGGGCTCCGCAGGGGTCTCGCCACGGGGGGTCTCAGAGTTCCCCCGTGGGTTCTTTCCCTCGGGGGTCTTCTCCTGCCTGGGGCGAGGCTTGCCCTTGTCCGCTCTCCCGGGCTTCACCGGAGCCGGCGCGATGTTCGGCCTGTCCTGGGGCGTCAGGGGGTCACGCCCTAGCCGGGACCGCTCCGCGTTCACACGGTCGACGTTGCTGAACCAGCCGTAGGGGATCAAGAGGTCGTAGACCACTGGGCGCCGGTCGGCCCGGTAGTGCCGGACGAGGTTCTGGTCACCCTTCGCGATCAAGCCGCGACGCAGCATGTTGCGCCAACACCGCTTCACGGTCTCCTCGGAGATGTGGACGCGGGCGGCGATCGTCTCCTTCGCCAGCCAGCTGCCGCACCCGTCGGCGTCGGCCTTGTCCGCCATCGCGCCGAGTACCGCGTACTCGTTCACGTCCGCGACCGGAGCGTCACCGCTCAGGACCCAGACCATCGCCTCAAGGCTCACCGAGCCACCCCCGCCCGGGTGGACCCGCGGTCGTGACCCAGGCCATGTGGTGCGTGATGCACTGCTACACGTACGCTCATCAGTGAGCGCACCTCCAACCTCTTGCTGTGATGTTGCGCCTCTCCAGACCAGGGCCGCGAACCCTGGGCTGGACCTGTCGAGCCCCGCCGACCGGCGGGGCTCGCTGCGTTGTGGAGGCCATGCTCCCGCACCCCCCGTATCGGGCTCAGGGCATTTATCCTTCTTCGGTTCTTCGCTCGTCCTGCGGAGGCGGCTGATATTCGTTCAGCCGCGTGCAAGAGAGATTTACGATTCGACTCTGCGCCTGAATTTAGGTTTTCGGGCATTGCCGCGTTGGTTTATCCAGCGTTTCCCGCAGCACCCTGAGAATTCAGGGAAGTAGCCCATCGGAGAATGGTCGCTCCCCCGGCAACCTTGACGGCCACTTCTACTACTCGACCGTCGGACAGGTAGACCGTTCGAACCACCTGAGTCACGATTACCTCCCCCGCAGTAAGGCCGAGTGCAGCCTTTTCGGATTCCGTCGCGTAACGAGAGGTGACTTCTTCCAGAACGTGGTCCTGGGCGCTTCCCAGTCGCTCCGCCGCCAGCTCACGAGACCCGCCGGTGGACACGAGCGCCGTCAATTCCGGCGTAACGGCGATCACGTAGGCCGGGTAGTACGAGCTGCTGACGTGCACTGGCACGCCGTTTCGGCTGACTACCCGGCGCCGCACGTGCACCGGCGTGCCGTGAGCCACGTCCAGACGCGGCGCTACCACTTCGTCCGCGCCGACCGTGCCGACCTCCAGAACCTGTGAGGTCTCGCCGCCGGCGAGGGCGCTTCCCGTCGACTCGTGCAGGCGCACCCGGGCCGCGATGTTGTTGCTGATGGGGCCAGCAACGATCGTTCCGACGCCAGCCTTAGGGAGGGTCAGCCCTTCCTGCTTGAGCACGCGAAACGCCCTGTTGGCAGTCGTCTGAGCCACGTTGAAGTGCTCTCCGACCTGCCGCAGCGACGGCATGGTGTCGCCCGGCCGGAGCGCTCCGTCCTGGATCTGCTTGCGGTAGTACGCGGCGATCTCTGCGTAACCGGTCGTCTCGGTCATTTCGAACCCTTCCTTTGGCTAGTGCCGCACTCCCTGCGAGTGCAGCGGTGCACCTCTGAGGCTAAACCACGGAGAGTTATAGCGCTACCACTAGCGCTTGCAATCGCTAGTGGTCTACTCTTTGGCGTGCCGACGGACTCGCCGAGCAAGCAACGGGTGAGGCCTGTCAGCGCGCCAATCGACCTGCGTAAACGCCTTTTGACCTGCGCAAACGCAGACTGCCCGGCCGGTCTAGACACCGGCCGGGCAGAGCGGCACCGGTGCATCGACACCTATGCCGCTGTCGGACCCGACGTGACTACGAGGAGTACCGACGTGGTGATGGTGACAGAGGTATTACGCAGGTGGCGGGTGCAGCACGGTGCGTGCCGCGCCGCGGTGCGGACGCGGACGGTTCTGCCGTCCGGGTTCTGCACCGCGGCGCTGACCGTTCTGGCCCCGGCGGCGCCGGAGGCGCTGGGCCTGGGCGGGGATGAACTGCGGGTGCGTGCGAGTTTGCGGGCGCTCGGAGTAGAGCTGTGAGCGCCGTACGCGGGGTGGCCCCGCAGTCGGCGGTACGGCTGACGGACTGGCTCGACCGGCTGTGGGAGTACGAGGACCTGGCCCCCGTTCTGGCCGTACGCCGGGAGCGGTCGGGCGGGCCGGCCTGCGTGAACACGGACCCCGAGCTGTTCTTTCCCCAGCCCTGGGAGGTCACGCCGGTTGAGCGGAAGGCGTCGCCGGCCGAGCGGGAGGCGCTGGCGGTGTGCGCCGGGTGCCCGTGCCCGGTGCAGTCCTGGTGCCTGGCACAGGACCTGGACCAGTCCTCCACCGCGTCGGTGATCATCGGGGTGCGGGGCGGGTTGCGCCAGTCGGAGCGTCGGGCGCTTCACCGGCTGCTGCGTGCGGGTCGGGGGACGTCATGACGGTGGACGCGGGCCGTGACTGGCTGGAGCAGCTGCTGTCCGGCGAGTGGGAGGTCGACGACGACGCCTCGCAGGCGGACGTCCCCGAGAGGGCCGAGCCGGTCGAGCCGGTGTCCGATCCGGCGGCTCGGGCGCGCCGGCGGCGGGTGCGGCGGCGGGTGCGCCGCAGGGTCCCGGCGGCGGCCGCTCCGGTGGAGGCGGCCGAGACCGACAGCGAGCAGGACGTCGGCCTGGTGCACGACGACGACGAGTTAAACGACAACTCGGACGGCGACGACGTCGAGCGGAACGTCGAGCCGCGGCGCTGGTGGTCGTTGAAGCCCGACCCGGATGGGTCGGACACGGGCGCGGACGATTCGGCTACAGCTGGCGCGGGGGGCGGTTCGGCCGCCCCGGCCGCGTCCGCCGCAGCAACCGCGGCGCCGGCGTCGGTGGCGGGTCCGGTGCGCCGGGTCGCGGCTTCCCGGTGGGGGTGGCTGGCCTACCACGGCAGCGCCGCCGCCGTCGGACACAGCGCCCTGGTCGCCGCGACCGGCGACCAACTCGGCGGGGCCACGTGGTTGGGGGCCGCGATGCTCTCCGTCGTCCCCGTCACCACGGCCGCCGTCGCGTGCTGCGCCGGCTGGGTGGGCTGGCGACTCGGTCGGATGCTGCGCCCGTACCTGCCGTTCGGTGGGCTGGCCGCGCCGGCCGGGCTGATCGGCGGGCTGGCCTGGGGCCAGGGCACCGCCGGCCCGGTAGCGGACATCTACGCGTGGGCCGCGCCGTGGCCCGTGCTCGTCGCCCCGCTGGCCCTGGCCGCTCTGGCTGGCTCCGGCGCCTGGGTGCTCCTGGACCAGCGGGTCCGTCACCTGCCCCTCCCGGCCCGGTGGGCCGCGCACATCCCCCTCGCCACTGTCGCCCTGTCGGCGGCCCTCTATGCCCCTGGAGCCCTGCTGTGAGCGCCCTGACCCACATTCAGACCATCGCTACGGACGTCGTCCTGGCCGCCGGGGGCGGGTCCCTCCTCGGCAGCGTCGGGGTCAGCGGTCTCGCCTTCGCTGTCGGATTCCTGCTGTTCAGCGGGCTGCGTGGCAGTGACCGCGTGAAGTTGGATCGGGACAAGGCGGGTGTGCTCGGCATGGTGTTCAGCACGCTTTCCGCCTCCGCCTCCGGGATGTGGGGCAGCCTCGCCGCCGGTGCGGCCGAGGTCCCCCGAGGCCTCATGGAGGGCCTCTCGTTCGGGTCGTTCGGCCTCGGCGCCGTCGCCCTCGGAAGCTGCCTGATGATCTTCATCCCGAAGTGGAAGAAGATGTGGGTGCCCGCTTTCCTGGGTATCGGCGCCGGCTGGACGTTCGCGGGCGCCGGGGGGATCTGGGCGCTCGGGACCACGCTCGTCACGACCATGGCGACCAAGCTGGGCGGCATGTGATGGCCGCTCAGCGCACTCGGGCCCTGCGGGGCGTGGCGGGTGAGGTGCGGGCCGTCGGAACCGGCATGGGCCCGGTGTGGGTGGTGCTGGCCCGGGGATCGTGGGCGCTGATAGGCCTTGGGTGCCGGTGCCTGGGGCGGCTTGCCGGCGGCATCTGGACGGCGGTGTCCCTGGATCCGACCCGGGAGGCCGAGGCCCGCGCTAAGGCCGTCGCGGCCGTCGAGGCGCGGCAGAAGAAGCGCGCCGCCGCGAAGGCTGCGGCCGCGAAGAAGGCGCCGAAGGCGGCCGACCTGGACGAGGACCTGGCCGACGAGGACGAGGACGACGACCCGGCCGAGGAGGAGTCGAAGGTCGTGTTGTCCGCGAAGGCGGAGTTGGCCATCCGGGCGGCGGCGGCCCGGTCCTTGCCGGAGTCCCTGGCCCTGCTGGGGCTTGGCGGCGGAGTCGCCACCGTCGGCGCGGCCGTCCTCGTACGGGTCGCGGCCGGTCCGGCGGCCGACTGGGCCGGCCAGGTCTGGGAGTCCTGGGCCGGTTTGATCACCACCGGCGTTCTCGCGGCCTGGGTCACCGGCGCTCTCGCGGCCGGCCCCTCCCTCAAGGAGGCCGCGGCGATCCAGGCCGCCCGCCGGGCCGCGAAGAAGGGCCGGCACCAGGAGGTCGAGGATTCGGCGGAGCAGGACGACCAGGACCAGGGGGAGGACCGGGACCAGGAGGAGGCCGAGGAGGTCGAGGAGGAGGACCGGGCCGAGGAGGAGTTGGACGCGGGGACGGCGCTGCTGTTGCACGTGCTGCGGGCGCTGTCCGACGCCGAGGCCGCCCGGCGGGCCGGCGTGCACCTGGACGTCGTGCTGGTGACCGCCGCCGAGGCCGGGTTGCTGCCGGCCGGTACGGAGGTGGGGGAGCTCCGCCGTTGGGTGGAGTCCTGCGGCCTGCCCACCAAGGAAATCGGGATGCGGATCGATGGCCGGACGGTGACCCGCGTGGGGGTGCGCGTGGACGCGGTGACCGAGGTCCTCGGCATGGCCCCGGGAGCCCTGCTGCTGGCCCGCTCCGAGGCCGCTGTCCGAGCCCCGGGGGAGACCCCCGCCGCGGCCGCCCCCAGCACCCCCGTCGAGGCCCCCGAGCCGGCCCCCGTGGAGGCGCCCGCACCGGCCGTCCTGCGGCTGATTCCGGGGGGTCGTCAGGACCCCGGCCAGAACCCCTCCCCGGCCCTACCCCCGACCCTCTCCCAGGGAGCCCGCTAGGCAGGCCTATCAGCCATGTGACCTGCGGTTCTAGCGCACACCTAGCGGCCCCTGACGGCCCCTGGCGGGGGCCCTGACGCCCTTGCTTGACACCCATGACACCGGCCCCCGAGAGGGGCCGGGAGCACCAAAACAGGACACCCGGGACGGCCGACTTTCTTGGCAGTTGGGCGGCCGCCCCGGGCACACCATCCCGCTTTCACGGAACAGGAGTTCCCATCATGGCATTGCGCCAGCCGACCCCGGCCCCCGACGACCCCCGACTGTCCGGGCACGAGACGACCTACCAGGCTTCCCGCGGCGGGCACTACCCGCCGCCGCCCGCCCCCGCCCCGGCCAACGGCTCCGACTCGCGGTCGACGGGGAGCCGGCGGTGAGCCGGGCGACCGCGCCCCGCTGCCACGGCCGCCGCATGAAGGCCGACAAGGCGGGCCGGGAGTTCCGGTGCCCGCGCTGCGGAGCCTGGACCGTCCGCCTCCTCGCCCTCGGTGGTGCCCGATGAGCGCCGAGATGCAGGCCGCCGCGGCGCAGGCCGCCACCCAGGCCGAGGCCGCTCGGATCGCGGCCGAGGCGGCCGCAGAGGCCGCCCGCTCCGCGTCGGAGGCGGCCGCCGCCCTGGCCGCGAACATCGCGGCCCACCTCAGCCGCTGACGGACCGCCGTACCCGGGCGGAGGCGCACCCCGAAGGGGCATCGCCACGGCCCACCCCCGCCACCGCCCCGGGCCGGACCGCAACGGCCGCCCGGGGCCCGCTGGAAGGACTCCTCATGGACCCGCTCGACATCGAGACCCTCACCCCCGACGATCTGGCAGCGATGGCCGTCGACTTCGAGGCCGCGGCAGCCTTGGCGGACGACGCCGCGTGCGACGGCCTGACCGCCGCCGCCGATCCGGCCGAGTCGCCGGCTGCCCGTGCCCTGGCCCGCCGCTGTGCCGCGATCGCCCGCCGGCACGCCGCCGACTACCGGGCTGAGGCGGCCGTCCTGCGCTCCGGCCACCTGCCCGACTCCTGGGTCTGACGCACCCGTTGCCGCCCTGTTGGCTCCGGTCGCCTTTTGCTCCGCGGCGGCTTCTGACCGCCCGCATGACACGCGGAAGAGCACCCCGGGCACCATGGGGCATCGCCACCGCGGCACCAGCGCCACCCTCCGGGCGGGACTCCGGTCCCGCCCGGCCCCCTCAAGAGAAGGAGAGACATGACGACCACCATCGAGCCGGGGACCGTACCGGCCTCGGTGACGGGCCCGGCCGCGCCGGTGTCCGCTCCGCCCGCTTCCGGGGAACCGGATCCCGTTCCGGGGAGCCGGGACGCGGCTCCGGTGACGGCGCCCGACGCTCCGCCCGCCCCGAAGGACCGCTCCGCCGCCGCGATGCGCGCGGTCGTGATCGGCTCCGCCCTCGGCGGTCTGGTGATCGCCTCCATCGGGTTCGCCGGCTCCTACACCGCCGTCCGCGCGCTGGCCGAGGCGAAGGGATTCGGCGCGGTGGCGCCCTGGTTCCCGATCGGCGTGGACGCGGGAATCGTGGTCATGTACGGCTTGGACCTGGTCCTGGCCTGGAGGCGCACCCCCAAGCCGGCCCTTCGGTTCATCGCGCATCTGCTCACGTTCGCGACGATCGCCTTCAACGCCGTCTCGGGGGAGAAGGGGATCCTGGAGGATCCGGTCGCGGCCGGGATGCACGCGGTGATGCCGGTCCTGTTCGTGGCCACGGTCGAAGCGGCCCGCCACATGGTCATCAGGACCGTCCGAGTCCGCCTGGGCATCGCCTCCGACACGGTGCCCCTCCACCGCTGGCTGCTGGCCCCGTGGTCGGCCTGGACCCTGTTCCGGCGCATGAAGCTGTGGGGTATCACCTCATATGCGCAGATGGTGGCCATGGAGAAGGACCGCACCGTCTACCGCGCCTGGCTCCAGCACCAGCACGGCCGCGGCTGGAAGAAGAAGGCCGGCGCCGAGGCGCTGCTCCCCTTCACGATGGCCCCCTTTGGCCTCAGCGTGGACGAGGCCCTGGCTCTGCCTCAGGACCAGAAGGACGCCGAGGCGGCCCGGAAGGCCACGGAGGCGGCCGCCCGGATCACGGCCGCCGAGCGCGAGGAGCAGCGGATCCTCGAGGAGGAGGAGCGCCAGGCGGCCGCGAAGGTGCGGCGTCTGGAGATCGGCGCCACGGTGGCCAAGGCGGAGCACCGGATCGGCGCGGAGACCACCGCGGCCGGAGCGGAGGCCCGCGCGGCCGAAGCGACCGCGCGGGCCGAGGCCGAGGCCGCCGAGGTGACCGCGAAGGCGGAAGCGCAGGCCGCCGCGCACGCGGCGCAGCTCGCGGCGGAGGCCTCCCGCCGCCAGGCGGAGCGCGCGGTCACCGAGGCGGAGCGCACCGCCGAGCGTGACGCGCAGGCCGAACGGAGCGCCGTCGAGGCCGACGCACTGGCCCGCGCGGAGGCGGTCCGGCTGAGCGCGGCGGAGGACCGCCGGAAGACCGCGACCGCCACGGCGGAGGCCGAGGCGAAGGAGCGGAAGGCCGCCGAGGACCGCCGGGCGACCGCCGAGGCCGACCGGATCGCGAAGGAGGCGCGTGCCGACGCGGCGGAGGCGGCCAAGCGGGAGGCGGAGGCCGCTCGTAGCGCCGCCGTCGAGCGGGAGCGCACGGCCCGTGCCGAGCTGGCCGCCCGGGAAGCCGAGGACGCCGCCCGACTGTCCACGCGTGAGCGGGCGGAGCGCAGGGTGGCCCGGATGATCCTCGCCGCCGGCGGCGACAAGGACGCCGTCCCCCTCGCCGACATCGAGGCCGAGCTGAACGTGGGCCGCACGGTGGCGAGCGAGCGCCGGCAGGCCGCCGCCGAACTGATCGCCTCCGGCTACGGCCGGGAACTCCCGCAGGGGTGACGGCCAGGTAGAACGAACAGCGGGGCCCGCGACGCTCGAATCGTCGCGGGCCCCCACCCATTTTCCACCCCGCGCCGGAAGCTCCCGGCCAGAGGTCTCGGATCCCAACTCCGACGCGGGCGAGGGGGATTCGGGTGAGCCCGATCCGGGGCTCAGACATGGGTGTCGAATCGCAGCGGAAGCGCCGCGTGACAGCGAGAGCGTTTCGAGCACCCGGGCGGGCATCCGGCCTGCCCATCGACGTTACGCTGCCGCTCATGACGCACATCTGGACCGTGACCAACCTCAAGCCGGGGACGGGGAAGACGACATCCGCCGTCTGGCTCGCGTACGCGCTGCACGAGCTCGGGAAAAGGGTCGCCCTGGCCGACGCCGATCCCGGCGGCACGCGGCTCAAGATCGGCGGCAAGAAGGTCGAGGAGCTCGGCCGCGCGGGCATCTGGAACAACCTCCATCCCTTCCCGTTCCCGTACCTCTCCCTACCGTCCAGCTCCCTGCATCAGGTGCTGCCCGCCATCGGTGCCGACTACGACGTCGTCGTCGTCGACTCACCGCCGCTGGAGGACGCACAGGGCATCGCCACCTCCGCCATAAGGGCCGCCACGATGGTGATCCTCTCCGTGGCCCCCACCGCGGGCGAGATCTCGGGCATGGGCCCGGTCCTGGAAGTCATCCAGGACATCAACCCCTTGCGTGCCGAGCCGGCTCGGACCGCCGTCCTGCTCAACCGCTGCGTGGCCGGAGCCGCCTCGACCGGTGTCTTCGCCCAACAACTCACCGAGGACGGCCACACCGTGCTCGGCGCCCGGATCCCGCGCCAGGAGGTCTACGCCCAAAGTCACGGCGCCAAGGTGAAAGCTGCCGGCACGCCCTTCCAAGGCGCCGCGCTGGAGATTCTGGCGATGGAGAGCAGGACCGCATGAGCCGTAAGGATGAGCTCGCCGGTCGGGCGGGCGCGCTGACGGGCCGCAGCACGGCAGACGGTGCCGCCCGTGCCGAGCAGCAGAACGCCAGCGAGGCCCAGGCGAAGGCCAATGCGGCCCTCGCGGCCATCGCCGCCGCCGAGGCTGTGCAGACGCAGGCAGGGGAGGACGCCGAGCTCGGAGAGTTCTCCCTCCCCGAGGTCCCGGGATCCGCCAAGGACAGGCTCGACCGGTTCGATCGCCTCCTCGACGCCGAGTTGAGCAGGACGGTGCGGGTCAAGGCCCGGTACGACATGGTCCTCGGGCACGTGCTCCAGGCCGTGAACGACTCCGGCGACTGGAAGGAGGCCGGCCACGACTCCTTCGAGGCGTACGCCAAGGTCCGCGGCGTGGCCCTCTCCCGCGCCTACGAGCTCATGACCGCCGCTCCCGTGCTCCAGATCATGCTTTCTGCGATCGCAGAATTCCCCACCATGCGACCCGCGGTACTGCACGGGAAGGCGCTGCGAAGCATCTTCGACAGCGATGGTGAGAGCGGCGTCCTTACGGCTTTGCGTCTGCTCGAAGAGCGTGGTGAAAAGGTCACCGTCCCTGCCCTGGCACTCGTATGTGCCGAGATCGAAGGAAGCGACGTTCCCGCGGCTCGGTCCGTCAAGCCCTCCCGCTCGGTACCGAGCGCTCTCGCCAAGGTCCACCGCCGTGCCGAGGCCGCCCGCAAGGCCGTCGAGAGTCTCGACATCGAGGCCCTGTCGAAGCTCACTCCCGAGGCCGACAACGTCTTCGAGGAGATCGCGGCCGGGTACGAGGAAGCCGCCAAGCGACTTCGCGCGGTGAAGAAGCAGGCCGCCACCCAGAGGAAGAAGCGCGAGAAGTCCAGCACCACTGCGCAAGGCCGCAAGCCGCCCCGGACGCTCGACGAAGCCCTCAGCATCCCTTCCCAGGAACGGGCCTACGACGCCAAGGAAGACGCCGCCGCAGGCTGAACCTCATCACGCCGGAGCCCTCCGACCTACAGCGGGGCTCCGGCGTAGGTCGGAGGGGAGATCGGTGAAACGTCAGCCAGCTGCTCCGGGCAGCCACGCAGCGGTCTCAGGCCGTTCGAGCGCTTTGAGGCGGCGCCACGTGAAGACCCAATCATCGATGTTGGCGATGCCGCAGGCCCGGAGAAATGCGGTGCATCGGTCGAACGCCGGGAGTTTCGTGCCTTTGAGCATGTCGCTTGTGGTGCTGCGTTTGAGCTGGCCGTTGGAGACGTTCTCCAGCCTGCGATAGGAGGGCTCACCAGCCCAGACGTGGACAGCAGCGAGAGCTGCGACGAAGTCCGAGGGCGTCTGGATCGGCAACGGATCGGGCCGTCCGTACTGCGGCAGCGGCTCCCTGCCGTACACGACGTGAGCACCGGTGGTCTGGGGTCCTTGACCCGGGGGCGAATTGACGGTGACGTTTCGCGCCCCCGTAATGACCACGCTGCCCTCGCCGGCACCGGCGGTTCCCGCCGCGGTCAAACCACGGACCTCATATCGTGCCTCGGAATGCAGGCCCTGCAGCTCCGTGACCACTTCCGGAGGGGCTACGAGAGCTTCGAGGAGACGGCGAAGCTCTGCTTGAGAGGGAAGCTTCCGACCGCTAAAGATGTCGGTGAGTGAAACTCGGGGAATCCCGGTCACCCGTGCAAGGTGCGCCAGGTTTGTATCGGCCCGCTTGACGAGCATCCGGATCTCGGAGGCCAGAGTTTCGCGCCCACTCACGGTCGGCCACCCTGGCGCAGGTGGTCAGCGGTGCGGCGGACGGGGGCCGCGACGATCTCGGTGAGTACGGCAGCAAGGGCAGCGCCGATGACTTCGGCAGCATGTCCGGCGGTCCACATCCAGGCCAGACCGCTCACAGCCGTCAGAACGGTGATCACCATCAAGAGATGAGCGAGTCCGAAACTGCGAGGTACTTCGGGTGTCGGAACACAGCCGGTGGGTGGCAGCTGAACGCGCCGGCGGAACCAGTTCTGAGACGGAAGCATGTGTAGCCGCTCCTTAAATCAGTCGCCTGGAGGGTTTTTCGAGTGGCACGTCCGGGTTGGAACGGCGCGAAGGTTTCGCAGACCCTCGTGCTTTCCGTGGGACGGAAGTGCTTCTTCAAGCATGCTGACGGCCCCCTGCGAGAGCAATAGCCCTTGATCTAAAGCGAGTTGTCAGGACCGATCAAAAAGGGACACCGCATAAAACGGAGGGATGCCATCCGTTGCGCGTGCGGCTCGCTTAGGTTCTCAAGGCCGTCCGAGATGCGTCCGCGGAAGTCCGCAATCTTCCGAAGGCGTCCGGAATCGTCCGGCAGGGGAGAATTCCAGAGCGCCTGGTTGGGAGCTTGCCGAGGTCGCACTGCCAGCCTGATGGCAGGTCAGTGCAGGTCGGCTGCTGTCCGGTGTTGTCCGGGCCCGTCCGGCCCACGTGCGTCGCACCCTTTCCCGTAGGACAGTGAACGCGCTAGTCACTCCTTCGCCTGGAGGGCTTTTCCGGGGCGGTTGTTCGCAGCGACCGACCCCTAGTGTGTGACTCATGTCACAGGTGGTGGGCGGGTTCGTATCCTCGGATGCGAACCCGCCCACTGTCGTTAGGGCCGTCACACAGCTCGTGCGCGAGCACATGGAGTTCACCACCGCTGAAGGGCTCGGCGGCGGAGCGGGCTGAGGTGGAAGCGGGGAAGCGGCGGGCGGGGAAGGGCAGGCCCGCGATTCAGGCGGCCGTCGAGGCAGCCAAGGCGGTGGCCGTCCTGCTGGAAACCGGTAACCACCCGACCCGGCTGGCCCCCGAAGGCGGGCACTGAACTGAAACGACGGCGGGCGGTATTCGGGCTCTGGGTGCCGACCGCCGTGGCACGTCCGAGGTCAGGGGCTGGCGGCGGGCAGAGGCGAGCCAACTGGGCCGTTGGGGCACTGTTCCCGGCAGCACCCGGACCGGGTGCCGCCCACCATCGGCTGTCCTCGGGCAGCCTCGCCCATCCCGCCGGCGCGACCTGTCCGCCTTGGCGGCCGGGGCCGGGGTGGGCTTGGCTCTGGCCGGGCACGGTCGGCCCGCTGGCGCGGGGGTGAGCCCGGCCCGCTCCGGCAGCTTCGCAAGGTGCCCTCACGGGGCTCTTCTCGAACCTCCCCGACAGGGCAGCGGGAGCTCCGCTAATCGATTGGCGGACCAGGCTCCGGACTTCAGAGAACCTGCGGGGCGTACTGGATGAGCGCGGCCAGGCCCCACTCGTACGCTCCGGCCGCGGCGAGGTCCGGGGACTCCGTCTCGCGCAAGGCCGGAACCTCGCCGCCCCGGCTGAGCATGTGTTAACCCTATTGCTGCCTTGGTGGCTGCAACTCGGCCTATCCTGACTCCCCATCCGGCCCATTTCCTCGAAAAATCGGCCATGCATGGTCCCTCGGGTCTTCCCGTCGTGTCTTGCGTGACAGGAAGTGTTGTGTGCGTACCAACAGTGCGCACCCAACTCGCCGGGCTTCCTCCCCGTATGTTCTTCACCAACGGAGCGCCCACCGAGCGTGGTTCAAAAGGAGCGATGAGACATATGGAGAGCGGAAGCAGCACACCGTTCCACACCGACGACCCACAGATCACGCGTGCACGGATCGCGGAGCTGGCTGACGTCACACGGCCCACAGTGACCGTCTGGGCTCACCGGTTCACGGATTTTCCGCGGCCCAGAAAGGCGGCCGGGAAGGCGTACTTCCTCCAATCGGAAGTCCTGAACTGGCTTGATGATCGTCGCATTCCGCCGCATCTGCGACGTCCGGAGGAACGGGACGACGCGACCTACGGTCGCCGCGCCCGCTCCACCCTTGCCCATGTCGGGACGGACGCACCCCGGGCACACCGGCCGCCTGCCTCGGTGGCTGTTCCCGCCGCGAGCCAGGGCCGCCCGGATCGGCACTCCGCAAAGGGGAGAAACCGCCAGGCGGTGCGCGAGCTCATGGAGGTGCTGGCCGATCAGGTGCGCGGCTCAGGCTCGATGGAGAACTACACGCACCTGCTCGCCGCGCTCCACTTCCTGCGGGCGGGACCTGACGCACGCTGGACCGAGGTACGGGGCCAGGTGAAGGTCAAGCGAACCGCCGCCGAGGCGCTGGAGTGCATCGGTTTCGCGGTGGACGAGGAGGTGCAGCGCCTGGGGATGCTGCCGCGCTTCGCCGAGGCACTGTCTGACCTGGTGCCCAGGAACGCGGAGGTCTTGGAACGCATCATGGACCTGGTCGCCGGCCTCGACGGCAACGCCTTTCAACTGATCATCGAGGAGTACGAGACGCATGCCCGGCTGCGCAGCCGGGAGTTCTTCACCCCCCAGGGGGTCGTATGGCTGATGCTGGGGCTGGCCCGAATGTCCCACGGCCGCGAGCCGCTCACCGTCTACGACCCCTACGTTCGCGGTGGCGAGTTCCTCGCTGCGGCGTGCGTGGCGTCGGAAGACAGCAGGCGCCGCCACTTTGGGGGCCATGAGCCGCTCAAGGTCTTCGGGCAGACGACGTCGGCTGCGGTGGCGCCACTCGCGGGCATCAATCTCGCGCTGCACGGCGTACGGTCCGGGATCCGCCTGAGTGCCAGAGAACCGTGGATCGAAGGACCGGACCTCCGAGGGAAGGTCGACATCGTACTCACCAACCCGCCCTTCAACATGAATGACTCGGCCGGTGCGACCTGCCGTACAGGAACGTGGGACTACGGCCCGCCGCCGCTGGACAACGCCAACTTCGCCTATGTCCAGCATGCGCTCGCCACTCTGCGCGAAGGCGGGCGCGCGGCGATTGTCATGCCCAACAAGGCGGGAAACTCAGGGAGCCCGACCGAGGCGGCGATTCGGAAGGCGATGGTACGGGCGGGCGTCGTGGAGTGTGTCATCAGAATGCCCGCCAAGCTGTTCAGCGGCACTGCAGTGCCTGTGTCTGTATGGCTGCTGCGGCACCCCGGCGAGCCGTGCGAGGAGGTGCTCTTCCTCGAAGCGGGCCATCTCGGGACCAAGAAGGGTCCGCGCTCTGTGTTGGAAGGCGCCGACGCGCGGACGATTCTCAGCACCTACAAGGCACACAACGGTGCTCGTCTCCGGTTGCCCGTCGACGATCTTGAGCAGTTGGAGACAGTGCCGAGCATCTTGGTCCATCGGCAGGTCCTGCTCGAAGGAGCCTGCTCGCTCAACCCTCTCGATCACATTCCGTCGGCGGATAGGCGTCCGGACGAGCAGGCCGGTCCTCAGCCCAGCGACGACGCGTTGAAAGCAGCCTTGTCCGACGTGAAATCGCTGCGCGAGAGCAGCGCGCAGGCGGACGTCCGAGCGGCCGACCTCTACGAGGAGTTCGCGCCGTTCATGAAGAGCGATGCCGGCGGTCCCGAGGTACAGCTCGCCGAACTCTGTGAGATCAAGGCCGGGCCTTCGTTCTCGCGGCTGAGCAAGACAGACCGCAGTGCCGACGGCACGGTGCCTGTGGTGTTCCCGCGCCACCTCAGGGAAGGACGCATCACCGACACGGGCGAAGAACGCGTCCGCTACGAGCTGGCCAAACGGTTGGGAAGCTACCGGCTCGAACCCGGGGACATTGTGTGCGTGCGTGCTGGCAAGACGGTCCCGCCGGCGCTCGTAGAGGCCAGTCATGCGGACTGGCTGATGAGCACAAACCTGATCCGGATCCGCGTAAAGCAAGACGCCGAGGTCCATCCCGATTACCTGGTCACCTGGCTCAGGCGGACCGAAGTGATCACCTGGATCGAGGACCGGTCGGCTGCCACAGCTGTGCCATCGATCAGCACCGCGGCATTGGGGCGCATGAAGGTACGACTGCCTTCACTCCTGCAGCAGCGGCGGATTGCGGAGCTGACGAATGCTCTTGAGGACCAGGCGCTTGCACACCGGGCACTGGCGGCTGCCGTCACCCGGGCCCATGGCCTGCTGGTCGAGGAGGCGATGAACCGGCCGTCGATGTCTGGCGCGCTCCAAACGACCTGACCACCTGCCCTTGACCACCGAACTGAACGAAAGGGAACACCGCCGTGACCGGCTCCGACCTCTCCACTGACCCGACCGCCCCCGCGTTGCCCACGTGGGCGCTCTGGCTAATGATCATGGCTCTGTTCTGCCTGGTGGTGGCTTTGTCCGCGAGCCTCGTGGAAAGCCTCGCGGGCGGTACCCTTCCGACCGTCCTCAGGTCTGGAGGAACCAGCTTCCTCGCCGCGGCGACTCTGTGTTTCGGCACCCTGCAGGCAGTACGGGAACTTCGCAAGCGTCGATAGCGGCGGTCTGACCTGCTGCTTGGGCTCCGTAAGTCGACTTGCGGAGCCCATTACCGAACCTGTGCTGCCGGAGGGTCACTAGAGCGCTGCTTTGTGAACCTGTTTGGAGCAGGAGCTCCGCTAGTCGATTAGCGGAGTAGCCTCCGGACCTCAGATCACCCGAGGGTTAACCCCTGTGACGTCACGTGCTCTGACCTTGGCAGGGCCTGGTGCTGGGTGGCACGGGACCGAGGAGCACACGTCGGGCTGGCCCGGCGGCCGTGCCGCTTCGGGCCGACACCACGGCGGTGTCGGTCGGTGACCTGCGAGGACGCCGACCGGCCCCGGGTTCAGTGCCAGGTCTGGCTGGGGGAGTTGTCGCAGGGCCACTGGCTGGCGAGGGCGCCGTCGCCCTGGCCGCGGATGGTCAGGCATTTCCCGGAGTACGCGCCGACGATCTGCCATCCCCCGCTCGTGGCGGGCTGGAAGCGCCAGACCTGGCTGGAGGGCACGTTGTTGCAGCTCCACTGGTTGGCGGTAGCCCCGTCGTCGCCGACGTCACCCCGGATTTCCAGGCACTTGCGTGAGTCCATGCTCACGATGTTCGTCTGCCCGGTCGGATGGGTGATGAGCCACTTCTGGCTGGAGGAGTTGTTGCAGGTCCACTGGTTGGCGGTCGCCCCGTCCTCGCCTGCGCTGCGCCGGATCTCCAGGCACATGTTCGTGGCCGCGTTCACGAAGGTCCGGGGCCCGGCACCCAACGCCGGCAGAGGCGGGGCGGGCTGCGGGGCCTTGCTCTTCGTCGGCTTCGGTGTCGGCGAGGCCGAGGCCGACGGCTTCGTGCTCGGCTTGGCAGGCGTTGGTGAAGTGGCGTCCAGCGACGGCTCGGGCGTGGCTCCGGGCCCGGTTGCGGAGTTCGGGGACGCGGTGAGCGACGGTGCTTGGCCGGGCTCGATGCTTTGTTGGCCCAGGTTCTGTGGTGAGGACGCCTCTGCGGAGGGGTCCTTCGCTTGGTTGGACCGGTTGGCGATGATCAGAGCCGCGACCAGGACGGCGAGCGCCGCCCACTGCGCCGGCGTCCGCCAGCGGCTGTAGCGGCCGGCTCGCCGGCCCGGTGTCGCGCCGGCGCTCCGGGGCGGCGGCACAATGAGCAACTCGTCTCCGGCGGGCGCGGGTCTCGCGTCCGCCGAGGTCAGCGGGTTGTCCGCGGATAACCCGGCAGCTCTACCGGGCAGCGGGATGTCCGCCGCCGGCTCCTGACCGGACCCTGTGCCGGCTTTCGCGCCCGGGGTGGCGGGGATGGCTTCCGCTACGGCCGCTTCGCTAGCCGTGCCTGGCTCCGAGGTCTGGTCCGGGCTCGCGCTCGGGCCGCCTGGAACAGGTACTGGCTTTGCCGTCGGCGTGGGGGCCGGGGCGGTACCCAGGGGCGGTGTGGCGGTCGCGGCGGCGGCCATCGCGGCCAGGCAGAGGCGGCGCGCTTCTTGGAGCTTCTGTTCTCGGGTGCGAGCGTCGCGCGCGAAACGGTCCTCGACGATCCGGGTGAGTCGCGGTAGCGGGATGACCTTCTGGCCGGAGCGGTACTGGCTCCACACGCTCCGACTCAGGTTGTAGCGCTCAGCCAACTGGCTCACCGTGTCCGCAGCCGTCAGGTCCCGCAGGAACACCGCGAGGGCGTTCGCCTCGGCCGTGCGCCCCTTCAGCTCGCCCTGCCCGCGCCCCGGTCGACTCATTGCTCCCCCTCAACGGTCCGGAACGTTCGCGCGCGTTCGTACACGTTCGCGGATATCCGGAGTCCCCACCCCTGCTGACCTGCGCGGACGCAAGTACGCACAGCCGGACTATCAGATCAGGTTCCAGCGTGGTGTTCCACCGCTTCTGCCAACACGGGCAGCGCAGTCCACCACAGCGAAGGAACACCCGTGAGAGAGCTGTTGATACGCCGGCCCAAGGTCGTCGCGGCCTTGGCAGGCCTGGCGATAGCCGTCGGTCTGACCGTCATTCCCGCCCAGGCGGACAGCAGCACGGTGCGCGAGCGGCCCACGTCGACCGGAACCATCGGCCACGGGGCGGCCCCCGGCGGGCACGTCACCCGTGAGCAGATCATCGCCCGCGCCAAGCACTGGGTCGACGAGCGTGTTCCCTACAGCCGAGAGCACTTCTGGAAGGACGACGCGACCGGCGGCCGCTACCGGCAGGACTGCTCCGGGTTCGTCTCCATGGCCTGGCAGCTCAAGGACAGCATGGTCACCCAGACCCTTCCGTCCGTCGCCGACCGGATCAGCTTCGACCAGCTCGAACCGGGTGACGCCCTCGACTACCCCGATGCGCACGCTCTGCTGTTCGGCGGCTGGACCAACAAGGCCAAGGGGGACTTCTTCTACTACAGCCAGAGCAACACGCGCATCCCCGCGCACAAGACCAACGCCAACATCCACGACAGCCGCATCGCCGACCACCCCCGCGGCGCCTACGTCGCCCTGCGCTACAAGAAGCTCGCCACCACCCAGGAACCCGCACCGGCCCCGGCTACCGCGTCCGCGCAACCGCCCGCCGTGCCCTCGCCGCCGGCACCGGACACGAAGCCCGCAGCTCCTTCGCCCATCACACCGTCGAAGCCGAAGCCGAAGCCGAAGCCGAGCACCGCGCCGTCGGTGAGCCCGAAGCCGACCGAAACCGTGGTGCCGAAGCCGAAGCCGAGCATCACCGCAGCGGTCCCGAGCACGGCCCCCGCCCTCGACGCTCCGGCTCCTGATCCCAGTGCTTTCCCGCCGGCCGTCCCCGTGCCGGCCATGCTCACGGCGGCTGCTGAGGCGCCCGTCGACAGGCGGCCGAACGCTGACGCTGCCGCCCCCGGTGCCACCTGCACGCCTGTCCGCCGGACCTCTTTCCGGCTCTGGACGCTCCTTCCCTTCCCCTTCTTCATCACCTTCTGACCGGCTCCGGCTGCTGTGCAGCCCCGCCGTGTCACTGCGCCTCAACCTCCAGGGAGGTAACCCCGATGAATCCCGCCATGCCCACAGACGATCAGCCGGGCGCCCAACGATCCGCTCACACACACTGGTGGCAGCGCATCCACGGAGCCATCCGCATGCTCTGCTTCGTCCTCGTCGGTGTCATCGCCGTCGGCGTCGCCGCGAACGCGGACCCGGGACAGTCGGAACCGGAGCCCGTGGCCATGGGTCAGATCGTCGCGGCCGGGAAGTCCGTCTTCGCGCTCGCCGCCGATCACCAGGCCGTCTACGAATGGTCCGAGCACCAGGACAACTGGCGGAAGATCAAGGGTCCGACCGAGAACCTCTACGCGGGCGGCGGCAAGTTCTACGCCACCGACCTGGGCACCGGCGACATCGCGCAGTACGACGACGCCCCCTACCAGTGGACCCGCATCGGAAGCGCCGGCGCCACCTTCGCCGCCACCTCCAAGCACCTGTACGGCCTCACCCCCGACCGCAACAAGATCATGGAGTACACGGGCACCCCCCACGTGTGGAAGCAGGTCGGCGACCGGGCCGAGAACCTCTACACCGGGCCCAACAAGAAGCTGTACGTCACCAACCCCGACGACAAGAACATCCACAGGTACGACGACGGGGAGTGGGACTTCGTCGGCCACGCGGGCGCCGCGTTCGCCGTCACCGACAAGAACCTCTTCGGCCTGACCCCCGACCGCGGCACCGTCGTCCAGTACGACTCCGGAAAGGACAAGTGGAACCCCATCTGGGGTGCCGCCGAGACCATCTTCGCCAGCAACAACCTCTACGCCACCCAGCACGGCACGGGCGACCTCCACCAGTACACGGGGCGAGGCCCCAACCAGTGGAAGCGCATCGGCGGCCCCGGCGCCGCCTTCGCCGCCAGCGAATACCGCCTCTACCGCCTCGCCACCGACAAGCGCTCCGTCCACAGGTACGACGGCGACGGCACCAACGACAAGTGGAAGGCCCTCGGAGCACCTGCCGCCGGCCCCGCACCGACCGCAGAGCAGAAGGCCGCCCTCTTCGCGAGCATGAACCGGCTCGGCGACGAAAGCCGAGATGTCTGGACGGCCTCCTACAACGGGCACCTGCGCGGCGTACCCGACCCCTACGGGTACCGGTGGTCCACGAACTACTGCAACTTCTCCCCCGACATCCCCTTCGAGGAGTACGACTTCCGAGTCCCCTGCGCCCGCCACGACTTCCTGTCCCGCAACTACCGCGACATGTACGGCGAGAAGGCATTCACGACGAACAGCGACGGCCAGGCACAAATCGACAAGATCCTGCGAGATGACCTGCTGCAGACCTGCAAGAACCGCTACATCGGCTCGGAACAGCTCTGCATCGGGACCTCCCACCTCTACTACAAGGGGGTAACAGGAGCCTCAGCCATCAACGGCTTCAACCCCTGGGACCTGGTGAAGGGCCTCGGGATGCGCCCGATCGGCTAACCCAGGGCCGAAGCCCCGCTACGGCCCACCCAACCCCGGGGCCGGACCCGCCAACCGAGGCAGGTCCGGCCCCGGTTTGCCGGCGCAGCCCCGACGGCGGCGGGCTGACCCGGCCGCCAGGCCCCGGCGCTCCGCGAGGAGTACCGGGGCCTGCGGCCGCTTCCCGGGCCCTGGGGTGGAGCCGGGTTGCCCGGTTCCACCCCAGGGGGTGGGGTTACCCGAGGAAGTGGTTGAGGAGCCAGGCGATCAGTGCTTTGACGGCTCCGCCGATCGCGGCGGCGATCAGGATGACGCGCTTACCGGGCCGGTTGCTCTCGCCGGTCCTAGGGTTGGTCATCAGGGCCTCCTTGGGAGGTCTCAGGGGCCCGCCGCCTGGTTGCGACGCCTTGGCGGGCCCTGCTCACCAACTCGCTTGCTGCGGTGGTGATATAGAAGGTCCCCGACGGGGCATCGGCAGGCCACCGGCCTTGGGGTTGTCCGGTAGCGGGCGGCCTTCTCCCGTAATTCGGGAACCGATCGGGGGGTGCTTATGGGAAATAGGAGACAAGCCGGGCGGGCTTGGGGCGGTCCCAAGGGGCCGGAGGTGGAGATCAACAAGGTCGCGTCGCTTTTGCACGGCTATATGAGTGAAGCCGGCAAGACGATCAGTTCCGTCCACGCCGCTCTCACCGTGGACATGCTGCCCGCGGGCGTCGAGGTGCCCTCGCAGCGCAAGATGTACGCGCTGATGGAAGGCAACGGGCTGAGCCAGGCGATCGCCCATGCCGTGATCGACATCTGTTCCGGCCTCGACGGCGATGCGGCCGTCGACGACGCGCGCCGTGCGGAGGTCGACGCTCTCTTCGAACGGGCTCGCGTGAACCCGACCCCGGTCCGGGCGGACTCCTCCACCCACAGGGATTTGGCCGACGCCCAGCAGGCCCTGATCCGAACCCAGCAGACCCTCATCCAGGCCCAGCAGGACCTGGAGAGCGCCAACGATGCCCTGCGGGCGAGTACCGCGGCGACACTCCAGGCCCAGCTCATCGTGGTCGGCCTGGAGAAGATCCGCGACGAGCAGGACATCGTCATCGAACGGCTCACCGGGGAGCGCGACGAACTCCGTGCGCGGCTCGACAGCCTCCCCACGCACCGCCCGCAGCTCGAACTCCTCGAACAGCGGATGCTTCGGATGCGGGACAGCGAGGAGAAGATCCGCTCGACGCTGCGGCAGGCCGAACACGACCGCGACCAAGCCCATGCCGTGGCCCGCGAGGCCCGCCGGGTGAGCGAGGAACTACGCCGGGAAGTCCTCGCGTTACGAGCCTCGGCTCCCGACACGGACCCGGCCGCACCCGGTACGGCGATCGCCCTCCCGGACCCGGCCATCGGCGGCTTCGACGCCGGCATCGCCTTCGCCGAAGCCGCTCTCCACCAAGCCGAAAGACTTCTCGCGAGGGGCCGCGAGGCCGTCGAGGAAGCCGGCCGCACCATCGGATACGTGCCCGATTCCGAACTGGACATCATTGACGGCGAAGTCCTCAGCGAGGTCATCCATCCTGCCGACGCCAGCGAGCACGGGTTTTCCGGGACAACCCCGGAAAACCCCTCGACCAGCGACAACGAGAGCCGGCAGAGCCGCCAGGCCCGGCACGCGGAGGAGGATCGGCGGGAACTGCGGATGCGGCGGGCCCGCGAGACGTGGGGGACGGACCGAGCCCGGATCCAGGAATCCGCAGAGGATCCGCCGGACGCCCATGATCTCCACGAGCAGGATCCGGACAGCACCCAACCCGGTGACGACGAGAGTCGACGCAATGGGCAGTCCGACGCCTGGTACGCGGAGCGGGAGCGCCTCGTCGAGTTTCAGGTAGAGATGGAAGAGCGGTGGAGGAGGCAGCGCCGCGAGATCGGGGTGACAGACCGATCCCGAACGCGGGAGTCCGTGCAGGAGCCGCCGGCGGCTGCTGATCTCCACGAGGAGGTTCAGGGGAAGCCGGTTGGCGACGCCGGCCCGTCGGAGGCCGGCACCCCACCCGCCGAGGGCCTGGTCGACACCCCGGTGGCCGCGGATATCCCTTCAGGCGAGCTCTCGCCACGGCTGTCCGAGGATGTGGCGGATCCGCCGACCCCAAGGGCCTTGCCGGGCTTCACTCCGCGGCCCGAGGGCCCCTGGGATGTCTCGGAAGTTGCGGACCCGGCACAAGGACGAGTCTGTCTGGGCCCCCTGTACGTGCGGAAGGTCGAGGGATTGACCGTGCGCTTCGGAATGTCGGAGGGCAAGCCCGTCGGGCTCATCGGCGAGCTGGAAGGCCACCGCTTCGAGATCCGACTTTTCCCCGGATCGCGGGAGAACGGCTCATGGAACAAACACAGCTCAGAGGCAGTCAAGGAACTGCAGAAGTATGGGGACCCTCTCCTGCTACGGGTGGAACCCACTCTTTCGATGTATCACTGGGGTCCCGGATTCGTGACACGAAAGGGCCTTGGCAAGGGTGCGGGCCAAGTGATCCTCATCGGTTGCGATGGTCCGGGATGGGTCCTTCGACTGACCTGGTTCCGGCCCCATCCATCGGTCGATTCACCGGATGCACTCCAAAGGTTCTCCCGTCTGCTGAGCACTCTGATGCAAGGCCTGGTCATCGACCCGGCGGGCAGCGAGACGCCGGAATCCTTTGTCCTCAGATACCCGGAGATGCCCCAATCGGAAGCAGCCCCCCAACCTACGACTCAAAGGGGATTGGACCCACAACCCCAGACGATTCAAAGGCGCGAGCCTGAGCATCGAAGGAACCCGAGCCTCCGACTCCCGACGATCCGAAGGCGCCACCCTGCACGACACGTCCCTACAACCGATTTGCCTACACCCGTGACATCCCCCTCCTCGGAGAGACAAGCCACCATCGTGGGCACCGACACCACCAGCCCAGCCCACGATGCGTCTCCGCAAGACGCATCCTCGAAGGGGCAGCAGTCGACGTCGGTTCGGAAAAAACCGACCATGAGGTTGTTCCTCATCCGAGGACTCATAGTCGCCATCGGACTGTTGAACGTCTGGGCCATGTTCGCTGCGATCATCCAACGCGACATAGCCAAGTCGACCTACTACCTGATCGCTGTGTCGAGCTTGGTGGCCCTGGGCTTTTTGGGCGTCCTGCTGCGTAGTCCGGCAACCAGGAGCGAGAGGAAGCGTTCGGGTCCGTGAGCCGGTGCCGAACTCGGGTGCCTTTGACGGCCCTTCCCCCCCCAGGGCCGGGTGGAGGGTTCCCGGTGGCGGGGCCTCCTTGTTCGGATGCCCCGCCATCGGGACCCGTGCCGCGGACAGCCCGACGTGATCCCGGGATCGGCGTGTGCTGTTCGGGGGTCATTGGATGAGGGTTCGTAGGGCGGCGGTGCCGGCGCCGGCGGTGGTGAGTCCGGCGATCACGGCGGTGGCGGGGTGGGTGCCGGTGAGGGCGGTGAGGCCGCCGACGATGAGCCCGAGCACGAGTGCGGTCAGGAGGACCACGGCCGTGCGCAGGGGGAGGAAGGCTCCGTTGTCGGCCGGGGGCGGGGTGGGCTGGTTGTTCTGGTGGGTTGTCATGCTTCGACCTTGGAGCCGTTGGAGGCGTTGGCCGGCACGGGGCGAACGCAGCGGATGACAGTCGATCGGAGAGTGTTCACCGCGGTACACCTGGCTTGTTCCGCGGAACAGGTCCGCTGCCGGTCCGGGCTGTTCCGGGGTGTTCACGGAAGTTTCCTACTGTTCCGTCGGCAGGCCTTTACCCTGCTGGACAGGCAGCGGTAGGGGGACACCGGCGTGATCGACAGCACCGACGCGGGACAAGGCGTGGACACTTTCAAGGCCGCCCTCGCCGAGCAGGCACGGCACCTGCGCCGACTGAAGGTGGAACGCGGCAACCCCTCGCTACGCCGGATCGCGTTACGGGCGGAGCGAATCAGCAGCGGGACGGAGTTGCCGATCGCCACGCAGAGCACGGCCTTCGCTGGCACACGCTTTGCCGGCGTCGACAAGATCATCCTGTTGGTTCGGACCCTGATGTCCTGGGACGCGGACGGCGAGGAGATCCCCGCCCCGGCCCGCACCGACCCCGTACTCGACGAATGGCGCAACCGGTGGCGCGCGACAGCGGAACTACGCCCGGGCCGCCGGAACGGCGCTGCCCCAGCCCCCGCACCCCGAGAGGGCGATCCGACTCTGGCCCGCGAGGTGCTGGCGGGCCCCACGGCGGCTGGCGTGCCCCGCCAGGGTGGCCCGCCGCCGCGGCCAGGATCATCGCTCGCGGTCAGAGCGCTCCTGCACGCGGCCCGGGCAGGAGCGCTGGCATTGCCGCCCCTTCGGACCGGTGTGGTGTTCTCGGTGGCGTTTTCGCCTGATGGCTCGCTGCTGGCGACCGCCACCGTCCACCCCAGCGGTAGCACGGTGCGGTTGTGGGACCCGGTTACCCGCACCCTCGTCCGAGGCTCGGTCACCGACCACCAGACTCCGGGATTCGCGGTGGCGTTTTCGCCCGATGGCTCGCTTCTTGCGAGCACCGACCTCGAAGGCATGGTGCGGTTGTGGGACCCGGTCACGTGCACCCCTGTCGGAGAGCCTCTCACCGGCCACACTGAATTTGTGCGCGGGCTGGCGTTCTCTCCTGACGGCTCGCTTCTTGCGAGCGGCGACAGCGATGGAATGGTGCGGTTGTGGGACCCGGTTACCTGCACCCCTGTCGGCGACCCCTTCGCTGGCCTCGACGGCATGGCGAACTCGCTCGAGTTCTCTCCTGATGGCTCGCTGTTGGCGATCGCCGGGGCCGATGACGGCATGCGGTTGTGGGACCCGGTCACCCGCACCCCTGTCGGGGACCCTCTCACCGGCCACGACGGGGAGGCGGTCGCGGCGTTCTCTCCTGACGGCTCGCTGCTGGCGACCGCCGGCGTCGATGGAATGGTGCGGTTGTGGGACCCGGTCACCCGCACCCTTGTCGGGGACCCTTTCGCGGACCACGACGGTGAGGTGGTCGCGGTGGCGTTCTCGCCTGATGGCTCGCTGCTGGCGACCGCCGGCGCCGAGGATGGAATGGTGCGGTTGTGGGACCCGGTCACCCGCGCCCCTGTCGGCGAACCCTTGGCCACCCGTCACAATGCGGCGGTTACGGTGGCGTTCTCACCTGATGGTTCCCTCCTCGCGGCCGCCAGCTTCGACAAGAGGATCTTCGAACCCGAAGACAACCCCGAGATCGACAAGGACGCCATCGAGGAGCTCGGCGTTGTGCAGCTGTGGGTGGTTCCAGGCCCTACCCCGTAGGTGCCCGCACCTGGCTGGCGTGAGCGGCCCGCCCCATGCTGAAGGCGGTCCGGGGCATCGAGCGCCTACGTACACGCGGATCCTGCTGAGCCCTGTCTCCAACGGCGAGGTAGATGCTCGCGAAGGTGGCCAGGAGGGCGGAACCGGGTGTACCAGCGTCGCCGTCGGCGAACTCCAGGTCATGGGCGAGTACTAGCTCTGGCCCGCATTCCCCATAACTCGCGATGTCATCAAGAGTGTGGCCTGGCCGCGCCACGATTGACGATCATGAAAGTGCCCCACGGTGTGGGACAGAAATGAGGGGGCAATGGGCATCGTCGCAGACAGCCTCGATCGGGCCGGACAAGCGCACAGCACCCGTCCGATCCCCAAGTCCGCGGGCGCGCAGATGCGGTACTTGGTCCGCCAGGAGAAGAGCACCAAGGCCGTGGCCGCCCTGCTGGGGATCTCGCAGCGCACCGTGGAGCGGTACGTGAAGGACCAGATCAAGCAGCCCAAGCCCGCGCTTGGGGAGCGCATGGAGGTCGAGGTCCGGCGCCGGTGGCAGCCCCTCGTCCGCAAGCGCGTCAGGGAGAAGGCCGCGAACCAGACGGGCCTGGTCATCGAGACCCGGGCCCGGTTCGGGTTCACCGCGGCGCCGGGCACGACCGACGACGGGCGGATGCGGCGGATCACGCAGCACCTCCCGCCGGAGTTCGCGGGCCGGCTGCTGGCCGCCCAGGACGCAGGCGCCTCCGAGGCCGAGCTGCAACAGCTCGCCGCGGCAGGGCTGCAGGAGGTCTATTTCAAGGACAGCGGCAGCCGCGCCCAGGAGCTGCTGGTCGAGTTCACCGACATCGACTACATCGACGTCGGCTTCTGATCCGATCGGCGCCAGTGGCCAGCACTGCGAACAGGTCCACGAACTTCATCGACTCGACCATCTTCTACATCTTCGACCGCAAGATGTCCGTGGCGGAGCTCGGCAACTTCGGCGGAGTCGTGGAGGGGCGGCAAGTTCGCCATCTGTCGCCTGGTCATCAGGTACTAGATCTGGCCCGGCTTCCCCCATAACTACAGGTGCAGGCGGTGTGGCCTGGGCGCACCGCGACGTCGCTCACCGGTGGGGAGGCCTCTCTCCATGTGGTGATCGAGAAGAACTCGGAGCACCTGGACATCCTCAAGATTGCGTCGTCACGTCCACATGCGACGTCATCGCCTCGGACATGCCCACCAAGGACGTCGCGGAGGTGCGCTACCCCGACATCGGCAAGAAGTTCGACTGAGTAGTGCGGAATCGGTATGGCCGGAAACAGTCGGTCTGCGGCGTGTTCCTGAGAGGGGAATGGGTCTACAAGAACCTGACGGGTTGGGTGTCCATGAAGGAGAAGGTGGTCAGCAAGGACATGGGGCAGTCGCACTTTGATACCCAACCGCACGCGGACTGGCCCCCGGTGGTTCGAGGGCCGAGGTCAGAGCGCGATCCGCGAGCTGGTCGCGCGCTTGTCGCTGTCTGTCTCATGGAGTTCCGCGGCAGGGTGCTGCGCTCCTGGTGGCAAACCTGGCCTGATGCGGAGGGCTGCCCAGGACCTTTCCAGGGCATTCGCGGCTTTTATGACTATGGGAGGACGAGTGACCGTACCTGCTGCCGACGCTTCTTTGTCTGACCCGGCCGATACTCTGGTGCGAGCCCATTCGGGTGCTGTGCAGCTTCTGGTTGGCCGGGTTTTGACGGACCGTCGCCCCGGCCATCCAGTTGAGGTGCGGCGGTCCTGATTGGGGGGTTCCCATGCCCGGTGGCGACAAGCCGACGTCCGAGGATCCGCAGGACGAAGGCGTACCGCAGATCCGGGGTGAGAACCGCAGCACCGCTCGCGATGTACTGGTCGCCGGCGTAGTCCAGGCCCTGCTGGCTGGTCTCGCCGACGAGGCTGCGCCCTGGTTCGTCCAGTGCGTGGTGTGGCTGTACGAGATGCTCGTCAGCTACCTGTAAAACGCGACGCGCCCCCTGGTGTGCAACCACCAAGAGGCGCGAGGTGCGGTTTCACCCGCGGCGGTCTCTGTCCCTGCTTCCAGTCCGGGCAGAGGCCGCCGTTCTTATGGCTCTAGTCTGACGCGACCCTCTGACAGTGCATGCACGCATGCATGATCAAAGTTGCGCTATCGGAGCCAGGCTCCCACTGTAGCGAGTCGTCCAAGCCGGTGGACATGCTGTCCACCCTCTTGGATGGCGTGTTCGTGACCGTGCCCGCTGACCCGGCGAAGGGGTCCCCGTGCTCACGGGGGTGACTCGGCCCAGGTCTCAGGGCCGCCGCCGCGCCACTCGACCAGCTCGCCGGTGAGGTCGAGGGTCTCGGGGTCCTCCATCCCCGCGTCGCGGAGGAAGTCGAGGATGTCCGATGGGCGGTGGGCCACGCCGATGGACTGGCCGTCCCAGCGGACGCGGCGCCAGCCGTTCTCGTCGGGCGGGTAGATGACCAGGCGTGGCACGGGCATGCCCCCACCCTCAACCGCCGGGCGGCCGCAGGCATTCGGCCCGGGTCCGTACGGGTGACGAGCGGTCCCGCCGGAGCGGGACTGTCCTGCTGTTCAGCTACGCCACTTCCTCACCTTCGGTAATAAGTAACTGCCGAGTCCCCAAAGGAACACTAAGAGAGATGCGACGTCGCTGATTGCTTGGATTACGGTAAAGAAGTCCATTGGACCATCCTCGATTTCGAATTTCATTTACCCCCTCATTGTACGGGGATAAGCGGGTGCCGCTTTCGGCTATCCATGCATGTGTATTGCGGTTCCGGCCCGCTTGTGAAGTCGATTCAGCGATGCCGTTCCATCCTCAAATTGTAGAAGAGTCAGGGGGTTTCGTGGTCGGCTACTCCCGCATGCACTACATTGCGGTTTCTGGCTGCTTTTGAAACCGGATCGGGAGACGTCGTTGTGATCAGTTTCGCTGAATGTAGCGACGTAGCGAATTTCCCCACTTGTCTGACGGCCAGTCAGGTAGGTGTGTTTTCGTTGCGTGGGCCCCGCTGCGGGGCCCGCGTGGCGGGGCCGTTGTAGTGACACCGGCGCGGGGGGTGACGGTAGGGTTCCGGCCATGCCGACGGATACCGGCCCCGCCGCCTCGACCGGGCACCCGCCCCGGCGGTTCGGCCTGGCCCCGGTTCCCTCGGCGCCCGCGCTCGACCCGGTCTCGGCGGACCGGTCGTTGAACCGCGCGGCCCGTCGGGCGGCGGCCGCCCGCCGCTCGGCGTTGCACCGTCCCCTGCACCGGCTGTGGTCCGGACGTTGGCAGGGCTGGCCGCACATGGCCGCCGTCCTCGCGATGCTCTGCGCCCGTGGCGCGCGTGGTGCCTGGGCGGCCCGCTGGGCTCCGGGAGTCGTCCTGGCCGACTGGCCCGGGGGAGCTGGCACCCCGGCCACAGTCGTCCTGCGCGCCCTCGGCCTGATGGCCGGTCCCGCGCCCTGGCACATACCCCTGCCCGCGCGTCGTTCGACGCGCGCCCGCGCGGCCGGCACCGCCTGGTGCCCGGCGGCCGCGCCCTGTTCCCCGCACGGTCCCTGAACCCCTGAGCACTACGACCCGCCCCGGCCCCCGGCCCGGGCGGTGCTCCGGCGTCCGGTCGGCCACGCAGGCCCCTTGAAAACACCAAAGCCCCCGGCTACGACCCCGGGGGCTGGCGGTGCACTTGCTTCACAAACCTCCTGGAGTGTAGCCGTGACGGCTGACACCCGCGCGTACTGCGCGCGCGTTCCCGCCCGTTCGTCCCTGCCGGCCCGGGGCGGTGCCCTGTGATCGCCCCGGAGGTCCGCCGGGGAGGCGGTCTGCTGTTCGTCCAGCTGGTGCCGCGGTGGCTGTGCGATCCCCGGTACTCCGCGAACCTGCGGACCCTCTACGGGATCCTTGCCAGCTACGCCGACACCACCACCCGCGACACCGGCCGCGGCCACCCGTGGCGTACCGAGTTGGCCGCGCAGCTCGGCGTCTCGGTCAAGACCCTGGATCGGGTGCTGCTCGAAGGCGAATGCGCAGGCCTCTTCCACGTCGAACGGCGCACCTCGCCCCGCAACGCCCGGGAGAACGACGCGAGCGTCTACCACCTGCACGACGCCCTGTTCTGGCGGGAGGAGTGGACCGACCCGCTCGCCCCCGGCAGGTCGGCAGCCGACGAGGCCGCGGCCGTGCTCAAGGGGCGCGTCGAGGAGAAGAGGCGGGCCGGGATCACCCCGAAGGGCGGCCGCCCGAAGCGCTCGCAGTCCCCGGGGGGTGGCGTCACCGGTGACGCCAGGGGTGGCGTCATGGGTGACGCCAGGGTGGCGTCACCGGTGACGCCCTATGTCTATAGCCCTGTCCAGAACCCTCCTCCAGAGAAAGAAGCGCCTGCGGCGCGAAGCGCTGCTGACGCCCGGAGGGCCACTGCCGGTAGTGGCGCGTACGGGCGCGCGAGCGGCTGCGCCGCGTCCGCCGGCGCCGGGGCGCCGGACCCCTCGTCCCGTCCCTTCATCGGCACCCCACAACCGGCCCCGGACCCGGCGCCGCAGAAGCCGGACGTGCTGCCGGCCGGAGCGCGACCGCCCGCCGTCCCGGCCGCCCTTCCCACGCAGCAGCAACAACGGCCCCCGGCCGACTGTCCCCGGTCCGTACCCGCCTGACGGCCCGTACGGCCCGCTGCGCAGCGATCACCCGCCGGGCGGCCCCTCCGTCATCCGGGCGGGAGATCGGCCCGCAGCGGGCCGTACAGGGCTTCCGTGACTCCTCGGAGGTCAAGATGCCTGCCACCGTTGCCCGCACCCGTACCCGGAGCCTGCCCGCGCCCCGCCGCCCGGCCCGCCCGCCGGGGAGCCTGGTCCGCCACGTCCTGGCCGTGGCGGTCGACGTCGACGACTGCGCCCGGGTGCTGCTGCTGGCCGAGCACGCCGGGGGAGGCCTGCGGGTCCGCCGGGCCCGGTGTTGGCCCCCCGACGCCCCCACGGGCCCCCTGGTGGCCGCCCTGGGCGCGCTCTACCGGGCCGGGGCGGACCAGACGCCCACGGCCGTGCACGTGGCCCCGGGCGGCCGCGGCCCGTGGCTGGACACGGTCCGCCGCGCGGTCGGCCCCCTGGCCGAACTCACCGTGCACACCGCCCCGGCCGCCGACTGGACCGCGGCCGCCGCCCTGGCCATGGCCGTGCTCGACGCGGACCCGGCCGAGGACCCCGAGCACCTGGCCGTGCTCGCCGAACGCGCGATCCGCCGGGCCGGCGGCCGCGAGTAGGCCGGGCGACAACCGGCGGTTGTCGGAGGCGACCCGACAACCGCGCGTTGTCGGTGGCGGCCGCTACCGTGCGCGCCGTGAGCGACTGCCCCGGGCTGACCCCGGACGAGAACGCCCTTGACCCGGTCTGCCTGTCCTGCGGGCACGACATCTGCGGGACCTGCACAACGGCCCACGCTCTGCCCGGCGCGCACCTGTGCTTGCCCTGTGCCGAGGCGTACGGCGGCCAGGAGCTGGCGGAGGTGGTCGAGTCCTCGGCCGCCTACGTCGCGGCCCTGGCGAACCTGCGGGCGAACCCGTCCCTGGCCGGCCTCGGCCCCGAGGACGACCGGCCGCCCACCCCGGAGGAGTGCGCGGAAGCGGGCTCAGCGTTCGTGAACGGGGTCGTGGACCAGGCCCGGTGCCAGGAGTGCGGCGGTCCCGCCTGCACGTACTGCGAAGCCCACCTGACCGAGGGCCCGCACACCTCGTGCGCCGACTGCGGCCGCCGCCTGATCCATGTCCTGAACCCTGCGGAAATCAGCCGCTAAATCTGACCACATATCAGTTCTATAACGGACAGACCGGTGTCAAATCCCGCAGCAAATCGGCCACATGAACCGCACCCGAATCGCACACCCGGCGCCCGCACATGCGAGATACTGGAACTTAGGATGACAGCGCACATGTTCCGGCGCGAAAAAGGGGTGGGGGAGCGATGACACCGACCGCCGAGCACCTCCCGGCCGCCATCGAAGTGCGCTGCCCCGTGTGCGGGCGGACCGTGACGACCGGCCAGAGCGGCAACACCACCCGGTGCCCCACGACGCGCGGCGGCTGCGGGACCCCGATCCCCGTTCCGGCCGGCACCACCCGGCCCCCGGTCGACCTCGACTGCTACGAATGCGGCCACACCTGGACCACCCGCGCCAAGGCCGCCAGCACCGTGCGCTGTCCCGACTGCTCCCACCCGCGCCGGGTGCCGACCGCGGCCCGCGCCGAGGACGCACCGCCCCCTGCAACCCCCCTCCCGGCCCGCAGGCCCGCCCCGCCGACCGCACCCCGCCGGGACCCCGCACCCCGCCCCGCACCGCAGGAGCGGGCCGAGGACGACGCCCAGGCCGAGCGGGAGAGCGCGGAGCGTCGGGCGGACACCCGCCGCGCCTTGGCCGAACTCCGGGCGGTCCTACGGCCCTCGACCGCCCCGGCGCAGGCCCCGCGCCCCGCTCCGGCCGGCCGCCGGCCCCCGCAGCAGCCGGCCCCGACCCCCGGACAGCGGTTCACCCCCCGCTCCGAGGCCGTACGCGGCCCCGTGACGGCCCCGGCCACCGCCCGGCGCCGCACGGCCGCAGCCGCGTTCCTGGACGCCCTCGGCGGCGCCCTGCGGCTCCGCACGGACGCCTCGCACGGCGGCTGCGAAGTCACCGACCCCGCCCGGCCACCCGAACACCGCGCCTGCAACCAGCCGGCGGAACTCACCGTGCAGTTCACCGACCACCGCGGCCGCCAGACCCCCGTCCACGCCTGCACCACCCACGCCGAGGCCCTCCGGTACCTCGCCACCACCCGCCCCGGCCTCCGGGCAACCCTCCGCACCTACACCTCCGGCTGACCGTCCCGAGGCCGAAACGCACACCCCGGCCCCCCACCCGGACCCCGCTCCGAAAGGCCCCGGAAAGGTCCGAGAAAGGGCCGGAGGACCTGGGAAGGGGAGCAGAGAGGGTTCCAACCGCCCCCGCCCTGCGATATGCTCACGGAGCGTCACAGAATCCAAACTCAGCTTTGGATTCGAGACCACCCCCGCCACCCCCCTCGTAGCCAGCCGCCCGCGCAGCGGGCCAAGGGCCGGGGAGCGGAGCGACCGGGCCCAACCTCCTCACAACCCAGCAACGGCAAGGGGAGCGCAGCGCCCCGCAGCCCCCACCCCAGAGGGCTGAAGCGAAGCGAAAGACCTCCGCCGAAAGCTCGCGCAGCGAGCGCC
>NZ_JANFAK020000082.1 GCF_024721315.2 Streptomyces sp. Isolate_45
CCCCCCCCCCCCCCCCCCCCCCCCCCCCCCCCCCCCCCCCCCCCCCCCCCCCCCCCCCCCCCCCCCCCCCCCGCCGCTCTGCCCGCGCTGTGCGCCACCCAGATCACCAGTTGGGGCATCGTCTACTACGCCTTCCCGGTCCTCCTGTCACACCTGACCGCCGACACCGGCTGGTCCGCCAACGCGGCAACAGGCGCCTTCTCCATGGCTCTTCTCGTCTCCGGCGTGGTGGGAATCCCGGTCGGCCGCATCCTCGACCAGCGCGGTCCCCGCGCGGTCATGACCGCCGGCTCGGTCATCGGCGTGCTCGCACTCCTGCTGATCGCCGTCGCCCCTGGCCTGCCCGTCTTCTTCCTGGGCTGGATGCTCGCGGGCATCGCGATGGCGGCCACCTTCTACCCGCCCGCCTTCGCCGCCCTCACCCGCTGGTGGGGCCCCGACCGCATCCGCGCCCTGACCATCGTCACCCTCGCCGGCGGACTGGCCTCCACCGTCTTCGCCCCACTGACCGCCGTCCTGGCCGAACACCTCAGCTGGCGGCAGACGTACGCGGTCCTCGCCGTGATCCTCGCGGCCATCACCATCCCCGCACACGCCCTGGCCCTGCGCGCCCCCTGGCCGGCCGCCCCACCCCAGCCACCCACAACGGACCGCACCCCGATCCCCCGAAGCCGCCCCTTCCTCCTCCTGGCCGCCGCATTCACCCTCTCCAGCTTCGCCATGTACGCGGTGGTCATCGGTCTCATCCCGCTCCTCACCGAACGCGGCGCCAGCGCGTCAACAGCAGCCTGGGCACTGGGACTCGGCGGAGCAGGACAGACCCTCGGCCGCACCCTGTACGCAAGCCTGTCGGCGCGTACATCGGTCACGACCCGGACGGCCACCCTCATCGCCCTCGGCGGCGCAACCACAGCCGCCCTCGCCCTCATCCCAGGGCCGATGCCCCTGCTCGTCGTCCTCGCGGTCCTGGCGGGAATCGTCCGCGGCAACCTCACCCTCCTCCAGGCCACCGCCGTCACCGACCGCTGGGGCACCACGCACTACGGCCGCCTCTCCGGCCTCCTCGGCGCCCCCGCCCACATCGCCGCAGCCCTCGCCCCTTGGGCCGGCGCCGCCCTCGCCGGCCTCCTCGGCGGATACCCGACCCTCTTTGCCGTCCTGGCAGCCCTCTCCGCAGCCTCTGTCCTTCTTGCTCTAGGCGCCGCACCGAAGTCCAGCGTGGAGCGCCCGGGGCTCACGCCATAGGCACGTCGTCAGCGAGGCCGACGCTTGGGAGGAACGGGGCCCGGGATGACGTCGAGGTCGAGATGTTCCTTGAACAGGTGGACGAGGTTGGCACCGTCGAGGAGTTCCAGGCGTCCGTGGTCGTTCGCGAACGCCTCACTCGCCCGACCGAACCACGAGGTCGTCACCAGGATGCCCTTGGCCGCCCGCTTGTGCTCCACGACACCGGCCAGGGCGGACACCGACTCGAAGGGCACCACCTTGGCAGTGCGTTTGGCCTGGATGATGCACAGCCCCCGCATGACCGGGTCGGTGTTCATCGCCACCGCGTCCACACCCTCGTCCTGCGAGGGCCGCGTGTTGACGCTGTCCAGGCCGATGGCTTCGAACAACTGCCGGACCAGGTGCTCGAATTCCGTGGGTGATAGGTCCATCAGCACGGGACGGCTGTCCAGGCCCGCCACGACGTCCATGCTGTCCATCAGCCGGTACTTGCTCAAGTCGAAGGTGACCAGCGGGCGCACGGGTTCCAGCTCGTACGGATTCGGTGAGATCAGCGACCGCAGCCGCTTCAGGCAGGCCTGCGGATCGACTTGGGTCAGCACCAGTTCACCGAACTCTTCCCTCCCCGCCTGGAGAGTGATCAGACAGGGGTGCACCTCGCGGCCCGTGGCGCGATCGATGGTCGCCACGTGCCCGTTCAGCGCCACAGACCTCACCACGCCGTCGGTGTCCGCCGCGAACAACTCGTGGACGGTCCGGAGCGCCGTCTGCGCCAGTACGGACGCGTACAGCTCGTGGCGCTCCTTCTCGGGCCTCGGGACGGGCGTGATCTCGTCGCGGGTCTTCACGTACCGATAGGCACGAGCCACCGGGACCACGTTTTCCAGCGGCAGGTCGATCTGGACCAGCAGGTCTCCCGTATCCGCCTGGTAGGAGACCTGGTGCGCCTTCGGGAAGCCGTGGGGATAAGTGGATGCGGCCAAGACCTGGTCGATGAACCACTCGACCGCCTCGACGTCGCGGTCCCGATAGGCGGCGCGGCGTGCCTCGATCCCGGAATTCCACTCCTCGACGCGAGCCGCCTCCTGCTGGTTGCGCTCGTCATGGCGGGCCTGCGCCACGTCCAGCTTCCCGACCCGTTCGTGCTCCTCGCGCGCATGGTTTCGAAGCGCCTCGTCGAACTGCTTGCGCGCGGCCTCGACCTCCGCGTCGTACGACCGGCGCCCGAAGCCGAGCGCTCCCAGCCAGCCGCGCGGCGGCTCGGGCTCGTACTCTCCCCACCGCGGGAGGGGAACGGGCTTCGTGCGGCTCTTGGACGGCGCGAAGACCGCAGGGACGAAATGCTGCTTGAGGCTGTCGAAGGTTAGGGGCCGGCCATCCAGCACCGCCGCTCGTAACAGTCCCGCCAGCTGCTCGACGTCGTGCTCGGTCACGCTCGTCTTGTCGACGGCCTCCTGGGCACGCGCGGCCTCGTGGGCGACCTTCTCCTCGCGCGCCTTGCGCTTGGCCTCCGCATCGGCAGCCTTCCGGCGCCGCTCACGTTCCTTGGCCTGCCGCGCCCGCTCGCGCGCGTACTCGTCGCTCCCACCCGCCACCGCCACCCCCAGGTCCCTGCACGCCGGTCCGGTCAGAACTTCCCCGACCCAGGGCCGCGCAATCCGCCCGCAGACGCGCCAGCCCCACGCGCCCTCTGCGTCCGGACCGTGCGACGAAACCTGTGATGACTACGCTCCGCACAAGCTGCTGCGCCAAGCCCGAGGACCCTGTCCGCGGTTCCTTCGAGACCATCGGAAGACATCCGGCGAACTGACGAACCGTCACCAAAGTCGGCATTGGGTCAATGCGTACCCGTCCGCGCGCTTTCAGTGGCCGCGGCGGGAGTTGCGGAGCGGGGATCGGAGGGCCGTCGTAGCCCTTCACTTCGCCGTACCTCGCGCCTTCCATCCAGTCCTGGCGCGCCTGTACGACCTCCTCGTTGCTCCGGCCGATCCAGTTTCAGAACGTAACACGAGATATCCGCTTTCGTGCAGGTCAGGAACGTATTGGACCCTCCAGCGCCAGCAAAAGGCCAGCATTGGCGTCCGAGGAGGCCGGCTTCTCCACCCAGGACAAGGCCATCGACCGCTTAACGACGGTCTACCAGGAGAAGAAGGCCGCCCCAAGGAACCAGGGCAAGGCCGAGCGCATCCAGAAGTACGGCGCGGTGCGGTTCCGCGAGTACACCGCGGAATGGAAGGCGCGCCGGCGCGACCTCGCCGAGTCCTCGCTCCACACCCTGGAGTCCCTACTCGAGCACCACATCCTGCCCACCCTCGGCAGCCGCCGGATGAGCACCTTCGACCACAATGTCGCGAGGACGTCGCCCGGCGACTCGGAAGCGCCGAGCCCGTGTCGCTGCCGCGCCGGCCCTAACACCCTCCTCTCGACCGGCCCGCCGACCCGGCGGCGGTGGCCGACGCTCACTCGGAGTACCTCCCGGAAGGCCTGCTGGGGTCTCTGCGCCACGGCTGACACGCACAGCACCGACCGCTCACGTCACGGTTCGGTACGGTCGTCGCCCCCCAACAGCCCGACCGGCCGCAGCAACCGCTCCGTGTGCCTGTCACCAAAGCCGCTCCCGCCCGTGGTTTCGTGCCGCCAGGTGCGCCGCACGGCCGGCAGCACGTGGTCGTGCCGGCCGTGCGGTGCGGCGGCCCGCGCGGGGCCCGGTGCCGCTACGGGGCCGCGGGGATCAAGACGGGCTGACCCGTGACGACGAGGGGGAAAACGCGTCCGGGGGGACCAGGAGGGCCCGCAGGTCCGGCTACTCCCTGGGGTCCGGCGGGCCCGGCTGATCCCGGGGTGCCTGCCGGGCCGGGGACCCCCGGAGCGCCCTGGGCTCCCGGAGGACCGGGGGCTCCAGCCGGTCCGGGGGGTCCGGGGGGTCCGGGAGGAAACGGAGGCTCTCCGGGGTGGGGCTCGCACTCGACCCATGGCCGCCCCTCGGCGCATTCGTCGTGCTGCGGAGGCGGATCCACCGTCAGGTACTGCGCGTCCGACGGGTCCTGCGGGGTGGCGGCGGCTGCGGGCGCCGCGAAACCGGCACCCGTGAGGGCGAGCGAGACAACGGCTCCGGCGACCCATCCGGTCCGGCGTGGCGGACCGCTCCGCCGCGTTGCTGCTGTGCTTTCAGACGGCATGCACTTACTCCTGATCATTGTCCGCTGGAAGTGGACCCGGGGCCCGTGGGCGGTCGGCGGCTGCCTTCGGGTCGTCGCGAGGCCGTCATGGCGTGACACAGACGGCGTACGGGGTGAGGGTGACGTCGTCCCGCGTCCTGTTCTGCCCGTTCACCTCCCAGTCGTTGGTGCCGGGTACCGGCCTGCTGACGAGCTGATCCGGTGCGGGACCGGTGGATCCGAAGCCGCCGCCCGTCAGCGCGCTGCCGGCCGGGCAGGACACCTTCGAGGTCCCCGGCACCGAGCCCAGGTCGATTCCGATGAGCGCGCCTTCGGGACTGTCGATGGTCGCGGAGACGGAGTTGGTGGCGAGGTCGATGACGGATACCCCGTGCGCGCCGTTGGGGTGGCTGACGTACAGCCGGGCTCCGGTGGGGGAAACCGCCATTTCCGCAGGATCCCCGGAGGTGGGGATCGAAGTGACGACGCTGTTCGTGGCGGCATCGATGACCGCCACCCGGGCGTTGTTCCGGTCGGCGACGTAGACGCGCTTTCCGTCCAGCGAGACCTCCACGCCGTCCAGCCCCTGGTTGACCGGAATCGGCGCCACGACCGTGTTGGTGGCGGTGTCGATGACCGATACCTCGCCCGAGGTGTTCTCGGTGACGTAGACACGTGCGCCGCTCGGCGAGATGGCCACCTTTCGCGGTGCGCTCGGTCCGACGTCCACCGTCGTGATGAGCGTCATGGCGGCGGAGTCGATCACTGCCACCACACCTGCGCCCCGGTAGGCGACGTAGAGTCGCTTCCCGTCCGGGGATACCGCCAGCCCGTTCGGGAGCGTGTCCGCCCCCGTCTCGAGGGTGCCCACGATGGCATTGGTGGCGGTGTTGATCGCCACCACGCGGTTGGCCAGTCCGTTCCCCTCCACGGTGACATAGGCGCGACTGTCGTCCGGCGAGATGGCCACGCTCTCCGGAGTGCCGTTCCCCGTGGGGATTTCGGCCACCACGGTGTTGGTGAGAGCGTCGATCGCCGACACGGCGCCCGAGTCCCGCTCCGTCACGTAGACCTTCTTGCCGTTTCGGGTAGCGGCGACCTGCAGGGGCCCGCTGAACGCTCCGGTGTCGATGCTCGTCACGAGGGCGTTCGTGGCGGTGTCGAACACCCGGACCTTGTTCTGGCCCGTGTTGGCGACGTATGCGTACGTGCCGGGTGCGGCAGGGGCCGCCAGGGCGACGGACGGCGTCAGAACGGCTGCGGCAGCGAGTACCGTGCACGATGCTTTCCGAACGCCGTGCTTCGACACGTACCCCCGGACTCTCCCCACACGCGGGTTCCCGCGAACGGCGAAGTGCTGCATGGATCCTCCTCGAACGACCCGATCAGGGAGTGTCCCTGTTCGAGCTGCGAGGAATGTTGTACGTGTAGTTATATCTGATTATCAATCACGACATGTCGCCAGTACTCCAAATATCGCAATCTGACCTACCTTCGGGGCAAGGTCAACAGCCAGGCCTCGGGGCTGTCATCTCCTCGGCTGATGTTGGCTGATCGACCTACTGCAGAAAAGCACAGCTCAGCGCACCCGCCCGCGCGCCTTCAACGGCACCGGCGGCAGCTGCGGTGCCGGGATCGGCGGCCCGTCGTAGCCCTTCATCTCGCCGTAGCGGGAGCCTTCCATCCAGCCCTTGCGGAACTGGACGATCTCCTCGTTGCTGCGCCCGACTCCGAAGCGGCGCAACGTAGCAGCTGTCTCGGACCGTTCCCCCGCCCCCGTCCGGAATATTGCCGAAGGGGCGCCCCGATGGGCCACCGTCCCATGCCGGCCGACCGGAACGACTACGACATGGCTGGTGAACAGCTCAGGGCGATGACAGTGTCGGGCACCCAGCAGTCCCGAGCCCGGGGCTTCCGATGTGGTCGATCTTGCCGGTCATCCCGGCGCGTCTCACAGTCGACTCCGCGACGCCGTGCGCGCACTCACCGCGCTGCGCATTCCTATGCCGAGGCACGGCCACGGCACGTACGGCTTGCGGCCGGACCGGCGACGGAGACCCCCTAATGACCGACCCTTTCGGTCTTCAAAGTGGTGGTTGCTTTCCACGCGTGGGTTCACGCACACTCTCGCCACGACCGACGGACCCTACGCCGCACCTCTGGGCCAGAACCGGATCTGCCCGACCATGGCAGCGGGACAAGTCCGCCGGGCGCACCTGACGAATCCTGCCCAGTGGACACCCCCGGCGCGGACCAGCTGGCTGGTCAGCTCCCGGCACCGCAGGCAGCCTCCCCCGCCACCAAGCCCCGATTCGCCGCCCCGCCGCACGCTGCGGAGGCAGGAAACTCGACGGCTCACAACGCACGAAAGGCCAAGCCCTCCTCACGGCATCCACGGAAAGACGAAGCCATGCCTCCTTCCGCCCTCGCGAAGAGATTCACTTCGAAAGTACTCAGAACCGCCGCGGGCGGGCTCGCAGCAGCAGCGCTGCTGCTCGGCACGAGCAGCGCGATCATGCCCGCTCAGGCATCCGCAGCACCTGCCGTTGACAAGCGAATTGACGGTTGGATCAAGCATGCGCTGCTGGTGTTGAAGGGGAAGGGGATTCCCGGAAGCTATGACGGGATCTACCGGAACCTCATGCGCGAGTCGAGCGGTGACGTCTTCGCAATCAACCTCTGGGACTCGAATGCCAAGGCAGGGATCCCGTCCAAGGGCCTCATGCAGGTCATCGATCCGACCTTCCGCGCCTACCACGTGGCCGGCACCTCTTGGGACATCTACGACCCGATTGCCAACATCACGGCAGCGTGCAACTACGCAGCCCATCGCTACGGGTCCATCGACAACGTGAACGGCCCTTACTGACAGCGGATCTGCGGCCAGCCCCCTCGCATAGCGCCAGGGCAGGCGGCAACCCACGCACCGCCCACTTTTGCCTGAACATCCTGCAGGAAACCAGCCCCGGCCGCCCCTGCCTCCGCGCAACCCGATCATCTCGATGTTCAGCGCCGCCCAGCCCGGCGGGGGTCGATCACTGCCTCATACCGCTCCTCGCTCCCCCTCCGCACAAGGCGACGGCGCGCACGCGCTGCCCTCACTTCTTCCCCACGGAGCCCTTGATGCGCTACCTCCATGTCTCATCCCTGAACTTCGGCAGCCGGCACCTCCTCGGCGGCCTCCTCGTGATTGCCGCAGCCATCCCCCTCCTCACCGTGGCGGGCGCGGCGACCGCCGCGGCCGCCGCCGCCCCGGATACCTGGGACAAGGTCGCCGCGTGCGAAAGCAGCGGCAACTGGGCCATCGACAGCGGCAACGGTTTCTACGGCGGCCTCCAGTTCACGGCCGCCACCTGGGCCGCCTTCGGCGGCCACGCGTACGCACCCAACGCGCACGAGGCGAGCAAAGAAGCGCAGATCAGCGTCGCCGAGAAGGTCCTGGAAGAACAGGGCCCCGGAGCCTGGCCCCACTGCTCCGTCTCCGCCGGTCTGACCCGTAACAGTCAGAGCCCCACACCCGCCGTCCCAGCGCCCGCCACCCCACCGGACACAGACCCCTCAGACAGCCCGGCCTGCGAGGCCGATGGATCCTTCACCGTAGGGAAGGGCGACATTCCCAACTCCCTGGCGTCCGGCCCGTGCGTCGGCCGGGAGGAACTGAGGGACGAGAATAAGAACGAGAACGCGATAGCCAACGGCACCGACCCCGACGAAAACCTCCAGCCTGGGCTGATACTCAACCCCGGCTGCGACAGGCAGCGACTCGACCGGTACGCCGCCCCCGACCCGCAACCGGAGACGCAGTCTCAGACGCAGCAAGACACCACTCCGGATATTCCTGGCGCAACGACTCAGATGGCCGCAGTCCAGCCAGCCACTGGACCCGGGGCCTTGCCGGTGTCGGGAGCCGTGGTGACAACCCCCTACCGGCAGCCCGGAGCATGGGCAGCCGGCTTCCACACCGGCATCGACCTCGCCGTCCCGACCGGCACCCCTGTGGTCGCCGCCGCCGCCGGCACCGTTGTGACAGCCGACTGGCAGGGCTCCTATGGCAACGCCGTGATCATCCAGCACGCCGACGGCAGGTACACCCTTTACGCCCACCTCAGCACGATCACGGTGAAGCAGGGCGACCAGGTCGCCGCCGCTCAGGAGATCGGCTTGTCCGGCAGCACAGGGAATTCGACCGGCCCTCATCTGCACTTCGAGGCCCGCACCAGCAACAACTACGACGCACACACCGACCCCGTGGCGTTCCTGCGGGAATTGGGGGTCTCCCTCTGAACCGCCCCACCAGCCGCGAGCGGAGGGCGACGGCCCCGGGGTCAAGGAGTGGGCGAAGGTGCAGGCCCGCCCGACCGGAGGCTGATCCACGGGCTGGCAGAAGCTGAAGATGGCGGGTCTCCCCCATCGCTCACGCGGTGGGAGAGACCCGCTTTCGATGTCTCCAGCACGGGAGGCGTCCACGACGGCACGTTCGCATTCAGCCACCTCCTCCAGTCACCGCTGCAGCCACTGCGTGGGTGTCAGGGCGTCGCAATCTCATCGGCGGAGAGATGCCGTCATCCCGGAGGGCGACCGCCACCCGCGGTCGGGTTCCGCCAGTCCTCGCCCGCGCCCCGCGGCGGACCACCCATCGTTTCCGCACCATAGGTTCCAGCCGTCACTACACCGTGGCTGTCGCGTCGCCATCGCGCGGGACGCCGGGCGGCCTAATGGAGGGACCGGGGCCCGGACTCCCACTCCGCCCCCCAGCCAGAGGAGAGCCTCGTGACCGCTGCACCCTCCATGCACACCCCGCCGGCCGTGTACCTCCGGTGCTACCCGCGCGACCCCCTGAACATGAACGCTCACCGCGCTGCGCTGCTCGGGTTCGCCGCCCGGCTCGGTCTGGCCTCGCCCGTCGTCTACTTCGACAACGGTTTTCCGGGGTCCGGCAACAAGCCTCGACTGGATGACCTGACCCGCGCGATACGCATGGGACGACACCGGGTCGTCCTGCTGCCGGGCCTTTGGGCGCTGTCCATAGACCACGCGACCGCCCAGAGGGACATCGACCTGCTTGCCGACGCGGGCTGTCGGCGCGTCCACGTCCTGCCGCCCGAGCTTCGCCCTGCCAGGCATGCCTCCCTGGTCACCAGCGGCCCGCAGCCCGCGGGCCCGCGCGGGCCGGGCGTCGCCCGCAGCATCCCGTAAGGCACCTCGGCCCGAGCCGCGAGGTTGCGTCTCTCGGCTCCGGCCGGGTCCGCAGGGGTCGGCATGCGGCGGCTGCCCGCCCGGTGGACTATCCCGTTTCCTGCCACCCCCACAGTCCGCTCGATTCGAGCGGGCTCCGGCCGGGGACGTGGAGCTGCAGGCCAGGGGCCGTGTGTGACCTGAACCTGTGGCCACACGGCTCCATCTTCACGATCACCGGCCCGATCCTCTTGATGGACCAGCTGATGCGTTCCGGCTGCGTTCCGCAGTGAGGGCAGGGCGACAGAGGTGGCGAGAGTGTCGGCACGAAAAGCTCCAGTTGTCCGTGTTCTTGACGGTGGCTGCGCCCTCGAAGCCTCCGCCGATGTCCAGCCTCGGCGGGGCTGGTGCACCGAAATGTTGAATGCAGGAATGGCGACTGGGACGAATCGGGGCCGGTTGTGCCGGCCACCACCTGAATCCCCGCCGCACCGGAGGTATCAGACCCACGTGAAGAGGGCCTCGCCCCTCGTCACGTGTGCGTCTTCGATCACCTCCCGGAGCCTGTCGGCGGTTGCGTCGACGGCGACCACCGGGGAAATCGGGGACTTTCCGGCCGCTTCGACTGCCGCGGGGTTCCACCGGATGACGCCTTGGCCACGGGTCACCCGATCGCCCTTCTTCACCAGCGCTTCGAAGCCTTCGCCCTTCAACTTGACCGTGTCAATGCCGAGATGGGTGAGCACTCCGCGACCCTCGGCATCCATGACCGCGTACGCGTGGGGGTGCAGGGAGATCACGACGCCGTCCAGCGGTGAGACCGCCTCGGTCGGTTCGCGAACGGGATCGATGGCGGTACCCGGCCCGACCATCCGCCCGGCGAAGACCGGGTCCGGCACGGCGGCAAGTCCGACGGCTCGACCGTCCAACGGCGCGGTTACGAGGGTCATCAGTGGCCTTTCACTGGGTGAGCGGTGAGCAGAACTGAACAAGGGGCGCTGGGCCGGAGCGGAGGTACTGAATCCCGCTTCCCAACCCCCGGCAAGCTCCCGGGGGCGTGGCCGTCCTCGCGGTCGTGGCGCAGCCTTGACGGCCGCCCGTTCTCCGGTCAGCCGCCAAGGGCTTCCAGGATCGGCGCTGAAGCTACCTCCAGCGGAGCACCCTTCACAGGTCTAGTCCACTTTCTGAGATGAAGCGCCACCCCAACTCCGCCACACCCACCCTCTTCACCGCACGACCGATGAGCGTTCACCTAGCCTCTGACCTGGCGGTTCGCCGCCACCCAGGCCGGTCCGCGTCACCGGCGACCATGGCGTGAACTTTTTGCAGGTTTCTTTCTTAAATCCGTCGTGCTAAAAATTGCACCGGATCAGCAGTGGTTTAGACCACTGTGATCCGAACCCCGCACCGAGCCACCGGCGTTACCTCGCCACCGGTCGGCTGCGAACTCGCTCCCTGCCCGCTGCCACGGGGCGCGGGAGGGCGCGAGGACCGTCGTATCACCGGGCGTGCGGCGACCGTCCACCCCCTCCGGAAAGCGCGACCCACAGCGCGCCCGGAAGGCCGGCGCGGGACGCACGAAGCGCCGGATGGCCCTCTGGACTGCGGCCAACCGCGTGCGCATGCGCCGCCGTGCGGCACGCCGGTCCCACTGGAATACCGAGACCTACCCACCCTCCTACCTACCGTTCCGCAACCCTGCGTCCTTTTCGTGCCTCCACTGTTGCTCCGGCGAACTTCGGACGCGGGCAGCGTGCTGGTGGAGTGGGAGCAGGCCCCGCAATCCGGGTGACCTCAAGCGGGTGGTGCCCCCTCCCCGCCAGGACTTCCCGGCCGGCGCCACCCGCCACAGCACCAGCCCATGCGCCTTTTCACAAAGCCGAGCCCGGCCCCGCACGGCCTGGCCCCACGTTGAAAGCGGTACACCTGTGAACAAGAAGGTCCTCAGCCTCGCCGCCCTGTGTGCACTCGGCGCCGCCTCCCTCACCGCCTGTTCCTTGGACGATTCCAAGGCCAACAACCCGGTGACCCTCAAGCTGGTCGCGGCCGATTACGGGGACTCGGCGGCCAACAGCTCCCAGGCGTACTGGGAGGACGTCGTCAAGCGGTTCGAGGCGGCCAACCCGACCATCGAGGTCGATCTGCAGGTCGTGAACTGGAATGACATCGACAAGCAGGTCAAGACCATGGTGCAGAGCGGCAATGTGCCGGACATCCTGCAGACGGGCGGCTACGCCGACAAGGTCGCCGACGACCTGCTCTACCCGGTCGACGACGTGCTGTCGGCGGTCTCCCAGGCCAACTTCATCCCCAGCTTCGCCAAGGCGGGCGAGGTGGAGGGGACCCAGTACGGCATCCCCTTCGTCTCCTCGGCCCGCGCGTTCTTCTACAACAAGGACCTGCTCAAGCAGGCCGGCGTCAGCACGCCGCCCAAAACGTGGGCCGAGGTGCGGGACGTCGCCGAGAAGGTCAAGGCGAAGGTCCCCGGTGTCACTCCCTACGCACTGCCGCTCGGCCCCGAAGAGGCCCAGGGCGAGAGCATGATGTGGCAGCTCGGAAACGGTGGCGGCTTCACCGGCTTGGAAGGCAAGTACACGATCAACAGCCAGGCGAACATCGACACCTACGCCTGGCTGAAGTCGAACCTCGTGGACCGCGGCCTGACGTACGCGAACCCCGCGACCACCGACCGCAAGACCGCGTTCGCGGACTTCGCCGCGGGCAAGGCGGCCATGCTCAACGGCCACCCCTCGCTCATCGCGGCCGCGAAGGAGGGGAAGGTCGACTACGCGGTCGCTCCCATCCCTGGCAAGGACGGTCCGCTCGCCTCCACCCTCGGCGTCGCCGACTGGACGATGGCGTTCAAGAAGAACGGGCACAAGAACGAGATCAAGAAGTTCCTGGACTTCACGTACGCCAAGGAGAACACGCTCAAGTTCGACGAGCTGTACAACCTCATGCCGGTCACCAAGGACACGCTGGCCGAGATGACTTCGAACGGCAAGCACGCCGATCTCGCCCCGTTCTTCGAACTCCTGTCGAACGCCTCCTTCTACCCCCTGGGTGACACCAGCTGGGACGCCGTCTCCGCCGAGATCAAGAAGAGTGCGGGCGGCGCCGTCGCCGGGGACCCGGCGAAGGTCCTCGGTGACCTCCAGAAGAAGGCCGAAGCCGCGGCCGCCGAAAGCCGCTGACCGGCAGCCCCGCGCGGCCCCCGATCCGCGGGGCGGGAGGCGGCCTCGGCCTCCCGCCCCGCTTGGCACTTCATGCGGCAGCCGCGCTGCCGCGCACCCAGGAAAGGCGACACCCGTGTCACATCACTCCGGCATCCGCCGGCGCCGAACGCCGGCGCCGGGCCGCGGCCGCAGCGGACTCATGGCCCGGCTCGGCCCGCTGCCCTGGATAGCTCCCGCAGTCGTTCTGATCCTGCTGGTCGTGATCTGGCCCGTCCAGGAAATGGTCCGTACCTCGTTCCTTCGGATCAGCACCAGCGGCTTCGTCCGCGGCAGCGCCGGCTTCGACAAGTACCGCAAGCTCTTCGACGAGCCCGACCTCGCCGCGGTTCTGGGATGGACCGTGGTGTGGACCGTTGCGGTGGTGGCTCTCACCATGGTCATCTCCCTGGGCCTGGCCCAGCTGTACAACCAGCAGTTCCCCGGCCGGAGGATCACCCGTTGGGCGCTGATCGCGCCGTGGGCAGCATCGGTGCTGATGACTTCGATCGGCTTCAAGTGGATGCTGGACCGCACCGCCGGCGTGCTCAACACCGCACTCACCGATCTCGGGCTGATCGACGGCCCCCAGGACTGGCTCGGCGACCCGGCCACCGCCCGCCCGTGGATGATCCTGATCGCCGTGTTCGTGTCCCTGCCGTTCACGACGTACACCCTGCTGGCGGGTCTCCAGACCGTGCCGGGTGAGGTGTACGAGGCGTCGAGGGTCGACGGAACCAACCGGTGGCAGACCTACTGGCTGATCACACTGCCCCTGCTCCGTCCCGCGCTGCTCGTCGGGCTGGTCATCAACCTGATCAACATCTTCAACTCGTTCCCCGTCATCTGGGGAACGACGCAGGGCGGCCCCGGCAGTACGACTGCCACCTCCACCGTCTTCGCCTACCAGTTGATGAACACCGACATCGGCGAATCGGCCGCCATGTCCGTCGTCAACTTCGCCCTGGTCGTGGTCATGGTCCTGGCGTTCTTGAAGGTCAGCCGCTGGAACGAGGAGAGCTGATGTCCGAGCACACGCAGATGTCCCCCGCCGAGCACGCACCTCGTGCAGGACGACATCGGAGCGAGGTTCCGCCACGCGCAAAACGGCCGGCCCTGAAGCCCACCACGCTGGTCATCACCGCCGTCGCCTGGCTCCTGGCCGCACTCTTCCTGCTGCCGTACCTGGAGATGGTCATCACGGGGCTGCGCCCCGCGGACGAGCTGCGGGACCCCACCTACCTGCCCAGCCGTTTCGAGTGGTCGAACTTCGTCGACGTCTGGTCGGACTCCACGCTCGGCACCAACCTCCAGGTCACCCTGCTGGTGGCCGGCGGATCGACCCTCCTGGTCCTTCTCGTAGCGCTGCCGGCCGCGTACTACACCGCACGCAAGCGGTACCGCGGCCGCAAGGTGTTCCTGCTGTTCGTCCTGGTCACGCAGATGTTCCAGCCGACCTCGCTGCTGGTCGGGCTCTACCGCGAGTTCTACCAGTTCGACATGCTCAACTCCGTGTGGACATTGATCATTTGCAACGCCGCGTTCAACCTGGCCTTCGCGATCTGGATCCTCACCGCCTACATCTCCTCCATCCCCGTGGAGCTGGAGGAAGCAGCCCACATCGACGGCCTCGGACGGCTCGGCGCGCTGCGCCGCATCACCCTGCCGCTCGCCATGCCTGGCGTCGTCACAGCGGTGATCTTCACCTTCATCGCGGCCTGGAACGAGTTCGTCATGGGCCTGCGCCTCACGACGCTCCCGGAAAGCCAGCCGCTGACGGTCGGCATCAACAACTTCATCGGGAACTACACGGTGCAGTGGAACTACCTCTTCGCAGGTTCGGTGGTCGCCATCCTGCCCGTCGTCGTCCTCTTCGCCCTCATCGAGCGCCAGGTCGTCTCAGGACTCACCGCAGGCTCGGTCAAATGACACCGGCGGCGAAGACCGGCCATCCGGCGCCTCGGACGGCCTGCGGGCGGGCGCAGGAACGGCAACACGGGGCAGCCACGAGTCACCGCCTCTCCTCCTGCTGACGGTGACTCGTGGCTGCCCACACAAACTGCTGGCGTTCGACGCTGCCCCCACCGAGGTGAGGACGTCCCGCGTTCGCGGTCGGCTCAGGAGCGCCGTCTCACGCCGGTCAGGAACTCACGAGGAGATCGGCCCAGACCAGGTGTCCCGAAGCCAGTCGCCTGTGACCCCAGGCAGCGGCCAGGGCGTCCATGATCTCCAGACCCCTGCCCGAGGTCTCTTCCCAGTCGGCGGGATGAACGGTGCCGTCCGCCCAGCCTTCGCCCCCGTCGCCGACGGCGAGGTGAACGGCGACCACCGTGTCGTGCAGGGTCACTTGCCTGAGGGTGTGCCAAACCGGTGCGCGACCGTGCTTCGCCGCGTTCGTGACGAGCTCGGAGACGATGAGAGTCGCGTCGTCGACCATCCACGGCAGCCCCCAGTCCCGGAGCGTCCTGCTCACCTGTTCACGGGCCGTGTGGGGGCATGTCGCGACGTCCGGAAGCTGCCAGACGGGGGCGGCCCTGACGATCTGCCGGTAGCCGGGAGCGAGGGAGGAGTACATGGCCGACCTGCTTTCCGCGTTCTCGTCGGAGATTCGCATTCCCGACACTGCCCGCATTCCACAAACGAAACGGCTGCTCGGAGCCATCTGAGATGGTGACCTGAAATGGGGCGATATGGCCGATTGCTTCCGATATCCACAGAACACGTGGGGAAAATGGGGGAACAATACGTAGCGCCCCCTATCTCCACCGAGGAAGGCTAGGGGTCTATAAAAGCGCAGGTCAGAGCCCGGTCGCGTCCGGCACCCGAACCCAGCGGGCCGGGGCGGGGCCATGGCTCGGCGAGTGCGGGCCCTCGAATGGGACGCTTCAGCGGCGCCCGGAAACGGTGACGGCCGGCCGACACCGCGCCCCGAAGCGAATGCCATCGGCCAGGCCGTTCCCTTCGGGTCATCTTCATCGTCCGGGGTCATCAGCACGCCGCTGGGGCCCACCAAGGGGCTCCAGCCGGCGAGCCGGACGACCATGCCCCCGGACGTTCCTCCGGCGGGCTGACCACGAAGATCCACTGGCCACGGACAGCCTCTGTCGGCCGCCGGCGTTCGTTCCCGCTCCCGGCCAGGCGGGGGACGCACCCGCGTACACCCAGGTCATGGCCCGGTTACGAGTACCCCCGCCAATCGGTTGTCCCAGGATCACGCCGGACGTGAGCCTGGGAGACAAGGCTCACTCATCACGCGCGATCCGAGATTGCAGAAGAGCGCCCAGGTCAGCCCAGCCTCGCCGGCACGCTGTGCGCCCAGCTCGATCTCGAAGCCGTCGACGACCAGGGTCGCCTCCTGGGCCTGAGCCCACGTCGTGCCGGAGCGCGTTGGATGGATCGACCCGCCCTCGGCCCGCCCACCGACAGCCGGACCGAGGTGGGCGCTACTTCGCGCCCAGGGTCGGTCCGTACGGGACAGCCGCTCTCCGGCATGTGTCGCACCTACCCATCGTTCCCCTAGGAACCGTGCGAGACGTGACCGAACCCGTACGCCCTGGCGGTGGATCCGACCGGCCCACAGGGGTTTCCTGAGAGCGGGGGCAGTACTCCGGCGAAACAGTTCACGACCTGGGCGCCGATGAACATCCTCGAGGAGGCGAACACCATGAGGCCCAGTACGGGACGGCCCGGGGAGCCCGCAGGCGGTCTGCGGTGACGACAGCGAGCCCGGGGGCCGAAGGCCCTTCCAGCCCTTTGAGCCCACCCACTGGCGGGGCACCCCTTCCGTTCGAGGACGGCCTGGCGAGCGACGACATCGATCTGACCACCACTGCGGAGCGCCGGATCGTCGATCTCGCAGAGCGCGGCATGGAGCCACTGCTCGCACTGGGCCACTACCGGTGCCTGCGGGCCCACGGCCCTCTGCCGGCGAAGCGCCACCGCTCGCTGCTGGTCCTCGTCCTTCCCACCTGGGCCGCATTCACCTTCGAAGTGGACGGGGTGGAGACGCAGGTGAGCCCAGGTCAGGCCCTGCGTATTCCGCCCGGCACCACCTACCGGACCGGAGTGACGGCGCAGCAGCGCGGCGAACTGACCTGGCTGGTCGTCAGGGCCGGGCACCCAGGGTCCGGCGAACCGATCGACCGCGCCACGGCCCTGCTGTCGGACCCGTCCGGACCAGGCGTCTGGGCCGCTTCGGACCGGGTCTCCGGCGGACTGCGGCGCGCCTTCGGACTCCTCACCCGGGAGCCGGACTGGATCGGTGACGCACTGGCCCACCACCTCCTCAGCGCGACCGTCCTGGAACTGTCCGCGTCCCTGAGCGAGGCGGGAAGGCCGCAGGCCTGGACCCATCGCGACATCACCCGGATCCTGGAGTGGATCGAGGAGCACCTGACCGAGCCGATCGCGGCCGCCGACCTCGCGACGATGTCCGGCCTCTCGACGAGCCGCTTCTACGAGGTGTTCCGTGCCGCCACCGGCACCAGCCCCAAGGACTACCTGCTGCGCCGCAAGATCGATCGGGCGAGGGAGTGGCTGGCCGCGGAACCGGGAACGAGTATCACCACCGTCGCACACGCCTTCGGATTCTCCTCCTCCCAGCACTTCGCGCGGGTGTTCCGCCGCTACCGGCACGAGGCCCCCTCCTCGACGAGGGCGGAGCAGGGTCTTCCACCGGGCGAGGAGTTCTCCTGATCGGCCCGGCCCGGCCAGCGGTACGGGTCGGCAACGGCGCCGGGTGTGCCCCGGTCAGGTCGGTACGACCCTGATGTCGTCGCAGTACCCGTAGCCGGTGCCGCTGCGGGCGTAGTAGTAGGTCCTGGCCGTGGTCGCGGACTGCCCCGTGGTGAACGTGGTACTGCCCGACCTGTCCGCGGTGCCCGTAAAACCGGCCGGGCCTGCCCCTGGACTCCCCGGCTCTCCTTCCGCCCGGATCGCGTGTGGCGGTACGCCGCAGATTCGGCTGTCGTGCCCTCCCACGCCCCCGGTCCGACCACAGAACGAATTTTCCACTGGAAGAAGCGGCACGCCGCCCGTTCGGCCTTGTGGTCAGATCACCGCACCTCAGAGAGCAGGCCCCCACCCCCCCCCAATTCGGAGGTCTTCCGTGAAACTGACCCACTCCCTCCGCACGGCCCTCGCCGGGTTCGTGCTCTCAGCAGCCGTCTGCGTGCCGGCCGCATCCCCCGCCGCGGCCCTCTCCACGGATGTCCGGCCCATCGACTGGAGCCAGCTCGGTTCCTACCCCGCCACCGACCCCGCCGGCGCGCGGACCAAGCAGATCCTCCAGAACAGCGCCCGCTATCTGATCGGCCCCAAGTACGCCTCCACGTACACCGCGTACGCCGCCGACGGCTACCTCAACCTGGGCGGCACCAACGAGGCCGCAATCCGCTACCCGGCGATGACCGCGCTCACCACGGCCACCGCGCTCAAGCTCAACGTGTACGACCCGCAGAACCTCTCCGCCGCCAACGCGACGATCCGCGAGATCAACCTCATCAGGACCATCGCCGCCCGCCACAAGGCCAACAACACCAACTCGGCCACTGCCTGGGGCTACGGCTGGCAGACCGCGCTGTGGACCTACTACGACGGACTGGCCGCCTGGCTCATGTGGGACCAGCTCTCCGAGTCCGACCGGACCAAGGTCACCGCGATGATCGTCGCGGAGGCCAACCGCCTCACCACCGGAAACGACGTCTACGCCGTCGGCACCAGCGGCCACCAGCTCTACATGACCCGCCGCGACGGTTCCGTGGTCACTCCCGGCGACAGCAAGGCTGAGGAGGACAACTGGAACGCCGCACTGCTCGGCCTGGCCGCCGGCATGATGCCGGAGCACCAGGATGCCGCGGCGTGGACGACCCGGAACAACCAGCTCCTGCTGGCCGCCGCCGCCCGTCCCGCGGATCTCACCCTGAACACCCCGATCAACGGCATCGTCCCCGCCACCTGGCTGAAGGGGACCAACATCAACGACGACGGGACCCTGGTCAACCACAGCATCGTCCACCCGCTCTACATGCTCGGGTTCGACCAGAGCCTGCACCAGGGCATGACGTACGGTCTCGCCGGCGAATGCGCCCCGGTCGTGGCCAAGCACAACGTCGATGTGGTGTACGACGCCCTCGTCGACAAGGGCTTCACCAAGGCGGACGGCTCCACCGCGACCATCTACCAGCCGGGTTCCGCCGCCATCTACTACCCCCAGGGCAACGACTGGGGCACCCAGTTCCCCGCCTACTTCGGCGCCTTCGACCTCGCGGTCTCCCTCTACGGCCAGGACAACCTCGCCTCCACCCCGGCATCCACCTGGGAGGCCCTGCACAACAACGCCCAGATCACGCTGCAGAACCGCTTCACCGACGGCCACACCTACGCCAACTCCTCCGAGAACAGCTACGGCGGAGCGGAGCAGCGCATCGGTTCCCTCGCCGCCCAGAGCTTCCTGAACCTCTATCTCGCGCGCAACACCACCGGCAACAAGGTTTGTTGGGCCTGACGCTCCACCCTGCCGTCGGTCGGCGGCATCCAATGAGCGCCTGCCGCCGGATACCGCCGATCGGGCGGTCGCCCGCTCCCCGGAGCGGACGACCGCCCCGATCTGTGCCACACCCGACACACATTCCCCTTCCCACCTCCCCGCCAGGAACAGCGATGCCCGAGACAACCGGCTCCAGCGAATGCGTGATCGCCCTCGACGTGGGCGGCACGGGAATGAAGGGAGCGCTCCTGGACCGTTCCCTGAGACCGCTCCTGACGCTCCGCCTGCCCACCCCACGGGCCGACGGCGCCGACGCCGTGGTCAAGGCCATCGCCGTCGCTCTGACGACACTCGCGCAACGGGCCGCCGAGGGCGGGCTCACGGTCCGCCATGCGGGGGTCGTCACCCCCGGCATCGTCGACGAGGACCGCGGGCTGGTGGTGTACGCGGCCAACCTCGGCTGGAGCGACCTGCCGCTCGCCGCCCTGATGCGGGAGCGCACCGGGCTCTCCGTCTCCGTCGGCCACGACGTGCGCGCGGGCGGCGAGGCCGAATACGCGCTCGGTGCCGCGCGAGGAAAGCGGGACGTCCTCTTCGTCGCCATCGGAACCGGAATAGCCACCGCCCTGGTCTGCGACGGTCGAACGGTACGGGCCGGGGGCTACGCCGGCGAGCTCGGTCACGTGGTTGTCGACCGCGACGGCCTCGACTGCGCCTGTGGCGCCCGCGGATGCCTGGAGACGGTGGCGTCCGCCGCGGCTGTCGCGGCCGGCTACAGCGCCCGGTCCGGTCGGCTGATCACGAGCGCTGCCGAGGTCGCGGCCCGGCTGCAACACGAGGACCGGGACGCGCTCGAAGTATGGGACCTCGCCACCGAGGCGCTCGCCTCTGCACTCGTGACCACCGCCACCCTGCTCGCCCCCGAGATGGTCGTCCTCGGAGGCGGCCTGGCCGAGGCCGGAGACCTTTTGCTGCACCCGCTCCGTGCCCGGCTCGACGAGCGGTTGACGTTCCAGCGGCGCCCGGAGGTCGTCCGTGCCGAACTCGGGGACACAGCCGGCTGCCTTGGCGCCGGGCTGCTCGCATGGCGCAGCACACCCGTCTGACCTGGGGCAGTGAGTGCACTTGCTCGTCCCTGGCGCGGTCACGGGAGGGCGACGCTGACGGGGACGGTCCGGTTGTGTGAGTCGGGGGTCTCCGCACCCGTGCGCAGGCCGCCCGTGCGCAGGTCGTGCAGGATTCTCGGCCGTATCGAGATCATCTGACCGACGTGAGGTCGGCTCCGGTGGTCTCAGGCAGCTTCCACAGGCAGGCCAGCGCCAGGACTCCCAGCGCCGCCCAGTACCAGCCGACCGGTGCCGCCGAGCCGTAGGCGTCGGTCAGCTTGGCCGCGACCAGCGGCGAGAGGGCCCCGCCCACGACCCCGCCCAGGTTGTACGTCAGCGCGACCGCCGTGTACCGCACCCTGGTCGGGAACAGCTCCGGAAGATAGGACGCCACGGGCCCGGCCCCGCATCCGAAGGCCGTCATCGCCCCTGTCAGCGCCAGAAGGATCAGCGGCCACCGCCCCGTCTCCAGAAGTGGGAAGAACACCAGCGCCCAAGCCGACCCCGCCACGACTGCCACCAGCAACATCCGCCGCCGCCCCGAAGCGTCGCTGCGCCGCGCGCTCACCAAGGTCGCCGCGATCGCCGCCAACGCGCTTGGCAGCAGCATGGACAGGAATACCGTGCTGGGGACGTCGAGCCACTTCGTCGCGTACGCCAGCGCATAGGTGGTGGTGAGATAGAACGCCGCGAAGCCCCCGGCGATCAGTCCACAGCCCAGCAGCACGCTCCGCCAGTGGCTGCGCAGTACCTCAACCGCCGGGGGCTGCTTGCGGACCTGCCCGGTTTGTGCTGTGAAAAGTGGCGTCTCCGCGATCCGAAGCCGCACGAACAAGCCCACCAGCACCATGACCGAGGACGCGAGGAAGGGCAAGCGCCACCCCCATTCGAGGAACGCCCGTTCATCCAGAAGGAATGTGAACGCCAAGAACACCCCTTGCGCGAGCATGAAGCCGATCATGGGCCCGAGCTGCAGAAATGCACCGTAGCGCCCTCGCTGCTCGGCTGGGGAGTGCTCTGCGATCAGCAGCGCCGCGCCCGTCCATTCCCCGGCGAGGCCCACTCCCTGACAAATCCGCAGCAGTACCAGGACCGCCGGCGCCCACCACCCCCACACCGCGAATCCGGGCAGCAGGCCGACCCCCACGGTGGCGAATCCCATCAGTGAAAGCGATGCCACCAAGGGCGCTTTACGTCCCAGTCTGTCGCCGAAGTGACCGAACAACACCGCCCCGACCGGCCGGGCGACGAATGCCACCGCATAAACTGACAGCGACGCCAGAAGCCTTCCTGCCGTGCCCAGCTCCGGAAAGAACACGTCGCCGAAAACGAGTGCCGCCGCCGCACCGTAGATGAAGAAGTCGTAGTACTCGATCGCCGTTCCGACCAGCGCCGCCGCGGCGACCTGACCCATTCGCGTCGCCTTCTGGCCATCCGGGCTGTCCATGCCGTCACCCTGACGATCGGCCGTCCCGGAGTCCAGCTCCATCGGGCGTGTTGGTGACCTTACGGAAGTGGGCGAGCGGGTGCGTCAGGAGACGTGGTCGCGGGTGGTGCGGAGTTTGCGGAGGACGTTGGCGACGTGGTGTTCGACGGTACGGGGGGACAGGGAGAGGCTGCGGGCGATGTCCTGGTTGGTGGCGCCGGTGGTGAGCAGGTCGGCGACTTCCTGTTCGCGGGGGGAGAGCTGGGTGCCGTAGCCGCGGCGGCCTCGGAGGTTGGGCCGGAGCTGGCCGGCGTCGCGGAGGGCTCGTTGGCAGCGGCCGGCGTCGGCGGTGGCGCCGAGGCGGGTGAAGGCGTCGAGGGCCTGTTGAAGGTGGGTGCCGGCGTGTCCGGGGCTGTGGGGCAGGAGTGTTCGGCCGGTGTGTTCGACAACGAGGGCGGCGTGGTAGACGCGGTCGAGGGCCTGGAAACGGATGCGGGCGTCCTCGAGGTGGCGGATGGCCGTCTCGGGGTCGGTGCTGGCGGCGAGCAGCCCGCGGCACCAGGCCACCTCGGCCCGGGCCCCGGGCGCATCGCGGCCTTCGACACCGTCGGACGCCTCGGCGATGAGCCGCTCGGCGTCGGTGCGAAGGTCACACGCCAGCGCGGCTTCGACGGCGACGGGCACCAGACCCGTCGCCCACGTCCAGTTCTGCTTTCGACGTGTCGCATCGATTCCCGGCCGGAGGGTGTTCCAGGCGGTGTGGGGGTCGCCTTCCAACAGGTCGATCCGCCCCACCGCCGCGATGCCGGACAGGTAGAGCGGTCCGAGTTCCTCCCTCATGAATTCGGCGCATCCCTCGCGCGCCCGCGCCCACTGGCCCCGTGCGATGTCCAGCCACGGGCGCACCATGAGAGCCAGACTGTGAAAGGGGTTGCGATCCGTGATCTGGCCGGCGAATGTCGCGGCCCTCTCGTCCAGGTCTGACCAGCGCCCTCCCGTGAAGTCCAGCCGAAGCCGGAGAGACCCGCAAATCACTACCCCGAGCTGATACCCGACACGGTGAGAGAGCGCCTCGGCGTCGTCGGCCATGGTGCGGCTGCGCTCGTCACCGCGCCAGAACGCGAGCTCCGCCGCATTGACCAGTGCCCGTGCGCACTGCCGTTGGACCGCCAGATCGGTGCTGCGGCGGGGGAACTGCTCGAGCAGTTCGTCCGCGAGCGGGTCTCCGAGAGCAGCGAGGAGGGTGATCCTGCTGGCCAGTACGGTGGCGTGCGCCACGGGATCGGTGGTGAGGGCCACCGTCTCCAGGGCCCGGTCCATCCACGCCAGTCCTTCGGCCGCCGGCACGTCGCTGATCACCCTCATGCCGATGGTGGCCATGGCGACGGCGGCCAGATCGGGGCGGCCGGCCAGCTCGTCCACCGCCCTCTCGAGTCCCGCCGTGCTCGATTGGGCGAGGGTCGTGGCGAGTCGGCCGAGGCTGAGGCGGATCTCGCCGAGGGTGGGGGTGGGCAGGGCCGGATCCGCCAGAATCTGTTCCAGGAGTGCCACGCTTGCCGTGGGGTCGGCCCGGTTGACCGCGATGCGGGCGAGGGCGAGGGCCGTGTGGGTGCGGTCCTCAACGGGCAGGGACGTTTCGGCGAGGAGCTGCTGCAGAAGGTCGGTGGCGATGCCGTCGTCACCGACCGCGACGGCCTGGTCGGCGGCGGCCAGGGCACGGGGGAGCCAGGCCCGGGTGTCGCCGAGCTGGCGGGTGTGGTGGGCGATCCGCACCAGCGGCGGCGGCTGCTGCTCGGACAGCGCGTCCACCGCCCGCCGGTGCAGTCTGAGCCGGCGGGGGCCAAGGATCCTGTCGTAAACCGCGCGGCGGGCCAGCACGTGCCGGAAGCCGTACCACCCGGGCGACGTCTCGCTCAGGACGCTGGCCTCCAGCGCAGCCTCCAGACCCGCCTCGGCCTGCTCCTCCTCCAGACCCGCCAGCGCCGCCAGGAGTTCCTCGCCGGCCGGTACGGCCAGGACGGCGGCGGCCTGCACCACCGCCACGGCCTCCGGGGCCAGAGCCGCGACCCGGCTGTTCAGCGCCTCCTGCAACGCCCGGGGCACCCCCATGTCCTCCAGGGCCTTCGCCCCGTCGGCCGGGGAACGGGCGAGCCGGTCGGCCACCGTCAGCAGGTCCTCCTCCGCCACCAGCGGAAGCCCCTGACTGCGCTCGAACAGGCTGCCGCCGAGCGCGGTGGCCGCGGCCGGCCCGATCACCGACACGGCGAGCTCTCGCACCTCACTCTCGGTGAACGGGCTGAGGGTGATCTCCGTGCCTCCGACGCCGACCGGCCGCCGGTACGGCGCGCCCAGCACATTCCCGCGCTCCGGCAGGTCCTCCGCCCGATAGGTCAGGACCAGCCGCAGATCCTGCGGAGGATTGCGGGCGAGCAGCAGCAGCAGGTCTCGTGTCGCCTCGTCCACCCAGTGCAGGTCCTCCACAGCGAGCACCACCGGCCCCAGCACCCCCAGGAGCTCGTGCACCGCCCGCATCAACCGCTGCGCGTCGCCTCCGGTCTCGGGGTCAGCAGTAGCACCCCGCCCGTCGGTCGGAAGCTGCCAGGCGACGGCCGGCAGATACGGTGCCAGCGCGGCGGTGGCGGCGCTGAGCTTCACCTGGGAGTCGAGGTGCAGGTCTACGGAGCGCAGCGCGTCGATGACCGGGCCGAACGGCAGCGGCTCACGCAACGGGTGGCACCCGCCCCACATCACGGTTGCGCTCTCCAGCCTGCCCGTGGCCTCCCGGAGGAGCCGGGACTTCCCGATCCCGGCCTCCCCCTTGACCAGCACCACCGACGGCCCCACCCGCAAGGCCTGCACCAGTGAGCGCAGCTCCTCCCGGCGCCCCACGAACATCAGGCCCGCCCGCACATCAGAGGCGGTCCGGCCCCTCCGCGACCCGGCCACAACCCACCACCACCTACGGAATGAGGATGCCTGAGCCCATTCACGCTACCCCGTGCCAGGCCCGCCAGCGACCCCCGGTCCTGCGGCCTGTAGGCGTCGGGTCCCCGGGTGTAGGCGGCGGCGAGGACGGTGACGACGAGGAGGCCGATACGGGCGACATTCGACCCTGATCACCGGTCCCACAAGGGTCTGACCTGCGAGGATGTGGGGCGTATCGGGCGACTGCCGACGGTGGTCCGCAGGCCCGGTCCGGTCCTCGCCGAACCGGACCCCGTTATCTCCCCGTGCGGTCGCGAGTACGTCCCTTCGAACGGAATCAGTGGCGTGCGCACCGCGAGGACGGCCAAGTCGTCGCGGCCGTCACTGGGCTGCTGGTCGGCCAAGGCGCGGCACAGGTCTTGGAGCGGCAGGTGGGAACAGGCCGCAGCAGTTTTCGCGACGGCGTCGAGCCCCGTGTCGATGGCGTCGTCGGGATGTTCGAACAGCCCGTCCGTGAACAGGATGAGTGTGGCACCACCGGGCAGCAGCCGGGCGTGGTCGGGCCGCGGCAGGTCGGCGTTCACGCCGAGAGGGATGCCAGGCTCTCCGTCCAGGTACTCGGCCTGGCCGTCCTTGTCGACCAGGAGTGGCGGCGGGTGACCGGCGGTGCTCCACCGGAGGGCCCAGCCGGTTGCGGCGGGTTCGATGCGGGCCAGGCAGGCGGTGGTGACGGGGTTGTCGGTGATCGCGTCGAGCGTGCGGTCGAGCCGGGCCAGCACCCCGCTGGGAAGGGTCCAGCTCTCGTACAGAAGCGCGCGCAGCATGTTCCGGGTCTGCGACATGGCGGCCGCGGCCTGCAGCCCGTGACCGAGCACGTCTCCGATGGCGAACGCGCAGGTGCCGTCGGGCAGCAACAGGGCGTCGTACCAGTCGCCGCCCACCTGGTCGGGCTTGGAAGCAGGGCGGTAGACGGCGGCCACCGAGAACGGGCTCAGGTCCGGCAGCCGGGGCAGGAGCAGCCGCTGGAAGTGCTCGGCATTGGCGCGCACCTGCGTATAGAGGCGAGCGTTCTCGATCGCGAGCCCGGCGGCTCCGGCGAGCGCGACCACGATCTCCTCGTCGTGGATGTCGAAGGGCTTGCCGTCCCGCCGCTCCGAGAGGTAGAGGTTCCCGTAGACCATGCCGCGCGCGGTGATGGCTACGCCGAGGAGGTTCTGCATCGGGGGGTGTCCCGGAGGGAAGCCGGTGGAGTCCGGGTGCGTGGGAATGCTCGCGGTCCTCAAGGGCTCGGGATGGCGGATGAGGTGTCCGAGCAGTCCGTGCCCGTGCGGGAGGTCGACGTCGGCCAGGTCCGCCAGCTCGCGCTCGCTCAGCCCCGCGGGGATGAACTCCGCCAGTTCCTCCCCTTCCTCCCCCAGAACCCCCAGCGCGCCGTAACGGGCATCCACCAGGTCCATGGCGGCGGTGATGATGCTCCGGAGCACGACGGGTAGTTCGAGTTCCCGGCCGACCGCCATCACTGCCTCCAGCAGATCCTGAAAGCGCCCTTGGGTCCGGGAGAGCTCACGCAGGCGGTCGACGATCGCGTCCATCTCACTGTCCAGGCGCCGTCCCATGTCGGGCAGACGGGGCTCCGGACCGCCCCGGTGCTGCTCCGGGCCTGGCTTCCGCGCCCGGTTCGCCGCCATGGACACGGTCAGGCTCCGGTGCGCATCACGGCCGGGGAATCCTGCCGACAGTGCCGGCCGTGCCCGGGCAGCTCCTCCACGCGGCAGCCCTGCGAGGTGATGCGGTCGACAATCCGGGCGGCCTCCTCGTCATCCAGGGCGAAGACGAACCACCCGGGCACCAGGACCACCGTGAACCACCCTTCGGCAACCAGAGCCAGCAGCTGCTCCAGGGCCGGCAGTGAGTCGTGGGACAGCCTCCCGTTGTCGAGGAAGACAAGCGGTTCCGGCCACCCCAGCCCGTGGGCGTGCTCCAGGAGGGCCGCCCTGTGGAGCTCCATCTGCCACACGTCGCGCGGGTAGCAGCGCAGGTAGACCGCGGTCCGGACAGTGGGGTCGGAGTGGAGAGACATCACGACATCTCCTCGCGGGGGCGGTGGAAGGGGTCTGGGGTGGCGATCCGGCAGTGCGCCCGATCACTGGTTTCAGGAAAGTCCTCGCACCGATAGGGGAACAATGCGGGCCCGCCCCCATTCATTGGAGGGAAGCGTGGGCGCGCTCGATCGCGGCGATCGAGACTCTCCTGGCCCGCCACGCCGACATCGCATGGTCCTGCGCCCAAATGCACTCCGTTCCCCTGGTCGGCTTGGGCGGCATCGGCCGGCAGGAAGATGCCGCCCAGTCTCCGGCCGGTCCGGGCCGTGCGACATCAGACGTTCTGACGCCGGGCCGAAGCGTCAGGCAGGGAGTCCGACGGCGCGATCGCCGGTGCGGCGCTGCTGGATGACGACGGCGACGACGAGGAGGGCGCCTTGGGCGACGTTCTGCCAGAAGGTGTTGATGCCCTGGACGGTGAGGCCGTTCTCCAGGCAGCCCAGCAGGGCGACGGCGAGGAGGGTGCCCCCGATGCCGCCCTTGCCGCCCTTGAGGGCCGCTCCGCCGAGGGCGGCGGCGGTGATGGCCTTGAGTTCCAGGCCCTCGCTGCCGGAGACGGGCTGTCCGCTGCCGGTGCGGGCAGTGAGGAGGATCCCGGCGATCGCGGAGACGATGCCGATCAGGACGTAGACGGCGATCAGGTACTTGTTGATGTTGATGCCGGCGAGCCGGGCGGCGGTGTCATTGCCTCCGACTGCGTACAGGTTGCGGCCGACGTCGGTGTACGTGAGCAGGACGTGGACGGCGGCGGCGGTGAGGATCAGGATCCAGACCATGACGGGCAGCGCGGCGATCTTGCCGCGGCCGAGGAAGACGAAGACGTCGTTGTTGAGGACGTAGCCCTGGGCGCGACCGTCGGAGAGGAGTTGGGCCAGGCCCTTGTAGGCGGCGAGGCCGGCGAGCGTGGCGATGGTGGGGTTGACGCGTCCGTAGACGATGACCAGGCCGTTGAGGAGACCGACGAGGATGCCGGTGCCGACGGCGGCGAGCATGCCGATGTAGGCGTTGGAGCCCGCCGAGGTGAAGGCCATGGCGGAGACGACGGAGGCGACGCCGGCTTGGGAGCCGACGGAGATGTCGAGGCCGCCGCAGATGATCACCACGGTCTGGACGATGGCGAGCAGGCCAGTGATGGTGGCGGCTTCGGCGATGACCTGCATGTTGCCGAGGCTGAGGAAGTTGTCGTTCAGGGCGCCGAACAGGGCCAGGACCACCACGAGGGCGCCGATGAGGCTCAGGTTCTGGCCTCCGACGGAGGCCAGAACCGCGAACCTGTCCCGGTCGGTGCTGTGGCGTGTCCCCTCTGCCACGGGGGTCTTGGTGGTGGTGCTCATGAAGGTGCTCCAGAAGTGAGGGCGGCGATGTCGTCGGCCATGGCTAGGTTGAGGACGGCTTCCTCGGTGGCCTGGTCGCGGGTGAGTTCGCCGGTGATGCGGCCGCTCTGCATGACGACGACACGGTCGGCGAGGCCGAGGACCTCGGGCAGTTCGGAGGAGATGACCAGGACGGCGACGCCTTCGGCGGCGAGGACGGCGATGATCCGGTAGATCTCGGCCTTCGCACCGACGTCGATGCCGCGGGTCGGCTCGTCGAGGATGAGGACCTTGGGTCTGCGGGCGAGCCAGCGGGCGAGGACGACCTTCTGTTGGTTGCCGCCGGAGAGTTTGCGGACCTCGTGCTCGATGGAGGGGGTGCGCACCCGCAGCCGGTCGGTGAACTCCTGCGCGAGGGCCCGCTCCGCACTGCGGCGTACGAACCGGAAGCGGCGCAGGCGTTCCAGGACGACCGTGGAGGTGTTGTCGCGGATCGAGCGGTGCAGGAACAGAGCCTGCGCCTTGCGGTCCTCGGGGGCGAGACCGAGGCCGGCGCGGATCGCGTCGCCGGGGCTGCCCGATCGCAGGGAGCGGCCGTCGAGGGTGACGCTGCCGGAGCGGATCGGCCGGTCGCCCGCGAGGGCGAGGGCGAGTTCGGAGCGTCCGGCGCCGATCAGCCCGGCCAGGCCGACGACCTCGCCGGCGTGGATCTGCAGGTCGACACCGGTGACGTGGTCGGTGGTGACGGCGCGCACGTCCAGGACCAGTCGGCCGGTGACGACGCGTTTGCGGGTGAACATGGCGGACAGGTCGCGGCCCACCATCAGCCGCACCAGGTCGCCCTCGGTGGTGGTGGCCGCGTCCTGCACGCCGACGAGCGCGCCATCACGCAGGACGGCTATACGGTCGGCGAGTTGGAAGATCTCCTGCATCCGGTGCGAGACGTAGACGACGGCGATGCCGTCGTCGCGCAGCCGCCGGATGAGGGCGAACAGGGCGTCGACCTCGCACTCGGACAGCGAGGAGGTCGGCTCGTCGAAGGCGATCAGCTTCGCTTCGCCGGTCAGCGCTCGCAGGATCTCCACCAGTTGGCGCTGCGCGGGAGTGAGCTGCGAGCCGAGCAGGTCCGGGTCCAGGACCTTGTCGAAGCCCAGGCGCTCCAGGTCCTCGGTGATCCGTCGGCGCAGCTCGGCCCTGTCCAGGCGCCGCCCGGCTCTGCGGGGCAGGGAGCCGGCGTAGACGTTCTCGGCGACCGAGACGTGCGGGATGATCTCCGGCTCCTGCGGAATGATCCAGATGCCAGCCCGGCGGGCCTCGGTCGGCGCCGCAAATCGAACTGCCTGACCGGCCATCAGTACATTTCCTGAGCTCGGCTGATGGTCACCGGTGAGGATCTTCAGCAGAGTGGACTTCCCTGCGCCGTTCTCCCCCATGAGGGCGGTGACCTGACCGGCCGGGAAGTCGAGGGTGACGCCCTCCAGGGCCCGCACCGCGCCGAACCGCTTGTAGAGGTCCCGTACACCGGCGCTGCCGATGGAATGCGGGGCGGCGGGCGGTCGGGGGTTCGGACTCGTGTCGCGAGGTCTGCTCATCGTGGTCGCCTTCGGTCGTACGGGAGGGTCCGACGGGTCGAGAGGACGTCAGTCGAAGGGAGGTCGGAGTCGTGGCAGGCGGGCCCGCTCGCGCCGGCGCGAGCGGGTGGTGCCTCCAGCCCAGGCGATGCGGGTAGCCGGGGCCGGAGGAGATTCGGGGAGGGGGGTCAGCTGCAGGTGACGCCGGCGGACTTCCAGGTGGTCGCGTCGACCATGGTGGTCGGGGCGAACGCCTCCTTCGGGAACTCCGTGCCGTTCTTGAGCTTGTCGTACATGGTCTGGACGGCCAGCGCGCCGACGTCCTTGCCGTTGATGAACAGCGCGGCCTTCATGCCCGACGGCTTGCCGGAGCCCCAGTTCTTGCACGCCAGATACGCGCCCAGACCCACGCCGATGACGCGGTCCGCGCCGATGCCTGCGTTCTCCAGCGCCGTGACGCCGCCCTGCACGTTCTCGTCGTTGCAGCCCCACACCACCCAGTTCTTCACACCCGGGTTGGCGGTGACCGTCGCGGCGATCTTGTCCTGGGCGCCGGTCGGCGTGTTGTCGGTGGCCACGTCGATGTTCTGGACACCCGGCGCGACCGCGCCGAACGCCTCCTTCGCCGCCTTCACCCGGTCGCCGCAGACCGTGACGTCCTGCTTCCACGCCGAGATCGTGCGGGTCTCCGCCGGGTTCCAGTCGGCCTTCTTGAACTCCTCCGCCGCGCGCTTGCCGACCTCGCCACCCATCTGCGCGCCGGAGAAGCCGATGCGGGGGACGAGGTTGTCCTTGGCGCAGACCGACGGGTCCGGACCGTTGCTGCAGATCTGGTCGTCCGAGGTCAGCAGCGCCACCTTCGCGTCCTTCGCGGCCTGCACGACCTGCGGCCCGACCGCCGGGTCCGGCACGACGATGATCAGGCCCTTGGACGCCTGCGCGACCGCGGCCTGGACCTCGCTGATCGTCTTGTTGGCGTCGTTGCCGAGGTTCACCACCTTCAGGTCGACGCCCAGCTCCGCGGCCTTGGCCTTCGCCCCGGCGGCCTCGCCGACGAAGTACTCCTGGTCGCCCTGCTTCTGCAGATAGGTCATCGAGATCTTGCCCTCGACCTTCGCCACCGGGGCGTCACCCCCGGAAGAGGCCTCCTGGCCGGTCGAGCACGCGGCGGTCAGACCGAGAGCGAGCAGCAGACTCGCTGCGGCGGGGGTACGGCCGGTGCCACCAACGGAACGAAACATGGGGATCTCCTTCGAAACCGCACCCGCCGACGAGGGCGGAACCGGATGCGGGACACAGGTTCAGGGGTGCAAGGCAGGACCGCGGACCCTGGAGAGGTCGAGTGCTGTTCAACGTCGGACTCACGCCGAAGGCGGATTCGAATCCAACGCGAAGCACCAAATGCGAACAGGTTCAAACGCGGCGGGGATATGAGACTCTGCTTCGGAATCCACATCAAGGGCCCGTTCGCGTCGAGGCCACGCTGCCACGTGTCGCCCCCGCCCGGAGGGAGCCCCGCTCGGGCCACGGTCCGCCGGACGCAGGCACAACCACCCCTGCCGGGTCAAAACAGCGGTAGGGAAATGCCTCTGACGGCCCGTCCGGGCAGATCGAAGTCGAGCGGTTTCGTGCCCGCTTGACCGCTGGTCAGCGGTACGGACGTGGAGAGCGTGGGGGATCGACGCATGCCGGCTGGACAGTTCGGGCCCTGAGGACGGTGTTCGTCACGGCTGCACTCCTGACTGGTGGGGAGCAAAAACGTAGGCCTGGCGACTGATCAAGTCAAGAGATATTGCTCATATGACCCTCCGTGATCCGATTCCGATCATTCGATCGCTTCTAGATCAAGTGCGGATCAGTCAGTGCGCGGCGACATCGCGTCAGGACGCCACTGTCGAGACCGGGTCAAGGGCGCCGCCCCGCGAAGCCATCAGGGGCGGGGATCACGGTCGACCGTGATGATCCACGAGTCACGCGAGGTCTAGACCATTGGTTGCGACAACCTAACAGCCGGCCGCCTCTCCCTGGACGCCGCACCGCACGGCGAACCGGCCTACCACCGCCCCCACCTGCACGGACACCTCGCCCATGAGGGTTCTCGGCCACACCCGTGTCGACGGGCAGAGCGCCAGCGAGAGGACATCGGAGTCGAACACGCTCCTTCCGCACCACTGCCCGCGGTGCTACGTTCGTCACCACCAACCCGGATCACCCGCACTGACTTGACGTATCGTCAGGCCTGGTAGCACATCGGGCGGGGTCATCCGACAGGCCGTCCCGCCCATTTCCGCCGGAGCAATCCTGCTGCCACAGTTCTCCGGCCCCGCTGCTGGCGCCGTGATCCAGGACCGCCTCACCACCCGCCGTGGCGGGCTCCGCTCGCACCACGTCGGATCCACTCCCCACTCCTCGCTACTTCTCGGCATGGGATCGGCACGACCCGCCGATGTCCCCGCCGACCCGTCGCCGCGGCCCCGCCCGCGGCGATGAGGCAGCACACGCACCACGTTCACGGCGCATGTCGAGAGTGCCGCGGGTCTTCCCGGACGATCCGGTCCGGGCAGACCCGCGGGTATCGCTCCGCCGCCGACCGCACCCGGGCCGAGCCGCCGCCCTACCGGGCCGACGTGCGCCCACCGGGTGCTTCCTCGCGGGCCGCGCTTCGGCAGCCCCGGGCGCTTGCCGCAGCCGGCAACGGCGGCCCGCAACCCGGTGCCGTGTAGTTGTCGCCGGTGATTCCCCTGCCCGACCGCCCTCGGTCGTCCGAGCAGCCGCACCGACCGCCACCGGTCGTCCGGAGCCCCGTTCGGCAAGCCGCTGTACGAACGGGCCCTCGAACGCCCTGTGCGTCAATCCCCACATCCGCACGACGACATCGGCGGCAACGCCGGAGCAAGGAGGACCACCATGTCCGACCCCTTCGACAGACGGCACTTCCTGATCCTGTCCGCCGCCGCTGCGACGCCCGTGCTGCTGGGGCTCTCGACAACACCGGCCGCCGCTGCACCGGCCTCCCCGGCCGACCATCAGCAGTTCGAGGCCGCGCCGAGCCCGCGCGCGGAGCTCGGCCTCAACAACGGCTGGCGCTTCAAGCGCGGCGATGCGGCGGGAGCGGAACGGCCCGACTTCACCGACGGCCAGTGGGAGACGGTCGACGTGCCGCACGCGGTGCGGCTGGAACCGGTCGACGTCGGCGGCCGCAACTACCGCGGAATCGCTTGGTACCGGCGGCACTTCGTCGCAGACCCGGCGTACCGGGGGCGCCGGGTGTTCGTCCGGTTCGAAGGCGCGATGCAGGTCACCCGGGTCTGGCTCAACGGTGCGCTGCTGGGCGAGCACCAGGGCGGGTTCACTCCGTTCGTCTTCGACATCACCGACCGGCTGGTGATCGGGGCCGAGAACGTCCTGGCCGTACGGCTGGACAACACCGACAACCCGCTGGTCCCACCCGGCAAGCCGCAGGCAGGGATGGACTTCGACTACCTCGGCGGCCTCTACCGCGAGGTGACCCTGACGGTCGTCGACCCACTGCACGTCAGCGATCCGGTCTTCGCGGGCAAGGTCGCGGGCGGCGGGGTGTTCGTGACGACTCCGGTGGTGACGCCGGCCTCGGCGTCTGTCGCGGTCACGACGGATGTGCGCAACGACGCGGCGGCGGCCGCGGAAGCCGCCGTGGTCTCCACGATCGTCGACGCGTCCGGCCGGGTGGTGGCGACGGCCACCGCCACGACTACCGTGCCGGGCGGCGGGGACCGTACCGTCACCCAGACTCTGACCGTCGCGGCGCCGGCTCTCTGGTCACCCGACAGCCCGGCCCTGTACGCGCTCCACACCGAGATCCACCGCGCGGGCATCGCGGTCGACCGCGTCACCACCCGGTTCGGCATCCGCACCCTCGCCTGGACGAAGACCGAGGGATTCGCCCTCAACGGCCGACCGCTGCTGATCAACGGCACCAACCGCGGCCACCAGGAGTACCCCTACGTCGGCTTCGCCGCGCCGGCCGCGCAGCAGCGCAGGGACGCCCGGCTGATCAAGGAGAGCGGCGCCAACTTCGTCCGCTCCGGCCACTACCAGCCGCACCCGGCGTTCCTCGACGCCTGCGACGAACTCGGCCTGATGGTCATGGACTCCATCCCCGGCTGGCAGTACTGGAACGCCGACCCGAAGTTCCGGGAGAACTCGTACAACGACACCCGCATCATGATCAGACGCGACCGCAATCACCCCAGCGTCGTCCTGTGGGAGGTCTCGCTCAACGAGACCGCGGTGCCCGACGACTACTCCCGCCAGCAGGTGGCGATCACCCATGCCGAGTACCCCGGCGGCCAGGGCTTTGCCTACGGCGGCAACACCACCAACACCGGCACCATCTTCGACGTGCAGAACGCGCACACCCCCACCGACGGGCCCGCCGCCCTGATCTTCCGGGAGTACGGCGACTGGAGCTTCGGCGGCGAGAACAGCACCTCGCGGTCCACCAGAGCCGACGGCCAGGAGGCCATGCTGCTGGCCGCGGCCAACAAGCAGCAGTCCTACAGCGAGCTCCTCGTACCCGGGCGCTGGCCCGGTGCCACCCTCGCCGGCATCGCAACCTGGTCGGCGGTCGACTACAACCGCGGGCTCAACCAGCGGACCTGCTACTCCGGCCTGGTCGACCTCTTCCGCATCCCCAAGTTCGTCCACTACTTCTACCAGTCCCAGCGCGACCCGGCCCTCGTCCGAACCGACGTGGACTCCGGGCCGATGGTTCACATCGCGCACTGGTGGCGCAGCCCGTACACCAACGGTACCCAGGGAACCCGTCTCGGCCAGTTCACCTACACCGGCTTCTGGCGGTCCATCGGCCAGCGAAACGCCTTCACCAACACCCTCGGCAACCGTGTCACGCTGAGGTTCCGTGGCAACCGGATCAGGCTGCACGGCACCGTCAACCACCTCAACGGCATCGGTGCGGTCTCCGTCGACGGCGGCCCGGAGGTCGACGTCGACTACTACAGTCCCGCCTTCGTCGACGACCGCACCGTCTGGACCAGTCCCCCACTCGTCCAGGGCGACCACACCCTGACGCTGCGGGTGACCGGCCGCAAGAACCCCGCGAGCGCCGACACCTGGGTCTCCCTGGTCGGCGCCGAAGTCACCTCCACCACCCGGGTGCCCGAGCAGATCAAGGTCTTCTCCAACTGCGACCGCATCCGCCTCTTCCTCGACGACACCCTGCTGGAGGAGCGCTCGCCCGACAGCGGCCCCTGGACAGCCCACATCCCTCACCCGCCCTTCACCTTCGCCGTCCCCGGCGGCCATGCCCCCGGCGCCCTGCGCGCCGACGGGGTGATCGGCGGACGCGTGGTCGCCTCGCACACCGTCCGCACCCCCGGCCGGGCCGAGCAGCTCGTCGTCGACGTCGACCTGCCCGAAGGAAGGCTGGTGGCCGATGGGGTCGAGTTCGCCGTCGTGCGGGCCTCGATCGTCGATGCGGCCGGCACCATCTCCCCGGTCACCGGGGAGCGGGTCACCTTCGCGGTCAGCGGCGCCGGCCGACTCGTCGGCACTTCCACCATCGGGGCCAACCCGGTACCCGTCCAGGCCGGAATCGCGGCAGCCCTGATCCGCTCGACCCACCAGGCCGGGAGCGTCACCGTCACCGCCACAGCTGCCGGACTCACCGCCGGCCGCACGACCTTCCGGACCGTTCCCGCCACCGCGGTCTCCGTGCCCACCCTCTGACCCGGCGGCCTCTGCTCCCGCCGACCGCCTTCGACGGTCGGTGGGCCGGGGGGAACCCGGAGCAATCGTGTCCTGGCCCCGGCGACGGGCGGCCCCGCCCGTCGCCCGCCTCCGGGCTACGGAAGCCCCCCCACGTTGGCCGCCCGAGCCTTCGGCTCGCCGACCGCCCCCACTCGCCGAGGAGCACCCCGGTTTCCGCTGCGGCAGCAGGTGCGCCTGCCCCCGACAGCTGTCCCACCACTGTTTCCCACAGCACCGCCGACCCACAGGAGATGCCCCATGCCGTCCCGCACAACGTCCTGGCTCCGCAGATCGCTCTCGGCGCTCACCTCGTTCGCGCTGCTGGCCGGCGGCGCGGCGCTGACCGCGACCGTCCAGCTGGCGGTCGCACCACCGGCGCTGGCCTTGGACAACGGCCTCGCTCTCACCCCGCCGATGGGCTTCAACAACTGGAACTCCACCCACTGCCGGGCCGAGTTCAACGAAGCGATGGTCAAAGGCATCGCCGACCTCTTCGTCAGCAAGGGCCTCAAGGAGGCCGGCTACCAGTACGTCAACCTCGACGACTGCTGGGCACTTCCCGCCCGCGACGCCTCCGGCAACCTGGTGCCCGACCCGGTGCGGTTCCCCAACGGCATCAAGGCCGTCGCCGACTACGTGCACGCCAAGGGCCTGAAGTTCGGCATCTACTCCAGCGCCGGCACCAAGACCTGCGACCCCCTGGGATTCCCCGGCGGACTCGGCCACGAACAGCGGGACGCCAATCTCTGGGCTTCCTGGGGCGTGGACTACCTCAAGTACGACAACTGCAACAACCAGGGCGTGGACGCCAAACTCCGCTACACGACCATGCGCGACGCGCTCAAAGCCACCGGTCGGCCGATCCTGTTCAGCATCTGCGAGTGGGGCGCCAACCAGCCGTGGAACTGGGCGTCACCGGTCGGGAACGCCTGGCGCACCACCGGTGACATCAACGACACCTGGGCCACCATGATCAGGATCGCTCACCGCAACCAGCAGTTCGCCGCCGCTGCGAAGCCCGGCGCCTGGAACGACCCGGACATGCTGGAGGTCGGCAACGGCGGCATGACCGACACCGAGTACCGCACCCATTTCAGCCTCTGGGCCCAGATGGCCGCCCCGCTGCTGATCGGAACCGATCTGCGGACCGCGAGCGCCGCGACCTTCGACATCCTGACGAACAGGGACGTCATAGCCGTCGACCAGGACCCGCTCGGCCGACAGGGCACCGTGGTCTCCTCAGCGGCCGACAAGGTCGTGATGTCCAAGCCCCTGGCGGACGGCAGCCGTTCGGTCACCCTGACCAACGAGGGCACCACCGCCGCCACCATCTCCACCACCGCCCAGGCGGCCGGTCTCGCCGGGGCACCCTCGTACACCGTCAGAGACCTGTGGACCAAGCAGATCAGCACCACGGCCGGTGCCATCAGCGCCACCGTGCCCCCGCACGGCACCGTGATGCTCCGGGTCACCGCCGGTGGTGCGCCGAAGGCCGGGATGAACCGGCTCGGCGACCTGGCCTGGGCCGCCGCCACCAACGGCTGGGGCCCCGTCGAGCACGACCGCAGCAACGGCGAGACCGGCACCGCCGACGGCCGCCCGCTCACCGTTCGGGGAACCGTCTACGGCCGGGGTCTGGGCGTGCATGCCGGCAGCGACATCTCCTACCGCCTCGGCGGCACCTGCCGGAACATCACCGTGGACGTGGGGGTGGACGACGAGGTGAACGGGCGCGGCTCCGTCGTCTTCCAGATCTGGAAGGACGGCACCAAGGTCGCCGACAGCGGCGTTCTGACTGGCCGCGACCCGGCCAAGCGGCTCACGGCGGACTTGGCCGGCGCGGCTACCCTGCGCCTGGTGGTCACCGCCGCCGGCGACGGGATCGGCCACGACCACGCGGACTGGGCCGACCCCGGGCTGGCCTGCGGCGCCGGTCCGGGGGCCGGCACCCACCAGCTGGGCGACCTGGCTTGGTCCGCCGCCACCAACGGCTGGGGCCCCGTCGAGCGCAACCGCAGCAACGGAGGGACCGGCGCCGCCGACGGCCGCCCGCTCACCGTCCAGGGAGCCGCCTACGCCAAGGGGCTCGGGGTCCACGCCCGCAGCGAGATCACGTACTACCTCGGCGGCGACTGCACCGCGCTCCGCACCGATGTGGGCGTGGACGACGAGGCCAAGGCCGGGGGTTCCGTGGTGTTCCAGATCTGGAAGGACGGCAGCAAGGCTGCCGACAGCGGCCCGCTCACCTATCGGGACCAGGCGAGGAGGCTGACGGCGGACCTGACCGGCGCGCTCGAACTGCGCCTGGTGGTCACCGACGGCGGCGACGGCACGGCCTGGGACCACGCGGACTGGGCCGCACCGCAGCTGGCCTGCTGAGGCAGGCCGACCCGAGCGGTGGCCGCGGCTGATCCGCAGGCCGGCCGGGGCCCGGCGCGAAGGCCTCCCCAATCCCCCGCGTCCCGACCGCTCCCACCTCGTGCAAGACCTCGGCCCGGCCCGCCCACCGGCGGCCGGGCCGAGGTGTCGCCGCTTCGCACCGAGGCCCGGTCCGGGTGGGGCCGCACCTGGCCGGCGGCCTGCCGCCCCGTACCCGTCGTTCCCCTAGCGACTGTCCGAAGCGTGCCCGAACCCGTACTCCCTGGCGGTGGATCCGACCGGGCCACGGCCTTGCTGTCGGACCCGGCCGGGCCGAGCGTCTGGACGGCTTCGGACCGGGTCTGCGCTGGGCTGCGGCGTGCCTTCGGCCTCCTCATCCACGAGTCGGACTGGTACGTGCTGCGACCGGCACCAGTCCCAAGGACTACCTCCTGCGTCGAAAGATCGAGCGTGCCCGGGAGTGGCTGGCCGCGGAGCCCGGTGCGAGTGTCACCACCATCGGGCACCTGCGGGTTCTCCTCCTCCCACAACTTCGCGCGGATCTACAGCCGCTACCGGCTCGAGGCCCCCCTCCGCGATACGTACGGAGCAGGCTCTCCCGACGGACGAGCAGACGCGCTGACCCGTCGGCCCGACCGGGGGGGGGGGGGGGGGGGGGGGCGGGGGGGGGGGGGGGGGGGGGGGGGGGGGGGGGGGGGGGGGGGGGGGGGGGGG
>NZ_JANFAK020000083.1 GCF_024721315.2 Streptomyces sp. Isolate_45
CCGGCGCGGCGCGGGGTGTGCGCCGGCGGGTACGGGGGCCTTCGCGCGGCCCGCTCAGCCGAGCAGGGTGCCGCCGGTGGCGTCGACGAAGGAGCCGGTGATCCAGCGCGCCTCGTCGGTCGCGAGGAACGCCACCACGTCGGCGACGTCCTCCGGCTCGCCCACCCGGTTGAAGGTGGACAGCGCCGCCATCTGCTCGACGGCCTCGGGGACGTCGAAGACCGGGTTGTCGTTGCGGGTGATGCCGGGCGCCACCGAGTTGATGGTGATGCGTCGCGGACCCAGCGCCTTCGCGAAGTGCAGGGCGAGCTGTTCGAGCGCCCCCTTGCTCATCGCGTAGGCGATCTCGTCCGGGTTCGCGAACCGGGTCAGGCCGGAGGAGATGTTGATGATCCGGCCGCCGTCCGGCATGTTCCGCAGCGCCCGCTGGATCAGGAAGAACGGGGCCTTGGCGTTCACCGCGAAGATCCGGTCGAACTGGTCGGGCGTGATGTCGGCGGGGCCGACGCCGCCCATCACCCCCGCGTTGTTGACGAGGATGTGGAGGTCGGTGCTGCCGGTGCGGTCCAGCAGGTCCCGTTCCAGGGCCTCGAACAGGGCGTCCGCGTCTCCCCGGACCCCCAGCTCGGCCCGTACGGCGAAGGCGCGCCCGCCGTCCCGTTCGACCTCGGCGACGACGGACCGGGCTGCCTCCTCGTCCCGGGTGTAGTGGACGGCGACGAGCGCGCCCTCCTCCGCGAGCCGTACGGCGGCCGCCCGCCCCATGCCCCGGCTCGATCCGGTGACCAGCGCGGTCCTGCCCGTGAGCCTGTCCATACCGCTCCTCCGTTCCCTCGCCGCCGGCGCGGCCCGGGCCACCGCCACCGGTTCGCGGCGGGCGGCGTCCCGCTGGGGGGACCGGACCGGCCCGAACCAGCGCTCCAGGGCGGTCGTGAGCTCCCCGCCCCGCGACGCGTCCGATCCGTCCGCCGCGTCCGCCGCGTCCGCCCACACCACGTGCCCGTCCGGCCGTACCAGCAGGGCCACCGGCGCGGCGCCCTCCGTCGGGGTGGCGGTCGCCACGGTCAGCCGGTCCGTCCAGGGCTCGGCCGCGGCGCGCAGTTCGCCGCGCCGGGCCTCGTCGCCCGGTGCGAGGAGCAACAGTCCGCGCCCCGGGCGCAGCAGCTCGAAGGTGGTGGTGGCGCCGGCCGCGGCCATCGCGCCGGTCTGCGGGAGCCGCAGGCCGAGCAGCGGGTCGGCGCCGCCCGCGGAGACCTCGTAGCGGACGTCCAGTCCCGAGATCATCCCGGCCAGGTGGGCCCGTACGTCCTCGTGGCCGGTCAGTTCGGCGAAGACCTCCCGGATCGCGTCGACCTCGCCGCCGCCGAGCAGCAGCAGTGCCTGGGTCCGGACGTTGCTCCGGACGGCCTGGCCGACGGTGTGGCGTTCCTCGTGGTAGCTGTCGAGGAGCGTGTCCGCGGCCCGCCCGGCGACCGTGGCGGCGAGCTTCCAGCCGAGGTTGAAGGCGTCCTGGAGCCCGAGGTTGAGGGCCTGGCCGCCGATCGGCATCTGCTGGTGCGCCGCGTCACCGGCGAGCAGCAGCCGGCCCCGACGGTAGTCGGCGGCCTGCCGGGAGGCGTCGCCGAAGGAGTTCACCCACAGCGGGGTGCCGCCGCCGATGTCCTCGCCGGTGATGCGCTTCCAGGTGTCGGCGAGCTCCTCGAAGGAGGGTTGCCCGCGCCGGGGGGCGGCCCCGAACTCGTGGACCATGACCCGGGTCACCCCGTCGGGGCGCCTGGCGGCGATGGCGAGTCCGCCCGGCAGCCGCTCGAAGCGGCGGCCGGGGATGTCGATGCCGCTCACGTCCGCGCGCAGCAGCTCGCGGCCCGCGTCGGTGCCGGGGAACTCGAAGCCGCCCAGCCGGCGCACGGCGCTGTTCTCGCCGTCGCAACCGACCGCGTACGCGGCCCGCAGCCGCACGGACGTCCCGTCGGGGCCCTGCGCCTCGACGACGACGCGGTCGCCGGTCGTGGTCAGGCCGGTGACCTCGTGGGCGCGCCGGACGTCGGCGCCGAGGTCGGCCGCCCACTGCCCGAGGACTTCCTCCAGGCGGGTCTGCGGGACCTTCCACTGCCCCGGGTAGGGGCCGGGAAGGTCGAGTCCGAAGGCGATCCCCCCGAAGTGGCCGGCGGGGTCGTTCGGGATGTCGCCGAGCGCGTCGAGCAGGCCCCGGCTGTCGAGGATCTCCATGGTGCGGGCGTGCAGCGTGGACGCGCGCGATTCGGTGGTGGGTGCGGTGAGCTTGTCGAGGACCACCACGTCCACGCCCGCCAGCCGCAGTTCCCCGGCGAGCAGCAGCCCGACGGGGCCCGCGCCGACCACGATCACCTGGGTGTCGGTGTAGTCCCCAGACATGATCAGGCCTTGTTCTCTGCGTGCCCGGCCCGCTCGGCCCGCCCGCCCTGCTCGGCGTAGCGCTTGGCGTGGCCGAGGGTGGCGCGGCTGTTGGTGCTGAGGGCGTTGCGGACGAACTCCTTGGCGTCCTCGACGGTGGCCTGTTCGCCGAGGACCTTGGCGATGTTGTCGGTGTTGATGGTGACGGTGTGCTGGGAGGACGCGGCGACGCCGTGGTCGTCCTCGGCGAACGTCCAGTAGCCCGTGTGCAGCGTCATCAGGGCGGGCAGGACCGTCTGCTTGTAGGCGATCTTCTCGTGGGGGAAGGTCACCCGGTAGGACTTGGTGGTGTGGGTGGCGCCGTCCTTGGAGTGGGTGGTGTCCATCTCCAGTTCCTGGAGGCCGGGGGTGTCCTCGGTGAGGCGGACGACGGCCACGTGGGGCAGCCGCTCGGGCCACAGGTCGGCACGGTTGACGAAGTCGAAGACGTCCTTGGCGCTGCCGTCGATCCGGACGGTGTCCTCGAAGGAGAAGGTGAGGTCCTCGGCGGCGTGCGCGAGCTCGACGTTGGTCTTCAGCGCGGCGAGTTCGGTGCGGGAGTTGCGGTCGACGGCCTCGTCGATCCAGGCCAGGCCGGCCGGGTCGTCGTCGACGGCCCGGTAGTCGTGCAGGAGCCGTACGCGGGAGCTGTCCTCGCCCAGCGGCTCGATGATCCAGGTGCCGCCCATGGCCGCGATCGGGGGCGCGGGGATCTCCTGGCGGAAGGTGATGACGAGGCCCTCGGGGTCCAGGGTGCGGCGCGAGGTCCAGTTCTTCGGCTCACCGTTGGCCGTGGCCCATATCCGGATGCGTTCCTGGTGGGGCCCGTCGGGGGTCTGGTCGACGTAGATGGTCGGCGGGAAGATCCGGGGCCAGTTCCTGACCTCGGCGATCAGGCGGTATACGGCGGCGGCCGGGGCCGAGATCGTGATCTCGTGCTCCACCTCGCGCAGGCCGGGCTGCGACATGCTGATGACTCCTTGGGACTCGGAAGGTTTCGGGGTCGGCGGACCGCCGCGCGACCGGAGGGCGGCCCGGGCCGCGCGGGCCGGGTCCGACGTGCTTCGTCGCAGCGTCGGCCGGCCCGCGCCGCCCGGGCCGCGGCCGGGGAACGCCTTCGAAGTGCTGCCGGCCGCCGTCCGCGGGACGGGGCCGGATCCGCCGGGCGGCCGGCACTTCGACGGCACTGCCTGGGCAGCGTCGTCGAAGCGGCGTCGGCCGCCCGGAGGTCGGGACTTCGACGGCACGGTCTAGGCGTCGACGAGGGCCTGGAGGCTCTCGTTGATGGCCGCGACCAGGGAACGCGGCGTGGTGTGGTCGCTGAAGACGTCGTCGTCGAGGGTGACGCCGAACTCGCGCTCGATCCGGCCGCCGGTCTCCAGGAGCGCGAGCGACTCGTAGCCCAGCGTCTCGAAGTCGCTGTCGAGGATGTCGCCGTCGAGGTCGACGCCCTCGTCGGCGCCGGCGCCCTCCAGGAGGATGCGCTTGAGGTCCTCAAAGGTGAATTCCTGCTTGGACACTATGGATCCCTTCATCTGTATGCCGCGGCCGGCGGATTCCGGCCGCGGGGCACGTCGAACGCCCGCCGCCGCCAGGGAATGGCGACGTCGACGGACGCCGTTTCGTGGGCCGTCAGTCGACGGCGCGCACCACGACGGCGGAGTTGAAGCCTCCGCGGCCGCGGGCGAGGACGACCGCGGTGCGCACCGAGGCGGTCCGCGGCCGGGAGGCCACCAGGTCGAGGTCGTGTGCGGGGGACAGCTCGACGTTGGTGGTCGGCGGGATGAGGCCCTCCCGCATGGCCAGGACGGCCGAGACCACGTCGACCGGCGCGCCGCCCGCGTTGAGTCGTCCCGTCATCGTCTTGGGAGCGGTGACCGGCACGCCGCGCGGCCCGAAGACCGCGGTGATGGCTTCCGCCTCCTGCCGGTCGAGTGCGGGTGTGCCCGCCGCGTCGGCGAAGACGACGTCCACCTCGGCCGGGTGGCAGGCGGCGTCGGCGAGGGCCGTTTCCAGGGCTCGGCGCAGTCCGGGCTCGCGTCCGCTGCCCGGCCGGGGGTCGATCGTGGCGCCGTAGCCCGCGAGTTCGCCGTAGACGGTCCGTGCGCCGCGGGCCAGGGCGCTGTCCTCGTCCTCCAGGACGAGGAGGGCGCCGCCCTCCCCCGGTACGTAGCCGGCGGCGGCCGCGTCGAAGGGCAGGTAGGCGCTGTCGGGGTCGGTGGCGGTGGACATCGTTCCGCCGGCGAGGTGCGCTGCCCAGCCCAGCGGGCAGACCGAGGCGTCGAAGCCGCCGGTGGCGATCAGCTTGCTGCCCTTGCGGAGTTGGCGCCGGGCGTGGGCGAGGGCGTCGAGGCCGCCCGCCTGGTCGCCGACGAGGACCCCGGTGGGGCCGCGCAGTCCGTTGCGGATGGAGATCTGACCGCTGTTGACGGCGTAGAACCAGGCGAAGGACTGGTAGGCGCTGACGTGGTTGGCGCCCTGGCCCCAGAGCTTGCGGAGCTCGTTCTCGCCGAACTCGAACCCGCCGGACCCGGCCGCGGTGACCACGCCCATGTCGTACGCGTCGATGTCGCCCGGTGTCACCCCGGCGTCCGTGAAGGCGTGGTCGGCGGCGACCAGGGCGAGCTGCGTCACCCGGTCGGTCTGCGGGACGAGCCTGCCCGGGAGGTGTTCCTTGGCGTCGAAGCCGTGGATCTCCCCCGCCAGCCGCGCCGGGTACGACGAGGCGTCGAAGCGGGTGACGGGACCGATGGCGTTCTTGCCGATCCGGGTCGCCGCCCAGAAGTCCTCGACGCCGAGGCCGGTGGGGGCGGCCACGCCGATGCCGGTGACCAGGGTCCTGGCGCTCATGCGGTCCTCCTGTCGGGCCTGGTCAGCACCATCGCGCTCTGGAACCCGCCGAATCCGCTGCCGACGGTCAGGACGGCATCGGTGCGGTGTTCCCGCGCGACGAGCGGGACGTAGTCGAGGTCGCACTCGGGGTCGGGGGTGTGGAGGTTCGCGGTGGGGGGCACCACGTGGTGCTCCATCGCGAGGACGGAGGCGGCGATCTCCATGGAGCCGACGGAGCCGAGCGAGTGCCCGATCATCGACTTCACCGAGCTGACCGGGGTGCGGTACGCGTGCGGTCCGAGGGCCAGCTTGTACGCGGCCGTCTCGTGCCGGTCGTTCTGCTTGGTGCCCGAACCGTGCGCGTTGACGTAGTCGATGTCGGCGGGGTTCAGCCGGGCCTCGTCCAGCGCGACCGTGATGGCCTCGGCCATCTCGCGGCCGTCGGGGCGCAGGCCGGTCATGTGGAAGGCGCTGGAACGGGAGGCGTAGCCGGCGATCTCCGCGTAGACGTGCGCGCCGCGGCGGCGCGCGCTCCCCAGTTCCTCCAGGACGAACACCGCGGCGCCCTCGCCGAGGACGAATCCCTTGCGGGAGGCGTCGAAGGGGCGCGAGGCCGTCCCGGGCTCGTCGTTGAGCGAGGTCGTCGCCCTGATCGCGTCGAAGCACGCCATGGTGAGCGGCGTGATCGGGGCGTCCGCCGCGCCGGTGATCATGATGTCGGCGGTGCCCTCGCGGATCAGGTCGACGGCGTGCGCCACCGAGTCGATGCCGGAGGTACAGCCGGTGGAGACCACCGTCGCCGGGCCTTCGGCTCCGACGGCCCAGGCGACCTCCGTCGCGAAGGAGCTGGGCACGAAGTGGTCGTACATGTGGCGCGGCGCGTACGTGTGGTCGACCTCCGCGAGCCGGCCGTCGTCGCTGACCACGCGGTATCCGCTGTCGAGGCTGCCGACGGCGCCCACCGCGGTGCCGATGCTGACGCCCGTGCGGTGCGGGTCGAACCCGGCGAGGTCGAGGCCGCTGTCGGCGAGCGCCTCGCGCGCGGATACGACGCCGAACTGGGCGGCGCGGTCCATCCGGCTGATCTCCTGGGGAGTCAGCCCGTGCAGTTCGGGGTCGAAGTCGGCTTCGGCGGCCACCCTGGAGCGGAACGGCGACGGGTCGAAGAGGGTGATCCCCCGGGTCGCCGTACGTCCGGAGCTCAGCAGGCTCCAGAAGTTCTTGGTGCCGATGCCTCCCGGCGCCAGCACGCCGAGCCCCGTGATCACTACCCGGCGAGCCACCGGTGCTGCCCTCCCCTCGTGTCGGACCGGCGGGGCGTCATCACGACGCCGACCAGTCGTAGAAGCGGGTGGCCATGGCGTCGGCGGGGGTGCGCCAGGTCGCCGGGTCGTAGGGCTGGATGAACGGCAGCAGGTCGTGGCTGATCTTCATGAAACGCGGGTCCGTACGGGAGTCCTGGATCCGCTGGCCGCCGTCGTCGGTGGCGAAGTCCTGGAGGTGGAAGTAGAGGCCCTTGTACATGAACAGCCGGCGTCGCAGGGTTCCCATCCGCTCCGGCATGTCGGTGGTGTCGAACTCGGCGAACAGGCTGGCGACTTGGTCCTTCGACATACTGTCCATCCGGGCCACGATCAGATTGCTGTGCTGCATCCGTTCTCTCTCTTCCGTGAGCTTCCGTGAGCTTCCGTGAGCTTCCGTCAGGGGCGTGCGTGCTTCAGGCGTGGTACAGGCGGATGAAGTCGGCCACGCCGTCCGCGATCAGTGCGTCGGCCTCGGCCTCGGGCAGCGGCAGCGCGCCCAGGAAGGAGCGCTGGACGACGGTGGAGGGGACCAGCAGGATGAAACGTTCCGCCGCCTGGTCGGCGTCGGAGATGTCGAGCAACCCCTTGGCCGCGACCCGCTGGAGCCGGCGGGCCAGCTCGCGGCGGGCCTGGCGGGGACCCGCGTCCTGCCACTTCTGGACCGCCTCGACGGGAAGGCGGCTGACCTCGGCGCTGATGTGCCGGACGATCGCGAAGTGTTCGCGGAAGGCCTCCAGCGGCGCGAGCCAGGCCCGGCCGAGCGCGATGAGGTCCTGCTCCAGGTCGGTGATCTCCTCCAGGTAGCTCTCGGCCACCGACGCGAGGGCGGCCGCGACGGAGACCGAGCTGTCCAGCAGCACGCTGAGCAGCAGCTGTTCCTGGTCCGGGAAGTGCCGCTCCACGGTGCCCGCCCGTACGCCCGCCTCGACGGCCGTCGCCTCGGCGGTGCAGCGCGTCCAGCCCTCGCGGGCCAGTACGGTGCGGGCGGCCCGGACGATGTCACGGCGTTCCGCGGCCGGCCCGGCGGGGGCCCGCGCGATCGTTGCTTGCGGCGTTGCCATGTGGGTCTCTCCTCGTGACGTGCTCGCACGACCGCCGGATGCGCCGGTCGTCAGGGGGGTGCCGCTCTTCCCGCGTTCGGGGCCGCGGGCTTGCCGGGCTACGGGCTTGCCGGGCGCCGGGCGTACCGGCCTTCGCGCTCACCGGGCGGGGCGTACCGGTCCGCGGGCCGTCCCGAGTGCGGGTGCGGTTGCGGACGCCGGGTCCGGTTGCCGGCCGTCAGGGAGCGCCGAACCAGCGTTCGAGCGCCATGGGCAGGTCGTGGTGGCTGCCGGGCGCCGCCCAGGCCACGTACCCGTCCGGCCTGATCAGCAGGGCGGTGGTGGTGTCGTCCGGTCCGCCCGCTCCGGGCGGCGCGGACGGCCGGGCGGTGACGACGTCGACCCGCTCGGACCACGGGGCGGCGCGGCGACGCAGCCGCGGGTTGTCCGCGAGGTCGAGCAGGACGCCGCGCGCGGGGTGCAGCAGTTCGGTGCTGGAGGTCAGGCCGCCGGAGCCGGTCGTCAGTTGCAGGGGCGGCATGCGCCGGCCGAGCAGCGGATGGCTCCCCCCGCCCACCTCGTAGGAGATCTCCAGGCCGCTCACCATGGCCGCGAGGTGGCGGGCCACGTCGTCGTACGCCATCAGCTCGCGCAGCGAGTCCCGCAGCGGCTGCACCTCCGCGCCGCTCAGGAACAGCAGTCCCTGGGCCCGGGTGTTCATCAGCAGCCGGCGACCGACCGCGTGCCGCTCCGAGTGGTAGGTGTCGAGCAGGCTCGACGGGGCCGTGCCCCGCACCACCGCGGCGAGCTTCCAGCCGAGGTTGACCGAGTCCTGGATGCCGGTGTTCATGCCCTGGCCCCCGGCGGGCAGGTGGATGTGCGCGGAGTCGCCGGCCAGGATCACCCGGCCGCGCCGGTACTCGGTGACCTGCCGGGTCGCGTCGCCGAAGGCGCTCACCCACACCGGCTCGGCGGCCGATATGTCCTCCCCGGTCAGCCGCTGCCAGGCGGCGGCGACCTCGTCGAAGGAGGGCGGGCCCTCGCGCCGGCGCGGCGGTGTGCCGCGCTCGCAGACGACGATGCGGGTGGTGCCGCCGGGGAGCGGGCCGACCATCACCATGCCGCCCGGCAGGGTCTCGCCGATCATGCGGGGCTTCAGTTCGATGCCCTTGATGTCGGCGAGGTACATCTCCATGGTGGCCGCGGTGCCGGGGAAGTCGAAGCCGGCCGCCTTGCGCACCGTGCTGCGGCCGCCGTCGCACCCCACCAGGTGCGCGGCGCGCAGGGTGTGCCGTCCGTCGGGACCGCGCACCTCGACGTCGACGCCGTCCCCGTCGTCGTGGACGGAGAGGACCTCGTGGCCGCGGCGGATGTCGGCGCCCAGGCCGGTGGCCCAGTCCTCCAGGTGGGTCTCGGTGACGGACTGCGGCACGGTCTTGGCCGCCTGGCAGGCGCCGTCGAGCACCCCGAAGTCGAGGGGCAGGCCGCCGAAGTGACCGAGCGTGCTGGTCTCCACGTCGCCGAACCGGGCGAGGAGGCCGCGCTGGTCGAAGGTCTCCAGCGTGCGTGCGGTGAAACCGAGGCCGCGTGATTCGCCCGTACGCCGTTCCAGGCGTTCCAGGACGACGACGGCGACTCCCGCCAGCCGCAGTTCACCGGCGAGCGTCATGCCCGCCGGCCCCGCGCCGACGACGATCACAGGGGCGTCCATCAGGTCTCCTCGAATTCGCCTCCGGAGACAGTGCACCGGATCTTGACTACAAGGTTCTTCGGAGACGAGAGGGCATTCAATGGCGGCGGATTCAGGACTCGGTCAGGTTCCACAAGGGCTGGTCCGCTGAGTCGGAACGCGGCCAAGCGAAGGTCAAGCGCAGGTCATACCGCTCGATCCGGGCCCTACCGAACGCTGTGCGGATTTCCGCGCGTCGCCGTGCGCGATTCCGTGTGTCGCCGTGTGCGATTCCGCGCGCGGGGTGGCTTCCGCGCGGCGGGGTCAGTTGCGCGCGGCCCGGCGGCTGAAGCAGGCGCGGACATCGGTCTCGCTGTAGTACGTGCGCCCCGCGCGGTTGCGCCTGCGCCACCGTTCCTCGCTCGCCAGCCGGTAGACGGTGCCCGTCGGGGCGTGCCACAAGCGCGCGATGTCCGCGGCCGTCAGCCAGCGTTCGGTGGGGACGGGCGCCACGGCGGCGGTACCGGAAGCAGCGCGGGCGGCGATCCCGGCCGGGCGCGCCGGCTCCATCGAGCGGCTCAGGTCGCTCCAGCGTTCGCTCGTCCAGCGGTGGCCCGGGTCGACGTCGCACACGATCACCGGGCCGGCGGAGCGCGCCCCGGCGCGCACGGCGAGGGCGAGCCCGCCCGGGCAGTCGGGCTCGGGGCAGGCTCCGAGCCGGATGGTGCGCGTCGGGTCGGGGAAGGCGGCGCGGCGTCCCGCCCGGACCAGCCGGGCTATCTCCTCGGTGACCTCGGCGGCCGCCGAATGGGCCGCGAGCCAGTCGGCGTTGCGCAGCAGGAACGCGACGAGCGCCGCGGCGGCGCGCGGCGGGGAGGCGCAGCCGCGCTGCTGCGCGACCAGGCCGCTCCAGGAGCCGAGTACGGACACCATCCGGGCGCGCACGTCGGCCGCTGCCGCGTTGAAGGGCAGACCGGGATGCTCACCGCCCGTGGTCCGTTCGCGCAGGCTGCCCGGGGCTCCGCCGCCGAGCACCCGCCCGCACTCCTCGTAGAGGTGCGCCAGTTCGGCCAGGCCCGCCTCGAAGTGGTCCCGGCAGGACCGGCACAGTCGGCTGCCCTGGACCGTGCGCCGCCGGCCGCGTCCGTCGGCACGGCCGCCGCGGCAACCCTCCCCGTGGCACAGCGCCGTCACCGTCATGTCCGTCCCCCTTGGCTCGCCTCGGCCCTACGTCGTCGTCCTCCCGCGCACCGCGGGGGCGTTCTGGTTCCGCGTCTCCTGCCGGCCCGGGAGTCCGGCGTCCCTACCGGGTCGGGAATCCCCTACCGGGTCGGGAGTCCGGTTCAGCCCTGGCCGAAGCGGAAACCGACTCCGCGGATCGTGATGATCCAGCCCGCCCCGATCTTGTTGCGCAGCGTGCTGACGTGCGTGTCGACGGTGCGGCGGGACCAGGAGTCACCCCAGACCTGCTGCATCAGCATCTTGCGGGGGATGACGGTGTCGGGATGGGAGGCGAGGAGGTAGAGCATGTCGAACTCCTTGCGGGTGGTCTCCACGGGCTCCCCGTTCAGGGTCACCTCCCGTGTGCCCGCGTCGATCCGCAGCGGCCCGCAGGTGATGGTGGCGGCGACGGGACGTGACGGCCGTGACCGGCGCATGACCGCTTCCATCCGGGCCATCAGCTCGCGGAAGCCGTAGGGCTTGGCGAGGTAGTCGTCCGCGCCGGCCTGCAGGCCCAGCACCCGGTCCAACTCGCTGCCCCGGCCGGTGACGGCGATCACGGGGATCTCGTGCGCCGCACGGATCCCCCGGCAGACCTCCAGACCGTCCAGGTCCGGCAGTTCGAGGTCGAGGAGGACCAGGTCGGCGTCGGCGTAGCTGCGCAGTGCCTCACTCCCGGTGGCGACGATGTCGACCTCGTGGCCATGGCGACGCAGTCCGCGCGCCAGGGTCTCCGCCTCGACGGCGTCGTTCTCAACGATGAGGATCCGCCACAGTGCCGACTGGGCCGGACCGTTCTGTGGTGCTCTCAGACCCTCCGCAAGCGAGAACCCTCCGCCCACTCCCGCGGCGGCTGTGTGAGGTTCCAGCACAGCGTAGGAACGCTGGTTCATCTGCCCCCCTCCCTCAAGCTCGGTTGAGCCAACGTCAAGAAGATACAAACCGCTTCGTCGGTTTGTCAAAGGCTGTAAGTGCCGTCAAGTGACTCCACAAAACCAATAAATCGGGTCAACTGCGGCCACTGAACCTGAGCAAACAGGCCACTGGAACCCCCTGCTCCCGCGCTCAATACCAACGGGACGGTTTAATATGGGTAGGAAACTGATACAGGAGCCATCCGTGATGAAACAAGAACGCGCTGTCCGGACCCGTCGGGCACTGATCGAATCAGCGGCGGTCGTGTTCGGGCAGCGCGGGTACGCGGACGCGACGCTGAGCATGATCAGCGCCGGCGCGGGAGTGAGCCCGGGCGCGCTCCACTTCCACTTCGAGAACAAGGCGGCGGTCGGCGCGGCCGTCGAGGCCGCCGCGGCCCAGCGCCTGCGCGCCGCCGCCCGCACGGTGTACGCGGAGCGGACCTCGGCCCTGCAGGCGCTGACCGGCAGCACGCAGGCCCTGGCCCGGCTGCTCGCGTACGACGTGGTGGCGCGGACCGGACTCCAACTCGCCCGGGAACCCGCGTACGCCTCGGAGTCCGCCCTGCTCGGGGAATGGCACGCGTACGTGCACCGGTTGCTCACCGAGGCCCGGGAGGAGGGCGCCCTCGTCCCCGGCCTGTCCGGGCACAGCGTCGCCGCCTCGGTGGTGGCGGCCACCTTCGGTTTCGCGGTCCTGGGACGGGACGATCCGCAGTGGCTCTCCCCTCGTACGGTGGCGGGGTTCTGGCGGGTGGTCATGCCCTGTCTCGCCCGACCCGCCCTGCTGCCCGGCCTCGACACCTCGAGCGCCGACGCCGGCGGCTAGGGGCGGTCGTCAAACTCCCGTCGTCGCCCGGAGGGCTGCCTCGCGGCGTCCGGGAGTTTGGCGACAGGCCCCAGGGCCTGTCGCCCCGTCCGGCGGAACACCGCGGGGCACGACGGCGGAACACCGCGGAACACCACGGGGCACGGCGCTCCGCGGTGGCGCCCCGGAAGCGGGCCCGAGCAGGCGCGGAGCCGGGACGCGCCCGCGCCCCGAGCCCGCCGACGCGCCCGCGCGGCAGCCCGGGTCAGACCGATCGCAGCGACCTGACCGATTCCTGAGCGTGCTGCTGCGCCGGCCCGAGCGTGGCCCTGCTCTCGGCGCCGAGCGCCTCGCGGACGAACCGGCGCGCCCGCGCGAGGTCGGCGTCCGGGCCGAGGACCCGCTCCACCGTCCGCTCGTCCAGCAGGACGTCGTGCCGGGCGACCACGGTGACGCCGGTCGCGTCGGGCTCGACGGACCATTCGCCGGTGTGCGCGCTCAGCAGGGCGTGCGGCCGCAGCTGCTTGAAGACGATCCGACCGGCCGCCGGGAAGCACACCCGTACGGCCTCGGTGGTGTAGGCGGAGCCGTCCCCGGCCAGGTTGACGACGGTGGCGTGCTGGACGCCGGGGCTGTCCTCGGTGACCTCGGCGCGGACGACGTGCGGCACCCGGCCGGGCCAGGAACTCACCCCGTACAGGAACTCGTAGACCGGTTCGGCCGGTCCCTGGATGCGTACGGACTCCTCGAAGGACAACGCCGCGCCGTCGAGTCGCCGCCAGCCCTCCGCGGCGGCCCGCAGCCGGTCGAGCGTGGTGCGCGCACCGGCCCGCGCGGAGGCGAGGAGCCGTTCGGCGTCCACCGCCCGTTCCGCCGTGACGCTCACGTCCTGCTCCAGCGTCAGCCGGGACCAGCCGGGGGCGAGTTCCTCGACCCGCCAGCTTCCGCCCGTCGTGGTGACGGGGGCCCCGGAGCGTTCCGCGTGGAAGTCGACGCGCCGGCGTCGCGCGTCCAGGGTGCGCCGCCACAGCGACGGCTGCGGGATCCCGTCGACGACGGCCCACTGGAAGTACCGGTCCGTGGTCCCGTCGAAGTCGAGACGCTCCACGTGAATGCTGTCCGGCAGGAGCAGCGGCCACTGGGTGGTGTCGGCCACCAACGCGTACAGGACTGCGGCCGGCGCGGCCGCGTCGACCGCGTGTGACATCCGGTGTGCTCGCTCGACAGACATCAGACACCTCTCTCAACGCTTGACGCAGATCCTGTCCTCGTTCGCCGGAGTCCGCGTGGAGCACTGGTGGAGTTCCGCGAGCGCCCGGCGTCCCGCGCCGTGCGCGGCCGACCGGGCCGAGGGGGCGGACCGGGCCGCCCGCCGCGGATCAGACCCCCGCCCGGCTGCCCAGGATGCCGTTCACCAGGGCGAGGAACCGGCGGGGGGTGTCGGCCAGTTCGAGGACTTCCCCGTCGAGCAGGATGTCGAACCGGCGCTCCACCGACCCGGTGGTCTGGAGGACGGAGAGGCTGTCGTAGCCGAGCTCCTCCCAGTACAGGTCCTGGACTTCCTCGGTCAGCTCGACGCACTCGTCCTCGCCTCCCCAGGCCCGCAGGATGCGAGTCAGGTCGGTGAGTTCCAGCCGGTCCATGGCTTGCCCTTCTCCTCGTCCGCCGGTGCGGGTGCGCATACCGGCGCGGCGTGAGCTTGGCGGGGTCCGGTGGAGGGTTCCTCAAATGCGGGCGCAGCCCCGCTGGAGCGGGTCCGCGCCCCGCCGACCGCCGCGGCCTTCGCGCTCAGGCCGCGTACAGGTCGAAGGTCGAGCTGCGGCGCGGTCCGGCCACCACGTCCAGCGCGGGGTCCACCCGCAGCATCGCCTGGTGGAGGCGCTGGAGTTGCTGCGAGGGCTCGACCCCCAGCTCGCCGATCAGCCGGGCCCGGAGCCGGCGGTACACGTCCAGCGCGGTCGCCTGCCGCCCCGAACGGTACAGCGCGACCATCGCCTGCGAGTGCAGGCCCTCGTGCTGCGGGTTGCGGGCCATCAGCTCGGTGAGTTCGGCGAGGAGTTCGGTGTGCCGGCCGAGCCTGAGGTCGACGTCGATGCGCCGCTCCGTCGTGACGAGGCGGCTCTCCGCCAGCCGCAGCACCTCGATCTCCAGGATCGGCCCCACCCGTACGTCGACCAGGGCGGGCCCCTGCCACAGGGCGAGCGCCTTGCGCAACAGGTCGGCCGCGCGCTCGTCGTCACCGTCGTCGAAGGCCTGCTGGCCGCCGGCGACGAGGGCGTCGTACGCGTGGACGTCAACGGACTCCGGCGGGATCTGGAGCAGGTAGCCGCCGTGCCGGGTGGCGAGCACGTCCTTGGCCGTGCCCGGCGCGCCCGGCCCCATCGCGGTGCCCAGCCGGCGGCGGAGCTGGAGGATGTACGTCTGCAGGGTGGTGAGGGCGCTGTCGGGCAGCTTGGTCCCCCAGATCTCCTCCATCAGGGTGGGCACGGGCATCACCCGGCCCGGGTAGAGCGCGAGAAGCGCCAGGATCTGACGCGGCTTGCCTGCCGTGGGAACGATCGATGCCCCGTTGACCTCGGCACTCAACGGACCCAGAACCTGAATCTTCACGGTCTCCCGTCTCCCCTCCGTATTTCGTCGACGTACTCTCGGTTTTCAGCATTCGACCGGATGACGATATGTCAGACCGGTCTCCGGTCACCGGCACCTCAAGCCGACGTCGAGCAGAACTCCGCGACGGACGAACATCTGACGGATTCAACCCATGTGATTCCGATTGAGGTCCAAAACCCTGCGGCTACCAGCTAGGTAGCCCAATCCATGTCATTCCGTTTTGCGTCTCGAAAATCCCTTTGAAGGAATGTGGAATGCCCACCACACCTTGCGGGGAGTTTCGAACGAAGCTTGCGCAATTAAGCGGAGCGCGATCTTCTACCGGCGAATCAGCCCACCTGGGCAAGCCGCTTCCGAGCGGCCGTCGGGACCGCCGCCGGGTTTTCGGGACCGGTCATCAGGATCGACCGCTGGAGGCTGCGCAGCGCGGCGGACGGCTCGATGCCGAGCTCGCGCACGAGGGTGGCGCGCAGCCGCTGGTAGACGCTGAGTGCCTCACCGCGGCGGCCGGAGCGGTGCAGGGCGAGCATGAACTGGCCGTGCAGGTTCTCGTGGATGCGGTAGCGGCTCGCCAGGACCGTCAGTTCCGCGAGGAGCTCCCGGTGCCGGCCGAGCTTGAGGTCGGCCTCGATGCGCTGGTCGAGGGCGCACAGCCGGGTCTCCTCCAGCCGCCGCGTCTCCATGTCGAGCTGCACCCCGCCGTGCACGTCGGCGAAGGCCGGACCCGACCACAGGGCCAGGGCCTCGCGCAGCAGCCGCGCCGCACCGGCCGCGTCACCCGCGTCCATCGCCCGGTAGCCCAATCCGGCCAGCCGGTCGAATTCGCGGACATCGCTGGTCCCGCCGGCGCTGTTGAGCATGTAACCGCCGGGCAGCGTGACGAGGACGTCCTTGGGGGTGCGGCTTCCGTCCGAATCCTTGAGCGCCGTCGCGATGAGGGCGCGCAGCTGGAGCACGTACGTCTGCAGGGTGGTGCGGGCGCTGCGCGGCGGCTCGGCGCCCCACAGTTCCTCGATCAGCGCCGAGACCGGCACGACCTGGTCCGCGTGGAGCGCGAGCAGTGCCAGCACCTGGCGGGGCTTGGCTGCGGTCGGCGTGATGGAGACCCCGTTCTCCCGCACGGCCAGTGCGCCCAGTACATCGATGTCCACGCCGTACTCCCCTGCTTCGTCCATGGATGAGCCCTTGACTTTCGCTGGAATGAGCAAAAAACAGCTGAGCCGGTTTGTCAATACCAAACCGGCTGTGCCGTTTCTCTCCCGAATCGGACACACAAAGCGACCAAAACACGTCCTGAGCTGGGAAGTTGGCCTCAAAATGGGGTCCGCGAGCCGCTTTCCGGGGCTCACAAATCCAAGAAAAAAACCCCCGGAAACCTGTCCGAGGGGGCGTGAACGACTCAGAACCAACCAACCGGTCCGGCCACTTGGTCGCATTGATCAAGGTTCGCGTACGAGCAGTAACGCTGACGGTGCCGTCGGGAACCGGCCAGGCACCGGCTGGAACCGGCCGCGAGCACCTCGTCGAAGCGGCCTGGACCGGAGGGGACTTCGGCGACGCGCCTCGGGAGCGCGTGCCGGACGCCGCGAGGCGGACGGGAGGTTGACGGCAGGCGCCAGGGGCGGTCAGTAGGGCAACGAGGCCCGGACCGCGTCCGAGCCGTCCGGGACGAGCTCCCCGAGGGAGCCCCGCGCGGCGAGCCGCGGCAACATCAGCTGCCAGTACGGGGTGACGCCGGAGGGGCCGAACTGGCGGGACCCACCGGCCCCGGCCCCGGCCCCGAGGACCCCGAAGCCGACCATCGCCGCCACCACGGCGGCGGCCGCCGCCTGCGGGGACACCCCGTCCGCCAGCCGGCCTTCGCGCTGGGCGGCACGGAAGGTGCCCTCGACCCACCGCTGCCACTGCACGCGCAGGTCCCAGCCGGCGCCGCCGCCCCGCGCGGTCAGGGTGACCGCTCCGGTGCCCGCGCACAGACCGAAGCCCGCGTTGACGACGGGATCGCGGGCCAGCAGCTCCATCAGCTCGTGCGTGGAGTCGACGAGCGCCTGGAGGGCGTTCCCGTCGGGGACCCTGGACACCGTGATCGTGCGCAGGGTCGCCGACGCCCGCCGCGCCACGGCCTCGGCCAAGGCGGTCTTGCTGCCGAAATGGAAGTGCAGCCCGCCGGCGCTGACGCCGGCGCGCTTGCTGATGGCCGCGATGGAGGCGGTGACGAACCCCTCCTCCGCGAACACCTCGGCGGCGGCTCGCACCAGGACTTCACGCGTGCGGGCGGCACGTTCCTGCTTGACCATGAGGACTCCACAAACCGCCCCGGCGGTTTGCCGGGGCTATGAACATCCCCCATGGTCTGTGCCGGTAATCGAACCGGATCTGAGCCGTGCTTGAGCGCGGCTCAGGTGTGGACGGGCTCCCCGACCGAGGCGGCCGCGGCCGCCTCGTCCAGCAGTCTGATCTCCGCCGCCACCGTGGAACCCCGCTCTGCGCCCAGATCCAGCCGCGCCAGCACCGCGGGCACCGCGATGCTCGGGTAGAAGTGCTGGTAGAAGACCGAGACCCGGTACTCGATGTCCGCGCGGTCGGTCAGGGTCTGCGAGTAGATCTGCACCCCCGCCCAACCGGCGGAGAGGGCCCACGCCGCCTCCGCGGTGTTCACGTGGGGGAGCAGCTCCCCCTGCGCCTTGGCCTGGAGGATCACGTCCTCGGTGACCTGGATCCAGCCGGGCACGGAACCGCCGCCGAAGATCTCGCGCATGTCGGGCCCGAGGGAGAGCCTGGTACCGGCGCTGAGCAGGGGGTTGTGCTTGGTGCGGTAGGCGAGCACCATGCCGAGGTCGAAGAGCTCCTGGAGCTTGATCTCGCGCGGCGGAACGGTGCCCTCGGTGTACTGCTCGTCGAGGATGCCGCGGGCCAGATCCTGCTTCGAGGCGAAATGAAAGTAGAGCGCGCCCTTGGTGACCCCGGCCTTGGCGAGGATGTCCGCGATGGTGGCGGCCTCGAACCCCCGCTCGTCGAAGACTGCGGCTGCCGCTTCCAAGATCACACGACGCGTGCGCACTGCACGCTCCTGACGTGCCACGATGCCTCCGATACACAGTGGGTGACTACGGACGGATCCCCTAGAGGACCCCCTCCCCCCATTAAAACCAACCAGAAGGTCCGTATTTTATCAACCCGCAAACCATAACGCCTACGGACACACGAGCCTCCCTCAACCCCCTTTTGCGGGGCACGCGCGGTGACCGAGTAGTTGATCATGGAGCGTGCCGGCTGCCGATTCCTCGCTGGAGGATGACTCGCAGTCACCTTTAAGAAACAACCGCCCGGTCGGTTCTTTATCTGGCTCGCATGGCTCAATTTACACCCCCCGCCGCCGCCCCTCTGGTAGGCCTCCTACCCCACGGTTACCCCTGTGCGGCCTGCGGGCGCGCCAAGGGCCCACGGCCTCCACCACCCTCTGTCGAACCCGTCCGGCCGGGGCGCGTTCGATAAGTGGAAGGCCGTATTTCCTTGCAAATAAAACCGGAGAGTACGTATCTTACGTCGCAGAGTGCTCGTTCCATCCGTCAACCTCGGCTCTGCGGAGAGGTCCATGACCCTGCTCACGTTCGAGAACAACACCACCGCACCCACTGCCCCGCGCACGGAGGGCGGTCAGTGGACGACGCGTTGTAACGACATTCAGCAGCAGCTCACCAGCACGGTTCCCCGGGAGTACGTCCACCGGAGCGCGGTGGCCGAGGTGTTCCTGACCGGGTACGAACGGATAGGCGACGACGTCTTCCGGGTGAGCGCCCAGTGGCCCCGCGCCCACATGTTCTTCACCAGCGCCGACGGCCTCAGCCACGACCCGGTGCAGGCCGCGGAGACGATCCGCCAGGCGGGACTCCTGCTGGCCCACGCCGAGTACGGCGTACCCCTCACCCACAACGCCCTGGTCTGGAGCCTCGGTTTCAAGACCGAGCCCGCCGAGATGTTCATCGGTACCAGCCCCAGCGACCTCGAACTCATCGTGGTCTGCCGGGACTTCGCCTGGCAGGGCAACCGCTTCTCGGGGTTCATCGAGGTGACGCTCAGGCGCGGGGACCGGATCGCGGCCACCGGCTCGGGGCTCTTCAGCTGCGTGTCCCCCGCGGTGTACCGCAGACTCCGCGGCGAGTACGCCACGGCGTCCTCGTCACTGCGCATGGGCCCCTACCCGGCCCCGATCCCGGCGGAACTGGCCGGCCGGATCTCCCCGGCGGACGTGGTCCTCGCCGCCGGCGACCGGCCGGGCCGCTGGCTGCTCAGCCCCAACTTCGGGCACCCGGTCCTCTTCGAGCACGCCAACGACCACCACCCGGGCATGGTGCTGATCGAGGCCGCCCGGCAGGCCGCCTGCGGCGTGCTGGAGGGCGAAGCGTTCAAGCCCACCGGCATCGACAGCTTCTTCCACAGCTACGCCGAGCTCGACACCCCCTGCTGGATCGAGACCGAGGTCGCCCACTCCACGGACCCCGCCGTGCGCATCGTGCAGGTCACCGGCCACCAGGGCGACGTGAAGACCTTCGAGGCCACCGTCACCGGCACCGTCTGAGGCCGGCGACACCGGCCGGGCCGCGGCGCGCTCAGAGCCCCAGCCGCTCCCGGTACCAAGGGGCGTACGCCCCGAACCCCTCCGTCAATCGCGGACCGGGTTCGGCACCGACCAGCTTCCACAGCGCGCCGCTGTCGTACCAGTGGTCGGTGGTCAGCAGGGAAAGCCTGCGCCGGGTGGCCGGATCACCGGCCGCCCCCAACCGCTCCAGCGCCTGGTCGAGGGTGATGTCGCCCTCCGGCAGGGCGATTCCGAGTGCCCGCCCCACGGTGGTGATCAGCTCGCGGGACGTCACCGGCTCCGGATGGCTCGCGTGCAGCACCTGCCCGCCGGGCAGCGCGGGCAGCCGGGCCAGGTCCACGAGGGCCCCCGCGAGCGCATCCGCGGAGATCATCGAGATGCGCGCACGGCCGCCGTCCACCCAGTTCGGCAGCGTGCCCATCAGCTGCACCAGCGCGGGAACAAGCCAGATGTCGCCACGCCCGTAGACCAGGTGCGGGCGCAGGACGGTTCCGCCCGCCGCGAGGACCAGCCGCTCACCCTCCAGCCGCGTGATGCTGGTGGGGGAGGAAGGCCGTTCCTCCAACTGTCCCTCGGCCTCGCCCCGGTGCGGAACGTCCCGGTACACGGCGGCGGTGCCCAGGTGCACGAACCGCCGTACCCCGGCCCGCCCGGCCTCCGTCAACAGCGCGCGGGTCCCTTCGGCGTTGACCGCCCGGCACTCCGCCTCGGTGCCCCCGATCCGGGCCGCGAGGTGCAGGACGGTGGTGACGCCCTCGCAGATCCCGCGCAGCGAGGCGGGATCGGTGAGGTCGCCGGTCACGACCTCGGCGGTGGCCGCGCCGGCGGGCGAGTTCCGGTGGTGGGTGAGCAGCCGGAGCGCGGGGCCGCCGTCCTCGGACAGCAGGGCCGTCACGTGGGAACCGACGAAGCCGGCGCTTCCCGTCACGAGTATCCGCTCGGGTGTCAACTGCTGCCTTCCGCCGGTTCCATGGTCGTCCGTCGCCAGTTTATGACCCCGCGGGCGGACCGTACGCTGGGAACATGATCAGCTCATCACTGCGACTGGTGCCCGTCACGGAGGAGAACTTCGAGGCGGTGTGCGCGGTACGCGTCGCCCCGGCCCAGGAACACCTCGTCTCCCCCGTCGTGAAGTCGCTGGCGGAGGCGTACGTCCACGGACCGGTGGCCTGGCCGCGGGCCGTCGTCGACGGCGACGAGATCGTCGGCTTCGTCATGGCGTTCGTCGACATCGTGTGGAATCCCGCGAAGGACCCGGACGAACGGCGCTCCGGCATCTGGCGGCTCAACGTCGCCGCCGCCCACCAGGGCAAGGGCTACGGCCGTTTCGCGGTGGGCGCCGTCCTCCAGGAACTGCGCGAGCGCGCCGCGTCCGAGGCCTTCGTCTGCTGGAGCGGCGGTCCGGGCAGCCCGGAGCCCTTCTACCTCGGCCTGGGGTTCCGGCCGACCGGCGAGCTCAGCGGCGACCAGACGGTCGCCGTCCTCCCGCTCCCCTGACGGGCCGCGGGTCGGTCGTGTCCTCGAAGTCCCGTCCCGCCCGGCGGGCGGGACGACGACACCTCCTACGGCAGCACGACGGTGCGCCCCACCCCCACCCCCGTGGAGGACGGAGCCGCCCCGGCCCGGAACTCCTGCGGGCTGACCCCCCGTACCCGCTTGAAGGCCGCCGACAGGGCGAAGGGCGTCCCGTAGCCCACCCTGCGGGCCACCGTCGCCACCGTCGCGTCCGGCTCGCGCAGCAGGTCGGCGGCCAGGGCGATCCGCCAGCCCGTGAGGTAGGCGACCGGCGGCTCCCCGACCAGCTGCGTGAAGCGGCGGGCCATCGAGGCACGTGACACCCCGGCCTTGCGGGCGAGTTCCTCCACCGTCCAACCGTGCGCGGGGTTCTCGTGCAGCAGCCGCAACGCCGCCCCCACGACGGGATCGCCCTGCGCCCGGTACCAGGCCGGCGCCCCCGATCCGGGAGCGGCGAGCCAGGCCCGCAGGACCCCGATCAGCAGCAGGTCGAGCAGCCGGTCGAGGACGATCTCCTGACCGGGCTCGTCCCTGGACACCTCCGCGGCCAGCAACGTGATCAGGGTGGCGTCCGCGGTGCCCGCGGGACGGACCAGGACCGTGGGCAGGGCCCCCAGCAGCCGCCGGCCGATCTCGCTGGGCGCCTGGTAGGTGCCGCTCAACAGCACCACCGATCCGGCGTCGACGGCCCGCGCGCCCCAGGTGCGCACCCCCAACGCCATGGTGTCGGTGACGTCCTCGCCGTCGCCCGTACTGCACCGCTGGTCGGGGCCGACGGTCACCTGCACCGGGGTGCCCGGCGCGTCCGCGACGGTGTACGGCACGGGCCCCCGTACGACGGCCACGTCACCGGGGCCGACCAGGACCGGCTCGCCCCCGTCGGGCAGCAGCCAGGCCGTTCCCCGTACGGGTGTCATCACCGAGAGCGGGGCCCGGTCCTCGACCCGCAGCGACCAGGGCGGGTTGAAGACGGACTTCTGCAGATAGGCGCCGCGCGCCTTGGGCCCTTCGAGCAGTCCGGTGAGCGTGTCCATGACCCCATCCTCCCCGTACCGGGCGGCCGCCGTAGCCCTCTCAGACGTTCCAGACCCCGGTGGCGGCGGCCTCACGGGCGTAGTCGGCGAAGTCCCTCGGCTTACGCCCGAGCACTTCCTCCACCCCGTTGACCAGGTGCGCGTTGCGACCGTCGAGGATCAGCGCGAACAGGTCGGCGAAGTCCTCCGGCAGGCCCTGGTCGCGCAGCACCGCCCGGTAGTCGGCGTCCGACACCGGCACGTAGGCGATGTCCCGGCCGGTCACCTTCGACAGTTCGGCGGCGACGTCGGCGAAGCTGAGCAGGCGCGGCCCGGACAGTTCGTACGTCCTGCCGATGTGCCGGTCGTCGGTGAGCGCGGCGACCACCACGTCGGCGATGTCGTCGGCGTCGACGAAGGGTTCGACGGCGTCGGCCGTCGGCAGGGCGATCTCCCCGGCCAGTACGGGGTCCAGGAAGAAGCTCTCGTCGAAGTTCTGGTTGAACCAGCTCGCGCGGACGACGGTCCAGTCCCCGCCCGAGGCCTTCAGCAGGTGCTCGCTGTGCTCGGCGGCCTCCTCGCCCCGCCCGGACAGCAGCACCAGCCGGCCGGCCCCCGCCGCGACGGCCTGCTCGGCGAACGCGCCGATCTGCTCGGCGGCGCCGGGGAAGGCCAGGTCGGGGTAGTAGGTGACGTACACGCGGTCGACGCCTTCCAGCGCCGGGCCCCAGGTGGCGGGCTCGTGCCAGTCGAAGGCGGGTTCGCCGGTGCGCGATCCGATCCGGACCGGCCGGCCCAGGTGCGCCAGCTTGTCCGCGACCCGCCGGCCGGTCTTGCCGTTGCCCCCGATGACCAGGGTGAGCTTCTGCGTCGTCTCGTTCTCGTTCTTCGTCATGCCCTCAGTCAACCGCCGGGCCGTGCGACGCGACATCGCTGAAAAGCTCATCCGCATACGCGTGCGTCCACGTCCACGTTCGACCCTCAACAACAGCCGTGGGCAGGGAATGTGATCACATGACGGTATGAGGACCCTCTATCTGTTCTGTTCCGCCGCCCCGCCCGTCTTCGACGTGGCCCACGTGATCGAGGACGCCCAGTCGCGCGGCTGGGACGTGTGCCTCGGCCTGACCCCGACGGCGGCGCGGTGGGTGGCCGGCAGCCTGGACGGCCTCGCCGCACTGACCGGCAACCCGGTGCGCTGGCAGTACAAGATGCCCGGCGAGCCCGACGTATGGCCCGCCGCGGACGCGCTGCTGTTCGCGCCCGCCACCTTCAACTCGGTGAACGCCTGGGCGCTCGGCCTCACCGACCGCTTCGCCGTGGGCGTCGCAGCCGAGGCCCTCGGCAAGGGCGTCCCGGTGGTGGCCATGCCCTGCACGAACGCCGCGCTCGCCGCGCACCCGCAGTTCGAGCAGTCCCTGACGGTGCTGCGCGGTGCGGGCGCCGAAGTCCTCTACGGCGAGGGCGGGTTCGTGCCCGGCCCGGCCGGCATCGACGCCCCGCCGCACTTCCCGTGGCAGGTGGCGCTCGACGCCGTGGACCGGGCGGGCACCGCGCCGGCCTGACCGGGGCCGGCCGGCGCGCCCGTCGTGGCGCCCGCTACTCGCCGGTGGTCCCGTCGATCGCCTCGCGCAGCAGGTCGGCGTGTCCGTTGTGCCGCGCGTACTCCTCGATCATGTGCGCCAGGACGTAGCGCAGGGAGTACCCCTGATCGCCGTACCGGCCCTGCTCGTCGAGGGATTCCGCGACCGCGACGATCTTCCGGGAGCGCTCGCAGGTGTCCTCCCAGATCCGGAAGGACTCCTGCGGGTCCGCGTCCTCGACCCGGAACTCCGTCCACTCCCCCGCCTCGTCCTTCGGGAAGTAGCCGCGGACGTCCTCGCCGCCCACCACGTTGCGGAACCAGCCCCGTTCAACCTCCGCGAGGTGGCGTACCAACCCGAGCAGGCTGAGCCCGGACGGCGGCACGGCCTTGCGCCGCAGCTGTTCGGCGGACAGTCCCGCGCACTTCATCATCAGGGTGTCGCGCTGCCACTGCAGGACGCTGGTGAGGGTCTCCCGCTCGTCACCGGTCAGTACGGGGCGGGTCCGCTGTTCGTCGTTCATCGGGCGATCATCACAGCCGTACGGACCCGCCCCGGCGGTGTTTCACATGCCGGACGTCCGGCCGGCGGCGGCGAGCTCCCGGAAGAAGCCGCGGACGTCACCGACCAACAGTTCCGGCACCTCCATGGCGGGAAAGTGCCCGCCCCGGTCGTACGAGGTCCAGCGCACGACGGAGTCGGTGCGCGCGGCGACGTGCCGCAGCGGGACGAAGTTGTCCCGGGGGAAGTCCGCGAGGGCGGTCGGGGTGGTCGACACCTCGGGAGGTTGCCCGAAGTAGTCCGCGTGGGCCCGCTCGTAGTAGATCCGGGCGGCGGAGCCGGCCGTCCCGGTGAGCCAGTACAGCATCACGTTGGTGAGCATCCGGTCCCGGTCGACGGGACACCGCGGGTCGCTCCACTCGGCGAACTTCTCCCCGATCCAGGCGAGCAGGCCCGTCGGGGAGTCGTTCAGCGCATAGGCGAGGGTCTGCGGCCGGGTCGCCTGGATGTCTGCGTAGCCCTGCCGCTCCTTCGCCCAGACGCGGTACCGCTCCCAGGAGGCCCGGGTGCGTTCCCGCTCGGCGGGGCTCAGCGGGGCCAGTTCCGCCTCCGTCGGCTCGGCGGTGGCGCCGGCTCCGGGGAGCAGGTTGAGGTGCACGCCGATGACCCGCTCGGGCCGGATGCGGCCGAGCTCGCGCGAGATCGCGGCGCCCCAGTCGCCGCCCTGCACCCCGTACGTCCCGTACCCGAGCCGTTCCATCAGCACCGCGAAGGCCCGGGCGACCCGCTTGAACTCCCAGCCCCGCTCCGTGGTCGGCCCGGACAGCGTGAAGCCGGGAATGCTGGGCAACACCAGGTGGAAGGCGTCGGCGGGGTCACCGCCGTGCGCCCGCGGATCCGTCAGCGGGCCCGCGACCCGCTGGAACTCCACGAACGACCCGGGCCACCCGTGGGTCATCAGCAGCGGCGTGGCGTCCGGTTCGGGGGAACGCAGGTGCGCGAAGTGCACCCGGGCCCCGTCGATGACGGTGGTGAACTGCGGCCAGTCGTTCAACCGCGCCTCGGCGGCCCGCCAGTCGTACTCCTCGCGCCAGTAGCGGACGAGCTCGCGCATCCGCTCCGACGGGATGCCGTAGTCCCACCCGGCACCGTCGAGCTCGTCGGGCCACCGCACCCGCCCCAGCCGCGCCGCGAGGTCGTCGAGTTCCTCCTGCGGCACGTCGAGCCGGAACGGAACGGGGGCCTCACCAAGATCTTCCATGCCCCCACGATGCCACCCCGGGCCCCGGCACCGGCCGCCCCTGTACCCGGCCGTCCCGGCGCACCGGCCGGGCGGCGACCCCGCTCAGGCCGCGTACAGGTCGAAGGTCGATCCCCGCTTCGGGCCCGCCGCCACGTCCAGCGCCGGGTCGACCGCCAGGATCGCCTGGTGCAGCCGCTGCAACTGCGGTGACGGCTCGACCCCCAGGTCCCCGATGAGCCGCTGGCGCAGCCTGCGGAACACGTCGAGCGCCGCCGCCTGCCGGCCGGACCGGTACAGCGCGACCATCATCTGGGAGTGCATCCCCTCGTGCTGCGGGTGCCGCGCGGTCAGCTCGGTCAGCTCCGCGAGGAGTTCGGTGTGCCGCCCCAGCCGCAGGTCGACGTCGATCCGCCGTTCCATCGTGACCAGCCGGCTCTCCTCCAGCCGCAGCACCTCGATCTCCAGTACCGGCCCCACCCGTACGTCGACCAGCGCGGGCCCCTGCCACAGCGCGAGCGCCTCCCGCAGCAGCGCCGCCGAGCCCTCGTCGTCGCCGGCGTCGAACGCGGCGTGGCCCCGCGCGACCAGCGTCTCGTAGGAGTTCACGTCCACGGACTCCGGCGGTACCTGGAGCAGGTAGCCGCCGTGCCGTGTGGTGAGGACTTCCTTCGCGGCCCCCGGCCGGCCCGGCCCCATGGCCGTGCCGAGTCTGCGGCGCAACTGGAGGACGTACGTCTGCAGGGTGGTCAGTGCGCTCTGCGGCAGGTGCTGCCCCCAGATCTCCTCCATGAGGGTCGGCACCGGCATGACCCGCCCGGGGTACAGCGACAGGAGGGCCAGGATCTGCCGCGGCTTGCCCGCCGTCGGCACGATCGAGTCCCCGTTGACCTCGGCACTCAACGGACCCAGAACCTGAATCTTCACGGTCTCCCCTCCGCATTCCGTCGAGTCGCCTCGATCACTTCCGACTTCCTTGACCCGCGACCTGCGGAGAAGCCGCGGTCACAGCTGCGCCCCGGTCCCTTGGAACTCGCAACGCCGTTCGACTCCGATCGCGCGGGTGCGTGCCCCGACGGCGCCCGTCCGGTACTCCCCGATCCGCGTCTCCCCCACCAGGCTGGGCAGCAGCAGCCCCCACAGGGCCGCCACCTTCCGCTGGAGCTCCCAGTAGGAGAGCCCGGTCCCGGCGAGTACCTCGATCCCGCAGAGCGCGGCGGCCACCAGTGCCTCGGCGCTCTCCCACCGGTCCACGGCCGGCGCTCCGTCACCGTCGCCCGGAACGGGGCCGCTCCCCGCGGCTCCGGCCGCTCCGGCGAGCGGTTCGTCCACCGGCAGTTCCCCGGTGTCCCGGGCCGTGCCCAGCAGTTCGTTCACCACGGTCAGCCAGGCTCCGTGGAAGTCCACGGCGCTCAGGTGCTGGCCCGCGCACTCCTTCGTGATCCGGAAGCTCGCCGGGATCGCGGGATCCTCGTGCAGCATCCGCGCCAACCAGTGCGTCGTGTCGATCAGCGCCTGCAGGGGGGAGGCGCCGTTCTCCCTGAGTCCGCGTACCGCCTCGTGCAACAGCCCGCATCCGCGCTGCTGCACGGCGTCGGCCAGCTCGTCCTTGGAGGCGAAGTGGAAGTACAGCGCCCCCTTCGTCACCCCGGCCGCGCCCGCGATCTCGCCGAGCGTCGCGTTGGCGTATCCGTTGCGGTGGAACATCTCGGCCCCGGCGAAGACCAACCGCCTACGGGTCCGCTCCGACCTCTCCTGCACCGCTCCGTCTCCTTCCGCCCCCGCTGCGTCCACGCCCTGCCCCCAGCGCCGGCACCGGTCGCGCCCGGCGCCGGCTCAGGCCCGCACGAGCCGCTCCGACCTCGTTCCCGTCCCGGCGACCACGGCCATGGCGGGGGCCTTGGGCATGCCCTCCGGACCCGCCATCAGGATCGAGCGCTGCAACCGGCGCAGCGCGGGGGACGGCTCCAGGCCCAGGTCCCGTACGAGCGTGGTGCGCAGCCGCTTGTACACGTCCAGTGCCTCGCCGCGGCGGCCGGAGCGGTGCAGGGCGAGCATGAACTGGCCGTGCAGGTTCTCGTGCGTCCGGTAGCGGCTCACCAGAACGGTCAGTTCCGCGAGGAGCTCCCGGTGCCGGCCGAGCTTCATGTCGGCCTCGATGCGCTGGTCGAGGGCGCACAGCCGGGTCTCCTCCAGCCGCCGCGTCTCCATGTCGAGCTGCACCCCGCCGTGCACGTCGGCGAAGGCCGGACCCGACCACAGGGCCAGGGCCTCGCGCAGCAGCCGCGCCGCACCGGCCGCGTCACCCGCGTCCATCGCCCGGTAGCCCAGCCCGGCCAGCCGGTCGAACTCCCGCACGTCGCTGGTGCCGCCGCCGCTGTTGAGCAGGTAGCCGCCGGGCAGGGTGACGAGTACGTCCTTCGCGGTCCGCGTGCCGTCGGTGTTCTCCAGGGCGGTCGCGATGAGGGCGCGCAGCTGGAGCACGTACGTCTGCAGGGTGGTGCGGGCGCTGCGCGGCGGCTCCGCGCCCCACAGTTCCTCGATCAGCGCCGAGACCGGCACGACCTGGTCGGCATGGAGGGCCAGGAGGGCCAGGACCTGCCGGGGCTTGGGGGCGGTCGGCGTGATGGAGGTTCCGTTCTCCCGCACGGCGAGCGCGCCCAGTACATCGATGTCCACGTCGTACTCCCCTGTCCTTGGATGAGTCGCAAGAGTCAGTAGAAAACAGTCCCAGCGGTTTGTCAATACAAAACCGGTCGTGCCGTTTTCCTTGTCAAGGCAGTTCGGTTGCGCTACAAAACAGCCGCTGAACTGCGCATTTACTGAAAGCGAGGGCGCACCGACAGATGCGCCAGAACCATCGATCGGCTCCCGGCAGGGCCATCTAACACCCCACAGGGGCCTTAAATCAAACCGTTCAGTCTGTTTCGCGGCCCTCTGTGCCGCCCTCGGCTCGGTCCGCCGCGATGACGGGCATGAGGACGGACCAGATCCTCGTGAGGGTGTCGGCCGCGAACCAGCCGGGATCGGCGGCCCCCAACACCTCCAGCCCGACGATCGAGGCCACCACGGCCGGCGTCGCCTGCTGCGGGGAAACGCCCTCGGCGAGGAGTCCCTGCCTCCCGGCGGCTTCGATCAACTCGCCCGTCCACACCCGCAGCTGCTCCCGGAGGTCGACCTGGCTCCGGTGGGTGACGTCGGCGGACAACGCGAAGCCGGCGCGCACGACGACGTCCCCCGCGAGCAGCGCCATCAACGTGTACGTCGAATCGACCAGCAGCGTCAGCGGGTTGCCGGCCCTGCCGCCCGGTTCCCCGGCCGTGCGGGTGACCACGCGCAGCGCGGCGGCGGCCCGCCCCTCGACCGTCCGGGCGAGTTCGTCCTTGCCGCTGAAGTGGAAGTGCAGGGCACCGGAGGTCACTCCGGCCCTCCCGCTGATCCCCGAGATCGAGGCGGTGGCGAAGCCCTCGTCGGTGAACGCCTCCGCGGCGGCACGCACCAGGGACTCCCGCGTGCGGGCCGCACGCTCCTGCTTGACCATGGGGGGCTCCACACACCGCATTCGCCGCATTCGCGGCTCTCCCCCAGGACAGGGGTACGAGATCCTGGCGGCCACAGTCGGCGGCCGCGCCGGAGGCCGACCTGACTCTCGCCGGAGCCAATGGATCTATAACGGGTCGGCGGGTACGGAACACCTTCTGACCAGGGATCACTCCGCGCCGTGTTCGCGTGTTAGGTTCGCGCGATGAAGACGAAGGACAACACGGGAACGCTTGCGGGACGATCTGCATTGATCACCGGAGCGAGCGCCGGCATCGGGGCGGCCGCCGCACGCGTGTTCTGCAGGGAGGGTGCCTCCGTCACCCTCATGGCCAGGCGGGAGAAGGAGCTGGCCGCGCTCACCGAGGAGCTCCTGGCCGCCGGCCACCAGGTCCGCTACGTCGTCGGCGACGTCGCGCGCTCCGAGGACGTCGCCAAGGCCGTCGAGACGGCCGTCACCTCCTTCGGCCGGCTGGACGCCGCCTTCAACAACGCGGGTACGGGCACGGTTCCCGCGCCCATGCACCTCCTCTCCGAAGAGGACTACGACACCGTCATGGACACGAACGTCCGCGGCGTCTGGCACTGCATGCGCCACGAGATCCGCGCCATGCTGGAGACCGGTGGCGGCGTCATCGTCAACAACAGCAGCACCGCGGGCCTCGTCGCGACTCCGGCCGCGTCCCCGTACATCGCCTCGAAGCACGCGGTCCTGGGCCTGACCAAGGCCGCCGCCTCCGAGTACGCGAGCCAGAACATCCGCGTCAACGCCATCGCGCCGGGCACCACCCGCAGCGAGCTGATCGACTTCTGGCTGCACCAGAACCCCGACATGGAGCAGGTGCTCCTCAACGCGGCCGTCCTCCCCCGCATCGCGGAACCCTCGGAGATCGCCGAGGCCGCGGCCTGGCTCTGCAGCGACCGCGCCTCGTTCGTCGTCGGAACCACCCTCTCGGTGGACGGCGGCTGGACCACCCGCTGACCCCCACCGTTAACGGCGTTAACGCCGTTAACGGTCGCCTCCCGGGTCCACCGGCCGCCGGCTCGCGCGTCGGCATCGTTAACGCCGTTAACGCCGTTAATCGGAATCACCCCTCCCACTTAACGGCGTTAACACCCCCGCCACCGCAGACCCACCAATCAGCAACACCCAAAAACACCCCACCTCCCCCCAAAACCCCTCCTCGCGACGCCTTAAAAGTACTTGTCGACTGGTTTTCTTTGAGTCGGCCGCACTACTCTGACCGCGTATCACCGAGCGGAACCGGCATCAGGAGAACCACGTGGCGCGGGTCAGGCAGGGGCGGGCCGAAATCACCCGGCAGGCGATCCTCAACGGAGCCGCCGTCGCCTTCGACCACGGCGGCTTCGGGGGCACCAGCCTCAGCGACGTGGTCAAGCACGCCGGAGTCACCAAGGGCGCCCTGTACTTCCACTTCCAGTCCAAGGAAGCCCTGGCACGCACCCTGATGGACGAGCAGTTCCAGGTGTCCGAGGGGGTTCCCGAGATCGTCGACCCCGGTCTGCAGACGGTCATCGACCTGACGCACCAGTTGGCGTTCGGTCTGCGCACCAACGTCCGCATCCGCGCCGGCATCCGTCTCGTCATCGAGTTCGGCTCGTTCACACACCCGGACCCGTCGCCCTACAACGCCTGGATCGATACCTGCCACGGCTGCCTGACGCCGGCCCAGGAACGCGGCGACATCCTGGCCGCGCTCAACACGTACGACCTCGCGACCCTGATCGTCGGCTCGTTCACCGGCATCCAGGTCACCTCGCACGTCCGCACCGAGCGCGAGGACCTGCACGCCCGGGTCGTCGACCTGTGGGAGCACCTCCTCCCCGGCATCGTGCCCGCCGACCGCATCGCCGTCTTCGACCCGGCGGGCTCGTCCACCTGCCGGGCGCGGCTCGGCCTGTTGGCCCAGCGCACCACGCCCACCCAACCCACCGCGTACCCCACCGCGCCGAACCCCCGGGCGGTCACGGCCGGCTGACGGTACGTCCAGGGCGGCCTCGCACACGCCGTGGTGAACCACGGGGGTGCTCGCTACGGCGAGTGCGAGGCCGCCCTGCCGTGTCTCCACCCACTTCGTTAGCAAAACTCTGGCGTGGTGCTCACCAACACTCAAGAACGTTAGTAAAGTCCCTCTCATGACTTCGCCCTCGTCCCAGAGCGACCGAGAGAAGGTCGTCTCCAAGCTCCCCCCGTGGCTCCGCCAGGAACTGAAGATCCGCACCGCCCAGCTGCGCATCGACATCCAGGACGCCGTCCACCAGGGCATCGCCAACTGGAGCGCCCTCGCTTCCGCCCCCTCCCCCGTCGACACGTCCGGCGCCGAGTCCTTCTCCACCTGGCTGCCCGCCGGCCAGTGGGAGTCGTTCCGCTCGGACTCCAAGGACCGTGGCGTCTCCCTCACCCAGGGGCTCGCCCAAGCGGTGCGCCTCTGGCTGGAGATGAACCCGGCCCCCACCGTGAAGCGGCCCACGGTCGTGCGCCGCATCGTGGTGTGCAACCAGAAGGGCGGCGTCGGCAAGACGGCCATCACCGCGGGCACCGCGGAGGCCCTCGCGGAGGACCCCGAGACCCTCCACCCGGTCCGCATCGCCCGCCAGCTGGCGCGCCTCGCCCCGGTGGACCTTGAGCACCCCGAGCAGCCGGCACCCACCACCACGTCGCTGGACCTCGAAGACCTCCCGGGCCTGGGCATGCGCGTCCTGCTCGTCGACTTCGACCCGCAGGGCCACCTGACCAAGCAGCTCGGCCAGCAGCCCCTGCCCATCGGTGGCGACAGCCTCACCTGCCACATGGCCGGCGAGGCCAAGGGCCCGCTCTCCGACCTGATCGTCGCCATCCCCGACGACCGCTTCGGCGACCGGCTCCACATCCTGCCCGCGTGCACGGACGCGTTCCTCCTGGACGTCCGACTGTCCACCGTCCGCGCCCGCGAGGCCGCCCTCGAACGCGCCCTCTCCCCCGTCGAGGCGGACTACGACGTCATCCTCATCGACTGCCCGCCCAGCCTCGGCCTCAGCATGGACGCCGCGATCTACTACGGCCGGCGCCGCGACACCGAACAGCCGGGCGCCTCCGGCGCGCTGATCGTCGTACAGGCCGAGGACTCCTCGGCCGACGCCTACGACCTGCTCACCTCCCAGATCAACGATCTGCGCGACGACCTCAGCCTCGACATCGACTACCTCGGCCTCGTCGTGAACCTCTACGACGGCCGCCGCGGCTACATCGCCACGTCCTCCCTGCAGGCCTGGATGGACATAAAGGATCCGCGGGTCGTGGCGATCGTCCCCGACCTCAAGGAACAGCGCGAAGCCGTACGTGTGAAGCAGCCGCTGTTCGTCTACGCACCCAAGGGCGAACAGGCCGTCGCCCTGCGCGCGCTCGCCAGGGAGATCTCATGAGCAAGGCCGACAAACTCGGAGTCTCGGCTTCCTTCGCCCGCGCCCAGCCGGTCGGCGTCAGCTCCCGCCGCGCGGCCATCGCCGAGGCGACGGGCGCCCCCACCTCCGGGGTCGTTCCGCCGTCCGAGGTGCCCATCGAGGCCCTCGCCCACAATCCGTTCAACCTCCGCGAGGACCTCACGGACCTCGACGAACTGGCCCAGTCCCTCACGGTCCGCGGTCAGCTCCAGCCCCTCGCGGTCGCCACCCGCATGGCGTTCATGGAAGCGCACCCGGGCCAGACCGACGGCCTGGGCCGTGCCCCGTACGTGGTCATCGACGGCAACCGGCGGCTGGCCGCCGCCCACCTCGCCGGCCTCAAGACGATGCACATCCACGTCAACGACTCCCTGTCCGCCTCCGCCGCGGACATCCTCGAATCGGCGCTGATCGCCAACGTGCACCGGGTCGACGTGGCTCCCATGGACCAGGCCCGCGCCCTCCAGGAACTCGTCGAGGTGCACGGCTCGCAGGCCCAGGTCGCCAAGCGGCTCGGCAAGACGGCGGCCTGGGTCTCCCAGCGCCTGACCCTGCTCAACCTCACGCCCACGCTCCAGGAGAAGGTGGAGACGGGCGAGCTCAAGGTCGAGCCGGCCCGCCGCATCGGCCGCCTCCCCCAGGAGGAACAGGCCGCCGCGGCCAACGACACCGTCACCCCCCCTCGGCAGCGCACCCGCCCGGCGCCGCCGACCGTTAACGGCGTTAACGCCGTTAACGCCGCCAGGACCAGCGCCTCCCCCGCGCCCGCCCCCTCCCCCCGCATCACGATCTCCACCCAATCCCCGGAGACCATCGCGGACGCCCTCACCGCCCACCTCACTCCGGACGACCTGAAGGCCGTCACCGAGCTGCTGATGCAGCGGATCTGAGCCGGGCACCCACGCCGGGGGCGGTGACGGCATTAACGCCGTTAACGCCCCCACGTGCGTTTCATGTGCGTTCAACCGTGCGGTTCACATAGGCTGCACCCGGAGGTAGTGATGAGCGAGATGAACGAACAGTCCGCCCTTTTCGCAGCGGTGGACGCCCTGCTCGAAGAGGCGGCGGCGCAGGACGGCCTGCCCGAACCCGACGAACGCAAGCGTCTGCGCGAGGCCGCGGGCCTGAGCCAGGACCAGATCGCCAAGGCCCTGTCCGTCCGCCGGGAAACGATCACCTCCTGGGAGACCGGCCGCACGGCCCCCCGCCCCCCGAAGCGCGCCGCCTACGCCCGCCTCCTCGAAGGCCTCGCCGCCCTCCACCCCGTTAACGGCGTTAACGCCGTTAACACCCCCGCCCCCACCGAACCACCCCCGGCACCGAGCCCGGCCCCCATCAACGGCGTTAACGCCGTTGACTCCCCGGCGCCCACACGCACCACCCCGCCGCCGGCCTCCACCCCCGTTAACGCCGTTAACGCCCCGGCCCCCACCCCCGCCGACCAACCCACGAGCCCGGCACCCGTTAACGGCGTTAACGCCGTTAACGCCGCTCCCCCCACTCCCGGGCCCTCCGCCGCCCCCGTCCACCCGCAGCCACCCGCCCCGGAACGAGCCACCCCCCGGCGCCCCGCACCCGCCACCCCCAAGTCCCGCGCCCCCCTCCTCATCGAGGGCCACGGCCCCCTCGCCGTCCTCGACGGCACCGGCCGGGCCCACGCCACCGGAGGCCTCGTCCTCCCCCACCCCACCTCCGGGCTGCCCGACCTCGTCGCCTGGGCCCTCGGCCCCGACGCCGACCTCCGCGCACCCCGACTCCACCGCAACGGCAAGGACGGCGACCCCCTCCTCGTCCTCACCGCCGCCGCCACCGAGGCCCTCGGTCTCCCCCTCACCCTCGAAGACCGCCGCGCCCTGCGCCTCCCCGACAACCACCCCGTCGTGAAACAGCTCGCGAAGGCCAAGTGGCAACTCACCCGCCGCGGCTTCGGCCCCTGGCCCCGCATCTACCGACCCGCCACCCCCGGCACCGGCCGCCAGTGCGTACAACTCGCGGTCCTCCCCTGGGGCGCCCTGGACGCCCGCGCCTGGGGCGAGGACACCTCGGAACTCCCCGCGCCCGAACTCGCCGAGCTCCTCACCACCTACGCCGCCCGCGTCCTCACCCCCCGCGGCTCGACCGCCGTCACGGGCCTGGAGCTGATGACGGCCCTGCGCCCGCCCACCCGGGCCGCTCGCGACCAAGCGACCAACACCTGGGTATCCGCCCCCGTCGCCGGCTCCCTCACCCGCCCCGTCGACCCCGCCCCGCCGGAGGCCCCCGACGAACACCCCGTCGTCGCCGCGCTCTACCCCCGCGCCCACCAACGCACCCCGGACGAGGTCCTCGACGAGGAGGCCTACGACTGGATCCGCGACCCGGAGCTCCTCACCGACGCCGAGTGCGCCCGCACCCACGCCGTCGGCATCGACGTGAACATGGCCTTCGCCGCGGCAGCGAACCGCCTCCCGGTCGGCCTCGGCCCCGCGACCCACACCAGGACCCCCCGCTTCGACCCCAAGACCCCCGGCTGCTGGCTGGCGGACCTCTCGTCGTTCCGCCTCGACCCCCGCCTCCCGAGCCCCTTCACCCCCCAGGGCACCCCTCCCACCGGCCCCGCCTGGTACGCGACCCCGACCCTCGCCTACGCCCAGGAGCTCGGCCTCGACGTCCGTCCCACCGAGGCCTGGATCCGCCCCGACAGCGGCCCGTACCTCGACGCCTGGTACACCCGGCTCCGCGACGCCTACCTTGCGACCATGGCCGACCTCGGCGTCACCCCGGCCCTCACCGAGCCCGAGTTCCTCCGAGCCATGACCACGTACAAGGAACACCCGAACACCTCCACCGCGGTCCTGTCGGCCATCAAGGCGACGGTCAAGGGCGGCATCGGCAAACTCCGCGAACGCCCCCAGGGCGCCGGCTACCGCCCGGGCGAGACCTGGCCCGCCCTCGAACGCCCCACCTGGCGCCCCGACATCCGCGCGGCCGTCATCTCCACCGCCCGCGTCAACATGCACCGCAAGATGCAGAAGCTCGCGACGGCGGCGGACCTGTACCCCGTCGCGGTCCTCTCGGACTGCGCGGTCTACCTCTCCGACGGCCCCGGCCCCCTGGACTTCCTCCCCCACACTCCCGAGGGCAAGCCCGTCCCCGGCGGCTTCCGCCTCGGCGTCAGCCCCGGCATGGTCAAGCACGAAGGCACCCAGCCCCTCCTGTGGGCCGTGCAGATGCTCGACGAAGGACTCAACCCCGCCCGCCACATCAAGGGCCACGACGCAGCAGCAGACGGCGAGTAACCCATGCCCGACGACATCTCCGACAGCCTCACCAAGGCCGACGAACCACACTTCACCCGCCCCGTCCCCAAATCCGCGGGCGCCCAGATCCGCTTCCTGGTCAAGCAGCTCAAAACCACCAAGGCCGTCGCCACGACGCTCGGCATCTCCCAACGCACCGTCGAGCGCTACGTCAAGAACCAGATCAAGCAGCCGAAGCCCGAACTCGCCGCCCGCCTGGAGGCGGAAGTACGCCGCCGCTGGCAACCCCTGGTCCGTAAGCGCGCCCGCGGCCAGGCCGCACGGACCACCGGCCTCGTCATCGAGACCCGCGCCCGTTTCGGCTTCACCGCGGCCCCCGGCACCACCGACGACGGCCGCATGCGCCGCATCACGCAGCACCTCCCCCCGGAGTACGCGAGCCGCCTCTTCGCCGCCCAGGACGCCGGCGCCACGGAGGCCCAACTGCGCCACATCACCGCGGAGGCCCTCCAGGAGATCTACTTCAAGGACAACGGCGCCCGCGCCACGTCCCTCCTCGTGGAGTTCACCGACATCGACTACGTCGACTTCGCCTTCTGAGAGCCCCACACACCCCTCTCAGCCCCCGAAAAGCCCAGAAGGGCCCCGGACATGTCCGGGGCCCTTCAACGTCCCTGAAGCCCCCTCAGGGGCCCGCGACGGCACCACTACCCCACGGCGTGCAACGTCCTCCGCCGCTTCGACTCCGCAGCCTTCTTCGCCGCCGCCTGCGCCGCCCGCTTCTTGCGCTGCTCGGCCAACTGGTCCTGGTACGCCGCCACCGCCTCGTGATAGCTGGCGACGTACCCGCGCGCGTCCAGGCGCTCCTCGGCCGGCATCTCGTTGACGGCGGCCACCGCGTCCTCGAACGAGTTGTACCCGGCCAGCATCGGATTGATCTGGTAGACCCCGTTCCTGACCTTCCGCACCAGCCTCGCGAGCTCCAGGCTCCGCAGCGCGGCGTTCACGCTCGGCCTGCTCAGCTCCAGCAGCCCCCCGATGGTGGCCTGATCGATGAGGATCCGGCCCCCGGGCTCGCTCAGCGAACGCAGCTTCAGCAGCACGCGGTACGCCGCAGGCGGAAGGTCGAGGTCGGAGAGAAGCCCGTCGGCGTTGACCGCAGCGAATCGCAAGGTGCTCACTGAGCTGTCCCTTCTTCCTTGCGCTGCACCCGGCTCAGCCGACGCGCAGCGCGCTCTTTGGACCGTTCGGCCCGCAGTTCCTCGATTGCCTGCCGCATGTGGTCCAGCGACGGGAACCGCACCAGGTCGGGCAGGCTCGTATCGCTGCGAATCTGCGAGATGGTGCTGTGCTGCTCCACCTTCACGAACTCACCCGCCGTCTCCGTACCCGGGATGAACTCAGCCACCCGGTAACTGTAGGGCGGGTTGAACTGGTACACACCCCGCCGCACCTTGAAGACGATCCCATGAGACATGACGGTGTGCAGCGCCTCCGACGTCTTTGTCCGACTGACGTCAAGGATCGTAGCCATCTCCTCCTGGGTAAGTGGAATCCGCCCCCCCGCCCGCTGGCAAGCAATGAGCAGCAGGATCAGCCTCAGCGGCAGCGCTTCACGGAAGTACTGCGCGATGACCAGGAAGAACTCCAGGCTGTCCATCGAAAACGCATTTGGCTGACTCTGCGTCCCGTAGAACTCCAGCGGCTTGCGCTCGCCGTCCAGCGTGAGCTTCCGGCTCGGATACCGCCTGGCAAGACTGTCCAGGTCCTTGACCGGAGCCAGCGGCTGACTCCACGCCGAAATCGCGTCATCAACGGGGAGATCAGGACGCGGCGCGCGCGACGGACTCGGCCGGCGGCGCTGTGGCTCTGATGACACGAGGATGCTCTCCACTTCGTTGATCTGCAGAGAGAGTATGTCAACAAGGGTGACACTAATGTCACGCTCGTTGACGTTCGGCGTGTCTTGTGTCCCCCCAGGAGGGACACATCTCGGCCACGGCCCCCAACAACCCCCACGGGCCGCCCCGACCCAACCGAACCCTCCCCCGACCCAGTTCAGGGACACATCTCCAGAAGAACGTCAGCCTCCCTGACGTTTTAGCCCAAAAACCGTCAGCCCCACTGACGTTTTGCCGGCGTTCTGTCCCCCCACCAGCGACACATCCCCCGAGTTATGTCCCTCCTGAGGGGACATAACTTTCCCCCCGCACCCCACCTGACCTGCGCAAACGCATCTCCGTACCCTCTATAGGCCGTCCCCTACCGCGCTGCGCGTACTGAACGCCGCCCCAAGCCCCACCGCCACGCACTTTCCTGACACCCCATCAACTCCTACCCCCACAGAGGACCGCCGGACAGCCTGTCCATAACCACGCTGAACCTGACTGATTCCTATCTCTATCCCCACCTCACTTTGAATCACCCCCACCCAGAGCATTAACGCCGTTAACACCCATCAACCCCTCCCCAAGAAAACCCCAAGCCCCCCTCAAGCCCCCTTCAACCCCCCACCCCGAAACACCCCCAACCCAACCTGACCTGGCCTTTTACCCCAACCCCCAACTCCTCCCCCACCTGCCCTCGGAGCCCAGCCCAGACCCCCGAGCGAAGCGAACGCGCATCCCGCCTTCAGCGCGCAGCGCTGAAGGTCCTGCTCGAAGAGCAGGCTTTACCTCGGCGCAGCCGAGGCCCCCGAAGCGCAGCGCCGGGGGGTCTCTTCCCTGGCGCGCAGCGCCAGGGGTCCCGCTCGAAGAGCACCAGCTTTGCCTCGGCGCAGCCGAGGCTCCCGAGCGAAGCGAAGGGGCATCCCTCCTTCAGCGCGCAGCGCTGAAGGTCCCCGCTCAAAGGGGGGCTTTGCCTCAGCGCAGCTGAGGCCCCCCGCGAAGCGGGGGGCCTCTCTTCCCCAGCGCGCAGCGCTGGGGGTCCCGCTCCGCCGGAGTTCGGTAGAGCAAAACTCTGAAAAACACTAAA
>NZ_JANFAK020000084.1 GCF_024721315.2 Streptomyces sp. Isolate_45
GGTATCAACTTTTGGCGTTGATTTTTGGCACGCTGTTGAGTTCTCAAGGAACGGACGCTTCCTTTGTACTCACCCTCAGTAACAATTACTGGGGCTTTCCTCCGGGCTTTCGTTCTGTTCTGTTCTTGCGTTTCCGACTCTATCAGACTCTCTCGGGCCCGATTTCCTCGGCGCTTTCCAGGTCCTGCGCTTCCGCGCTTTTCCCTTTCCGGCGATTCCAACTCTACCAGATCATTTCCGCGCTCTGCTTCTCGAAAGTCGCAGTGTGGCTTGGATTTGAATTCGGTGACCGTTGGGGGTCTTTGGCCTTTCGGCGCTCCGCTACGTTAGCGCTTTCCCCTTGCGGCTCATAATCGAGCCGGCCGGCGAGTAATTCGGGCATGCCGAACAGGACCCCGCCAGGGGTAAGTCGTAGGTAGTGGTTTGGCCGTTCTGGGGGTCTGCTGAGGCAGTGCCCCGTTCAAGCGGCTCGGGCTACGTTAGGCGTCCGGAACGGCTGAGTCAAGTTGCCCGGCGGCGTGGTGCGTGGGCCCGGTAGGGGCTGACCGTGGGGTCGTTCGTGATCCAGTAGCGGTACGGGTGGGCGGCGCCGGCGCCGCCCACTCCCGTGCGCGGGCCGTTGCTCACCAGGTCGGCCGGGGTGGCCGTGCCGGTGAGGAGGGACAGGGGGGAGTCGGGGCCGTCGCAGAGGTCGGTGCCGTCGAGCGAGCGGTCCACGTCCAGGGCCGTGGCCAGTCGGGCCGGACCCTTGGCGAGTTCCCGCGGGTTTCTGGCGGAGAGTCGACGTTTGGCCGCCAGGTCCGCTCCCGTGATGACCTCGCCCGCCCGCAGCAGTACGCCGCTCGCGTGGCCCGGCGGGCCGCAGACCAGGTTCAGGCTGAACCACATGCCGTAGATGAAGTAGACGTACGCGTGTCCGGGCGGTCCGAACATCGATGCGTTGCGGGCAGTGCGGCCGCGGTAGGCGTGGGAGCCGGGGTCGGCCTGCCCCTCGTACGCCTCCACCTCCGTGATGCGCAGTTCGAGGGGGCCCTCCGCGGTGCGGCGGACCAGGGTGCGACCCAGCAGGTCGGGGGCCACCGTGAGGACCGGGCGGTCGAAGAAGGACCGGGGCAGGGGCGTACGGTCGGGACGCGCGCTCATCCGGTCGAGCGTAACGGAACGCGTCGTCCTGCAACCGGGGCCTAAGGTTCCGCGTTGGTAAAAGGGGTAGGCGCGTGAGTCGCCACATCCTTCGTACAGCCTTAAGGGGAGTTTGAGCATGGGGTTCAGGAAGCTGTTCGCGAGCCTGGGTGCCGGCGGTGCCTCGGTGGACACGGTCATCACCGAGCCGAACGTGGTGCCGGGCGGGATCGTCCAGGGCGAGGTCCGGATCCAGGGCGGGTCCGTGGAGCAGCAGATCGAGGGGCTGTCCGTCGGGCTGCAGGCGCGGGTGGAGGTCGAGGGCGGCGACCAGGAGTACAAGCAGGACGTCGTCTTCACCAAGCAGCGTCTCGGGGGTGCCTTCCAGGTGCAGGCCGGCGCGCTGCACGTGGTGCCGTTCGGGTTGGAGATCCCGGCGGAGACGCCGATCACCCACTTCGGGGGGCAGCACCTGCACGGGATGAACATCGGGGTCAGCACCGAGCTGGAGATCGCGCGCGCGGTCGACGCGGGTGACCTGGACCCGATCAACGTGCACCCGGTGCCCGCGCAGCAGGCGATCCTGGACGCGTTCCGGCAGCTGGGCTTCTCGTTCCGCAGCGCGGACATGGAGCGGGGGCACATCCGCGGGACGCGGCAGACGCTGCCGTTCTACCAGGAGATCGAGTTCCTGCCGCCGTCGCAGTACCGCGGACTGAACCAGGTCGAGCTGACCTTCGTCTCCGACGGGCGCGAGATGGACGTCGTGCTGGAGATGGACAAGAAGCCGGGGCTGTTCAGCGAGGGCAGCGACACCTACCGCTGCTTCCAGGTGGGGCTGCAGTCCTACCAGGACACCGACTGGGCGGCGTACCTGAACCAGTGGATCGCGTCCGTCGGTTCGCAGCGCAACTGGTTCTAGGCTCGGGCCGTACGCGCATCCGATCAGGAGGTTCAGCAGTGGTTCAGCAGCACAGGGCGCCCCTCCCCCATGACTTCCACCCGAAGGTCCCCTCCTTCACCGTGACGAGCGCCGATCTGGCGCACGGCGCGGAGTTGGGCGGGGACCAGGTGTTGTCGGGCGCGAACCTCTCGCCCGCGTTGCGGTGGGAGGGCTTCCCCGAGGGGACGAAGAGCTTCGCCGTGACGTGCTTCGACCCGGACGCGCCCACGGGCAGCGGGTTCTGGCACTGGGTGCTGTTCGACCTGCCGGCCACGGTGACCGAGCTGCCGGCCGGGGCGGGCGGCGGAAAGTTCGAGGGGCTGCCCGCCGGGGCCGTGCACGTGCGCAACGACTACGGCACGAAGGGCTTCGGCGGGGCCGCTCCGCCGGCCGGGGAGCGGCACCGGTACGTGTTCACGGTGTACGCGGTGGATCAGGAGAAGCTCGGGCCTGACGGGGACGTGTCCCCTGCCGTGGTCGGTTTCAATCTGCGCTTCCACACCCTGGGGCGCGCTCACCTCATCGGTGAGTACGAGGCGCCCGCGGGCTGATCGTTCGCCGAGCGTTTGCCCGGTCCTGGTCTAAAGACGGCCAGGACCGGGCATTTTTATTGCGTTGTCCCGCGTGGCGCGCGCGGCCAGAGTGGTTCCGGGCCCTGCAGCCGGTGTGGTCGCGGGCCTGCACACGGGAGGTGGGCGAGATGCGGGACACGCTGGTGCTGAATGCGAGCTTCGAGCCGCTGTCGACGGTGACCTTGAACCGGGCGGTGGTGCTCGTGCTCCAGGACAAGGCCGTGGTCGAACAGTCGCATCCCGAGCTGCGTGTGCGGGCGGCCACCATGGAGCTTCCGATGCCTCGGGTGATCAGGCTCTGCCGGTACGTACGGGTGCCCTTCCGAAGACATGCTCCCTGGTCACGGAGGGGGGTGTTGGTCCGCGACCAACACCGTTGCGCGTACTGCGGGAAGCGCGCGACGACCGTGGACCACGTGCTGCCGCGGGCCCAGGGCGGTGGGGACACCTGGCTGAACACGGTGGCCTCCTGTGCCGAGGACAACCACCGCAAGGCGGCTCGGACTCCGGAGGAGGCCGGGATGCCGTTGCTCCGCAAGCCCTTCGTGCCGTCGCCGGCGGACGCGATGCTGCTGGCGCTGGGTGTGGGCGGCCGGGATCCGCTGCCGGAGTGGCTGGCGCGGTCCGCGTAGTCGTCCGCCCCGTGCGCCCTGCTGTCGGGCGCACGGGGCGACGCATTTCTCCTACGCCGTTCAGCGGAGCAGGATCTGGACGATCGCGAGGATTCCGACCGTCACGATGACCCCGCGCAGGACGGTGGGCGAAAGCCGGCGGCCGACCTTGGCTCCGATCTGTCCGCCGAGGGTGGAGCCGACGGCGATGAGGAGCACCGCCGTCCAGTCGAACTCCGCGACGAAGAGGAAGAAGACGGCGGCGATGCCGTTCACGAGGGCGGCGATGACGTTCTTGACGGCGTTGACGCGTTGCAGGTCCTCGTGGAGCAGCAGACCCATGAGTCCGAGGTAGAGCACGCCCTGGGCGGCCCCGAAGTAGCCTCCGTAGGCGCTGGAGAACAGCATGCCGGTGAGGAGGACGGGGCCGCCTTCGCGTTCCTGCGTGTCGGTGCCCGCGGCTTCTCGGCGGCGGCGCAGGGACGCGGCGAGGCGGGGCTGGAGGACGACGAGGACGAGGGCCAGTCCGATGAGGACGGGCACGATCGTGTCGAAGGACTCCGGGGGCAGGACGAGGAGCAGGACCGCGCCCGCGAGGCCGCCGACGAGGGAAACGGCGCCGAGGCGCAGGACGCGGGCGCGCTGCCCCTTGAGTTCGTTGCGGTAGCCGATGGCGCCGCTGATGGAACCGGGCACCAGGCCGAGGGTGTTGGAGACGTTGGCGGTGACCGGGGGCAGGCCGGTGGCGAGGAGTACCGGGAAGGTGATCAGGGTGCCGGAACCGACGATGGTGTTGATCGTGCCGGCGCCGATCCCGGCGGCGAGGACCGCGAGCGATTCCCAGATGGACATGGACATGGACGGAGCCATCCCCTTTGCGTGAGTGAGTCGCCTCCCCGCCATGAAGGTCGAGGGGCCTCACCGATCATGCCCGAGGGGTGGGTGGTCTCAGTCGATGGGGGGCTGCTCGCGCCGGTCGCCGGCGCCCGTCGTGTCGTTGCCGCCCTTGCCGCTGTTCTGCGGATTGAAGCCGCTCGGGCTCCCGCCGCCCATGGGGCCGAAGTTGCCCATGGCGCCCGAGAGGCCCTTGAGCGCGTCCCCGATCTCGCTGGGCACGATCCAGAGCTTGTTGGCGTCGCCTTCGGCGATCTTCGGGAGCATCTGGAGGTACTGGTAGGCGAGGAGCTTCTGGTCGGCGTCGCCGGCGTGGATGGACTCGAAGACCGTGCGGATGGCCTGGGCCTCGCCCTCGGCGCGCAGGGCCGCGGCCTTGGCGTCACCTTCGGCGCGGAGGATGGAGGACTGCTTCTCGCCCTCGGCGCGCAGGATCTCGGACTGCCGGACACCTTCGGCCTGGAGGATGGCGGCGCGCTTGTCGCGGTCGGCGCGCATCTGCTTCTCCATCGAGTCCTGGATGGAGGTCGGCGGCTCGATGGCCTTGAGCTCGACGCGGTTGACGCGGATGCCCCACTTGCCGGTGGCCTCGTCGAGGACGCCGCGGAGGGCCGCGTTGATCTCCTCGCGGGAGGTGAGGGTCCGTTCCAGGTCCATGCCGCCGATGATGTTGCGGAGGGTGGTGACGGTGAGCTGCTCGATGGCCTGGATGTAGCTGGCCACCTCGTACGTCGCGGCGCGGGCGTCGGTCACCTGGTAGTAGATGACGGTGTCGATGTTGACGACCAGGTTGTCCTGGGTGATCACCGGCTGCGGCGGGAACGGGACGACCTGTTCGCGCAGGTCGATGCGGTTGCGGATCGAGTCGATGAACGGGACGACGATGTTGAGGCCCGCGTTGAGGGTGCGGGTGTAGCGGCCGAAGCGTTCGACGATGGCTGCGCTGGCCTGCGGGATCACCTGGATCGTCTTGACCAGGGCGATGAAGACCAGAACCACCAGGATGATCAGGACGATGATGATCGGTTGCATGCGGTTCCCCGTGCCCTTCCGGCTGTCTGTGCTGCCCCGTTGAGCGGAGTCTCGCAGACCCCGGGGCCGCGGGTCGGCTGCTTTCTCACATCACGACGGCGGTCGCTCCGTCGATGTCGACGACGTCGACGGACTGGCCGGGTTCGAAACTGGTGTCCGCGTCGAGGGTGCGGGCGGACCAGACCTCGCCGGCCAGTTTGATCCGGCCTCCGCGGCCGTCGACGCGTTCGAGGACGACGGCGGACCTGCCCTTCAACGCGTCGATACCGCTGCGGTGTTGGGGGCGTTGGTTGCGGTGCCGGTTGGCGATCGGACGGACCACGGCGATGAGCGCCACGGACACGATCACGAAGACCAGGACCTGGGCGACCACTCCCCCGCCGAGGGCCGCCGTGACGGCGGCCGCCACCGCGCCGATGGCGAACATGCCGAATTCCGGAAGGGCGGTGAGGACGAGGGGGATGCCCAGTCCGACCGCGCCGATGAGCCACCACACCCATGCGTCGATGTCCACATGGTCATGGTAGGTCGGGTGGGCGCGGTCGGGACAGTGCGCGACCGGGACGGGTGCTAGCGCAGCGGCAGGCCCTGGGCGGTCCAGCGGTCGTGGTCGTTGCGCTCGACGACCAGCGGGAGGCCGAAGCAGAGCGAGAGGTTGCGCGAGGTGAGTTCGAGGTCGATGGGGCCGGCGGTGACGACCTTGCCCTGACGGATCATCAGGACGTGGGTGAAGCCGGGGGCGATCTCCTCGACGTGGTGGGTGACCATGACCATGGAGGGGGCCAGCGGGTCGCGGGCGAGGCGGCCGAGGCGACGTACGAGGTCCTCGCGGCCGCCGAGGTCGAGGCCGGCGGCGGGCTCGTCGAGGAGGAGCAGCTCGGGGTCGGTCATCAGGGCGCGGGCGATCAGGGTGCGCTTGCGCTCGCCCTCGGAGAGCGTGCCGAACCTGCGCTCCAGGTAGTCGGTCATGCCGAGGCGGTCGAGGAAGGCGCGGGCGCGCTGCTCGTCGATGTCCTCGTACTCCTCCTGCCAGGTCGCGGTCATGCCGTAGGCGGCGGTGAGCACGGTCTGCAGGACGGTCTGCCGCTTGGGCAGCTTGTCGGCCATGGCGATGCCGGCCACGCCGATGCGGGGGCGCAGCTCGAACACGTCGGTACCCGGCTTGCCGAGGGTGCCGCCGAGGATGGTGGCGGTGCCCTTGGTGGGGAAGAGGTAGCTGGAGGCGAGGTTCAGCAGTGTGGTCTTGCCGGCGCCGTTGGGGCCGAGGATCACCCAGCGCTCCCCCTCCTTCACCGACCAGGAGACCTGGTCCACCAGAGCCCGGCCCTCGCGGACCACGGATACGTCCACCAGCTCCAGAACATCGCTCATGAGCGTGTTGTCACCCCTTGCAGTCACGGTTCTCTGTGCGCCGGCAGGCGCAGCCCCTGGGGGAAAACCTACGCCACTCGGGGAGGGGTCCGGTTCCGGGGCCGGGTGCGGGGCGCGATCCGTAAAGTGGGGGGATGCTTTTCGAACCACGTTCAGGGCGGCTGGCCGCCTGGGGGAACGCGCTGCTGGCCGGTTTGGTGTCGCCCGACGAGGCCGCGTCGTCGATCGTCGGTGAGGACTCCGTGCACCGGGTGACCGGGCTGCCGGGGGAACCGGGTCCGGTGGGGCTCACGCTGGCGCTCGGCCGGTTGCGGGTGCTGGGGGTGAGCGGGCTGCGGGTGGCACTGCCCGCGCCGGGGCATCCGTTGGGGTTGAGCGGGCCGGCGGAGTTCAACGCGCGGGCGTTGGAGGCCGAGGAGGCGGTGGTCGCGGTGGGGGCGGCGCTGGGGTTGGTGCCGGAGGTGGTGGAGGCCGGGCCGGCCGGGGACCTGCACGTCTCGGTGACCTGGCACTGCCTGCCGGTACGGGAGGCCCCGCCGGCGGACGTGCCGTCGCTCGGTGAGGCGGAGCGGGAACTGGCGGAGGCGCTGCGCGAGGCGACGGTCGTACTGACCCGGCTGGACGTGGCGGGGTCGGGGCCGGTCGCGGAGGCGGCGCTGTCGGCGTACCGGGCGCGGGCGGAGGCGGGCCGTGACGTGCTGGCTCCGGGGTATCCGCCGCGGGCGGTGCGGGTGCTGGCGCTGGCGCAGCGGGTGGACCTGATGGTGTCGCTGGCGTACGAGAACGGGCCCGGGGGTGCGGTGGCCGCCTCTGAGATGGCGGCGCGGTCCGAGGCGCTGCGGCCTGTGGAGCGGGTGGCGCGGCGGGCCCTGGTGGCGGCGTACAACGCGGCGGTGGAGGAGCGCGAGCGGGGCTGACGCCGAGTCCGAGCCCGGAGCGGTGGGGAGGGCCGGTGGGGTCCGGGCGCGTTGTTCGTGGGGCGGGGCCGGGGGCGGGGTGGGGTGTCGTCCGGGGCGGGCATGATTTATGGCGCCCTGTCCGGGGCTGCGTTCCTCAGGGGTACCGCGCGCCAACAAATCACGTTTTGGCCCCGGACGACACCCCACCCCGCCCCCGGCCCCTCAGGAACGCCGCGGCCCCGCTTCTTCCCGGGGAGAGGTGGGGAAGCGGGGCCGCGGGGTGGGTCAGTGGTTGACGCCGGCGTTGCCGAAGGCGGGGTTGAGCAGGCCGATCACGTTGACGGTGTTGCCGACGACGTTCACGGGGACGTGGACGGGGACCTGGAGCAGGTTCCCGGAGGCCACGCCGGGCGAGTGCTGGGCCACGCCCTCCGCGGACGCACCGCCGTGCGCCGAGGAGACACCCGCGCCGGCGGCGACGAGGCCACCCGCGATCATGGTGACGGCTGCGGCCTTCTTGAAGTTCTTCACGTTCTCGTCCTCCAGTGCGTCCGCCGCGACCAGCCGTCGCGACACGCCATGGAGAACGCCCGGCCCGGTGGGCGGGATACGCCATGTGGGCTACATACACCCGACCGTATGAATCTCTGCTGAATCACAGTGCGTACGCAGACGGTCTGATTACTCCGCCATTCCGTGCCTGACCGCCCACAATGCGGCCTGCGTCCGGTCGGAGAGGTCCAGTTTCATCAGGATGTTCGAGACGTGCGTCTTGACCGTCTTCTCCGACAGCACCAGCGCGCGGGCGATCTCCCGGTTGGAGCGGCCGTCCGCGATGAGGCCGAGGACCTCGCGTTCGCGGTCGGTCAGGGCGCCGGGGCGGCCCGCGGAGGAGGGCTGGTCCTCCTGGGCGAGGAGCGCCTGTGCCACCTCGGGCTGGAGCAGGACGTGGCCCGCGTGCACGGAGCGGATGGCTCCGGCCAGGGCGTCGGGGTCGATGTCCTTGTAGACGTACCCGGCGGCGCCGGCCCGCAGGGCGGGGACGACCGTGCGCTGCTCGGTGAAGCTGGTGACGATCAGGACCCGTGCCGGGTTCCCCAGGGCGCGCAGCCGTCGCAGGGCCTCGATGCCGTCGGTGCCCGGCATCTTGACGTCCATGAGGATGACGTCGGGCCGCAGTTCCTCGGCGCGCTCGATGCCCTCCTCGCCGTCGCCGCCCTCGCCGACCACCTCTATGTCGTCCTGGACCTCCAGGAACGTGCGCAGGCCGCGCCGGACGACCTGGTGGTCGTCGACCAGCAGGACGCGGATGCGGACCGGGGTGTCAGCCACCGGGGACCTCCATCTCGATCGTGGTGCCCTTGCCGGGCTCGGAGTGGACCTCCAGCCGTCCGCCGGAGCCGCTCGCGCGGTCCCGCATGGAGACCAGCCCGAGGTGGCGGCCCGCCTTGCGGACCGTGGAAGGGGAGAAGCCGCGGCCCCAGTCGCGTACGCGCAGGACCGCGCCGCCCGCCGGGGTCCGGGCGAGGGCGACCTCGACGCGGTCCGCGCCGGAGTGCCGCAGGGCGTTGTGGAGGGCTTCCTGGGCGACGCGCAGGAGCGCCTCCTCCTGGTTCGCGGGCAGGGCCCGTACGCCTTCGCAGGTGAAGGAGACGTGCGCGGCGTGGGCCCGGTCCAGGACGCGGACGTGGTCGCGCAGGGTCGCGACGAGCCCGTCGTCGTCCAGTGCGGCCGGGCGGAGCTCGGTCACGGCGGCGCGCAGTTCGTCGGCGGCCTCCGCGGCCAGGGCGGCGACCTGGTGGAGCTCGTCCTTGGCCCGGACGGGGTCGCGGTCCACGAGGGCGGCGGCGGCCTGGGCGGTGAGGCGCAGGGAGAACAGTTTCTGGCTGACGGCGTCGTGCAGCTCGTGGGCGAGGCGGGAGCGCTCCTCGGCGATGGTCAGCTCGCGGCTGCGCTCGTAGAGGCGGGCGTTGGTGAGGGCGATGGCCGCGTGCTGGGCGAGGAGGGAGAGGAGCTCCTCGTCCGCGTCGGTGAAGCCGACGGGGTGGTCGACGCCGCCGGGGGCGCTCCCGGGGGCGGGGCGCTTGTTGGCGAGGAAGAGGGCGCCGAGGGTCTCCTCGCCGTCCCTGATGGGCATGCCGAGGAAGTCGGACATGTCGGGGTGGGCGGCGGGCCAGCCCCCGAAGCGCGGGTCCTGGCGCACGTCGGCCAGCCGCTCGGGGGCGTCCTGGTGGAGCATCGCGGCGAGGACCCCGTGCTGGCGGGGCAGGGGGCCGATGCGGCGCCACTGTTCCTCGCTGATGCCGTCCACGACGAACTGGGCGAAGCCCCCGTGGTCGTCCGGGACGCCGAGGGCGGCGTACTCGGCGTCGAGGAGTTCGCGGGCCGAGGCGACGATCGTGCGCAGTACGTCGTGGACCTCCATGCGGCGGCTCATGGCGAGCAGCGCGGTGCTGACGGCAGCGAGTCCCGTGCAGGGTCCGTAGTGCATGGGATCACCGTACCGGCGGCCCTGACCTGCGGGATCGGGCATCGGGACTAGGTCGGTGGGCCCGGGGCGTACGGCGGAGGGAGGGGGCGGCGGGGCCGCCGGGTCCGCCCTGGGGACGAGGCGGGCGGGCGGCGGGCCATCCCGGGGGAGGACATCCGTCACGTTGTGCGTTGCTGTCGCAACGGTGGGCGAGATCGTTACGTGACCGATGTGAGCCCCGGCATAGGACCCACATCACTTACGAAGCTGCGTAGTGGACAGGTAAAGGTCCTGTCAGGTCGGTTGCGCCTAGTGCGGTGACCGTCATTCCGGATTCGTCCCGGGGCCCTGATCCACTAAGCGGGATCGTACGTCACACCTTTGCCAGGCGTTTTTGCCACCGCTAAGAATGTCGACGTCGCACAGCGCCGCGGGTCCCGGATCCGAGCGGCGCCTTCCTGCGACTCCCGCTATTCGAAGAGGTTGCCCCGCCATGTCTGCTTCCAGCACTCCCGGTCACAGTCGTCTGACGAAGGCACACAAGCTGTCCGTTGCCGGTGTCGCCACGCTCGGTGCCGCCGCGCTCGCCTTCTCCCTCGTCCCGGCCGGTGCCGCGGAGACGCAGTCGGTGACGATCAACGCCGCCCCCGTGGCGTGGACCCCGACGGTTCAGCAGCACCTCGGCGCGCAGCAGGCCGTCGCGAGCAAGCTGGCGAAGGACACGGCGGCCGCCAAGGCCAAGGCCGCTGCCGCCGCCAAGGCGGAGCGCGACAAGACGGCGGCCGCGAGCCGGTCCGCGGTCCGCACCCCGGTCTTCGCGAACAACCTCGACGGTTGGATCAAGGAAGCGCTCTTCATCATGAAGCGCGAGGGGATTCCGGGCACGTACTCCGGCATCCACAAGAACGTCATGCGCGAGTCCAGCGGCAACCCGCTGGCGATCAACAAGTGGGACATCAACGCCCAGAACGGCATTCCCAGCAAGGGTCTGCTCCAGGTCATCTACCCGACCTTCAAGGCGTACCACGTCAAGGGCACCAAGTTCGACCAGTACGACCCGGTCGCGAACATCGTCGCCGCCTGCAACTACGCGGCCGACCGCTACGGCTCCATGGACAACGTCAACAGCGCCTACTAGGCCACTGACGTCCCGCACCCCCATGCGCCTCAGGGCGGCCCCCGGAATTCCGGGGGCCGCCCTGAGGCGTTTTCCGTGCGCGGGGCGCGGGCGCGGGGCCCGCGTGCGCGGTGTCGTTACTTGCCGGCCCGCATGACCTCGGGCTCGTGGCGGCGCAGCAGGCGCTGGACCAGGAAGCCGCAGGCGACGCCGATGAGCAGCAGGACGGTGATGTTCAGGCTCCACTGCCCGGCGGTGGCGTCCCAGAGCGGGTCGGTGTTCGTCGGGTTGTCGCGGTCCCACGGCGGCATGAGCCTGCCGAGGTTCAGCGTGGTGCCGGCGGCGGCGACGGCCCAGCGGGACGGCATCAGCCAGGCGAACTGTTCCAGGCCCGGGGAGTCGTAGACCTGGAAGAGGATGCCGGTGAAGACGACCTGGACGATCGCGAACATGACCAGCAGCGGCATCGTCTTCTCGGCGGTCTTGACCAGCGAGGAGATCACGAGGCCGAACATCATCGAGGTGAAGCCGAGGGCGATGACCGACACGCACAGCTCGACGGCCGGCGGCATCAGCAGGCCCTCGGTGGGCAGGTCGCGCGGGAAGAAGCCGATCGCGCAGATGACCACGCCCTGGACGGCCGTGATGACGCCGAGAACGATCACCTTCGACATGAGGTACGCGGACCGGGACAGGCCGGTCGCGCGCTCACGCTCGTAGATGACGCGTTCCTTGATCAGTTCTCGGACCGAGTTCGCGGCGCCCGAGAAGCACATGCCGACCGCGAGGATCAGCATGATCGTGCCGGCGTCGCCGTTGAACTGGGACGGCGGGCGCGGGGGCGCGAGGCCGAAGGTCGCGGGGATGACCGTGGACACCACACCCAGCACCGCGGGCAGGATCAGCATCAGGCCGATGAAGCCCTTGTCGGAGGCGATCACCGAGACGTAGCGGCGGATCAGCGTCCAGAGCTGCGAGCCCCAGCCCTGCGGCTTGGGCGGGCGCATCTGCTGCGGCGAGGGGAAGGCGACGGACTGCGGGGCGACCGCGTCGATGTCGGCGGCGTACAGCTGGTAGTGCTGCGAGCCCTTCCAGCGGCCGGCCCAGTCGTAGTCGCGGAACTCCTCGAAGGCGGAGAACACGTCGGCCCAGGTGCTGTAGCCGAAGAAGTTCAGCGCGTCGTCCGGCGGGCCGAAGTAGGCGACGGAACCGCCGGGGGCCATGACCAGCAGCTTGTCGCAGATGGCCAGCTCGGCGACGGAGTGGGTGACGACGAGGACCGTGCGGCCGTCGTCGGCGAGGCCGCGCAGCAGCTGCATGACGTCGCGGTCCATGCCCGGGTCGAGGCCGGAGGTCGGCTCGTCCAGGAAGATCAGCGACGGCTTGGTGAGCAGCTCCAGGGCCACGGACACGCGCTTGCGCTGACCACCGGAGAGCGAGGTGATCTTCTTGTCCTTGTGGACGTCGAGCTTGAGCTCGCGCAGCACCTCGTTGATGCGGGCCACGCGCTCGGACTCGGCGGTGTCGCCGGGGAAGCGGAGCTTGGCCGCGTACTTGAGGGCGGTGCTGACCTTCAGTTCCTTGTGCAGGATGTCGTCCTGCGGGACCAGGCCGATGCGCTGGCGGAGCTCCGCGAACTGCTTGTACAGGTTGCGGTTGTCGTAGAGGACGTCGCCCTGGTCGGCGGGCCGGTAGCCGGTCAGTGCCTTCAGGAGGGTCGACTTGCCGGAGCCGGAGGGACCGATGACGCCGATGAGCGACTTCTCCGGGACGCCGAAGGTGACGTCCTTGAGGATCTGCTTGCCGCCGTCGACGGTCACGGTGAGGTGGCGGGCCGAGAAGGAGACCTCGCCGGTGTCGACGAACTCCTCCAGTCGGTCGCCGACGATGCGGAACGTCGAGTGGCCGACGCCGACGATGTCGTTCGGGCCGAGGAGCGCCGTGCCGGACTTGGCGAGCGGCTGACCGTTGACGTAGGTGCCGTTGTGGCTGCCGAGGTCGTGGATCTCGAAACGGCCGCCGGGCATCGAGCGGAACTCGGCGTGGTGGCGGGAGACCTGGAGGTCGGAGACGACCAGCTCGTTCTCCAGCGCACGGCCGATGCGCATGACGTGGCCCAGCGAGAGCTGGTGGAACGTCGTCGGGCTGCGGTGGTCGTGGTAGCCGGGGTTCGGCGCGGTCTGCGCCGGGCCGCCGGCCTGCTGCTGCGGCACGTGCGGCTGTCGGCCCTGGTGCTGCGGCTGCTGGTGGTGCGCCTGCTGCTGGTGCTGCGGCTGCTGCTCCCAGGGCTGCTGCTGGGCCGGGGCCCGGTAGGCCGGGGCCTGCTGGTGCGCCTGCCCCTGCGCGGCCGGGGCCTGGTAGGCCGGGGCCGACTGGGCGGCGGCCGGGGCGGCGGCGGTCAGGTCGAGCCGCGGACCGTCGGTCGCGTTGCCCAGGTGGACCGGCGTGCCGGGCACGAGCTCGGTCTGCTGGACCCGCGCTCCGCGCACGTAGGTGCCGTTGGTGCTGCCGTGGTCCTCGATGCCCCAATTCCGGCCGTTCCAGGTGATGGTGGCGTGCCGCCACGACACCCGGGCGTCGTCGATCACCACGTCACCCTGGGGATCACGCCCCAACGAGTACGACCGGGACGGATCCAGCGTCCAGGTCCTGCCATTCAATTCCAGTACGAGTTCCGGCACTCCAGCCCCACTTAAGTCCCCCGAGAATCCCCCTGACGTCAGGGAGTCTAGGGATGGCGAACATCCGGGGGAACTATTTCAGGCCTGCGGCCACATGTGGAATCGGGGCCTCGCGGGGTGCCCCCGTCCGCCGGTCGGCGGGGGCAAAAGTCGCCCGGAGAGTGAAATACGGGGACTTCTCGCCCGGGTGTCGCGAGGACGCGGAGCCGGCCCGCGGCCGCCGGGGCGCACCGGGCGGGCCCGCGCGAGGGGGGCGGTTCAGGGAGTGGGACGGATGTCCGTCCGCCGGAGCCGGGAAGATACGGTGAGGGCACCATGAGCGCTTCGCAGACCTCCGACGTCCCCACCCTCCTCGTCAAGATCTTCGGCAAGGACCGTCCCGGGATCACCGCCGGGCTGTTCGACACCCTCGCCGCCTATTCCGTCGATGTCGTCGACATCGAGCAGGTCGTCACCCGTGGCCGCATCGTCCTGTGCGCCCTCGTCACCAAACCGGCCGGCGCCGGCGAGGGCGAGTTGCGGGCCACCGTCCACAGCTGGGCAGAGTCGCTCAAGCTCCAGGCCGAGATCCTCTCAGGGACCGGCGACAACCGGCCGCGTGGCAGTGGGCGCTCCCACGTCACCGTCCTCGGGCACCCGCTCACCGCGGAGTCCACCGCGGCCATAGCCGCACGGATCACCGGGTCCGGCGGCAACATCGACCGCATCTTCCGGCTCGCGAAGTATCCGGTGACGGCGGTCGAGTTCGCCGTGTCCGGTGTGGAGACGGAGCCGCTGCGCACCGCCCTGGCCACCGCCTCCGCGCAGATCGGCGTCGACGTGGCCGTGGTCTCGGCGGGGCTGCACCGCCGGGCGCAGCGGTTGGTCGTGATGGACGTGGACTCGACCCTGATCCAGGACGAGGTCATCGAGCTCTTCGCCGCGCACGCGGGCTGCGAGGCCGAGGTCGCGGAGGTGACCGAGCGGGCGATGCGCGGGGAGCTGGACTTCGAGCAGTCCCTGCACGCCCGGGTCGCGCTGCTGGCGGGGCTGGACGCGTCGGTGGTGGACAAGGTCCGCTCCGAGGTCCGGCTGACCCCCGGCGCGCGGACGTTGATCCGCACGCTGAAGACCCTCGGCTATCAGGTGGGCGTGGTCTCGGGCGGGTTCACCCAGGTGACGGACGACCTGCGGGAGCGGCTCGGGCTGGACTTCGCCTCGGCGAACACTTTGGAGATCCTGGAGGGGAAGCTGACCGGCCGGGTCACGGGCGAGATCGTGGACCGCGCCGGCAAGGCCCGACTGCTGCGGCGCTTCGCCGCCGAGGCGGGTGTTCCGCTGGCCCAGACCGTGGCGATCGGGGACGGCGCCAACGACCTCGACATGCTGAACGCCGCGGGTCTGGGAGTGGCCTTCAATGCCAAGCCGGTGGTGCGCGAGGCCGCGCACACGGCGGTGAACGTGCCCTTCCTGGACGCGGTCCTGTATCTGCTCGGCATCACCCGCGAGGAAGTCGAGGCCGCTGACCTGGCCTGACGGGCCGGAAGCACCACATCGGACTTTCCATACCGCCCGGTCGGGTTATCCCGGCCGGGCGGTCTTTCATATCCGGCCACCGGAAGCCCACCCGCGAGGCGCCCGAACCGGACACGACCACCCCTCGGCGAACCGAACGCGCCACGGCGGATCAACGCAATCCTCCCGGACGCAAGAGTCATTTCGGACAACGGGTGCCCGAAGTCGCCCTATTCTCACTCCACTTGCGACAAATACTGTGACCGCTCTGTCGTGAACGCGACAGCGACCATCGGTCAGTCTTGATCGTTCAAGGGGAAACAATGGTGACTCGAAGTGTCCTCGTCACCGGAGGTTCGGGCGGTATCGGCCGGGCCTGCGTGGAGAGGTTCGCCCTGGAAGAGGACTGGACGGTCTGGTTCACCTACCGCAACGGCCGGGCCCGGGCCGAGGAGCTGGTGCACGAACTGGCCCTCACCGGCCACGCCAAGGTGGAGGCCTTCCCCTTCGACCAAGGGGACTGGGAGGACCACCAACGACTCCTGGAGAGGCTTCCCGGCCCGGTCGAAGTCCTGGTGAACAACGCCGCCGTCGGATCCAAGACCATCGACCAGTACACCGACGGCTCCCGGCACGAGAAGGCCTCGGAGTTCTTCCGGATCAACGCGGTGGGCCCCCTGTGGCTCACCGAACAGTTGCTTCCCGGCATGCTGGAAAACGGCTACGGCAAGATCATCAACATCTCCAGCGTGGGTGGCGGGATCTTCCAGTTCCCCGGCTTCCACCCCGCCGACGGCATGAGCAAGGCCGCGCTCACCTACCTGACCCGGCACCTCGCCGCCGACCTGGTGCACAGCCCGGTGGACGTCTTCGCGGTATGCCCCGGCGCGGTCGACACCGCGATGTTCCAGGCCAGCACCCTAGACAAGCTCTCGCCCGAGGAACTCGCGGCCCTGACCGCCCGGCTGCCCAAGAGCCGCCTGATCCGCTCCGAGGAGATCGCGGAACTGGTCTGGTGGCTGGCGGGCGATCACTCCACCTCGCTCCACGGCTCCGTCATCGACGCCTCCATGGGCCTCGGGGTCAACCCGGGACTGCTCACCGCCGCCGGCGTCGACAGCGGGAGGGGCCGATGATCTCCCGTCAGGCCGCCCGGCTCCTCGCCGACACCCCGGCCATCGCCGAGGCCCACTTCCGCGCCGAGGCGGAGCCGTACGACGCTCGACTGCGCCCCGACGGCTACCTCAACCTGGGCACCGCCGAGAACCGTCTGCTCTGGGACCTGCTCCGCGACCGGCTGGCCGCCCTTCCCCCCATGACCGAGGCCACCGCCCGCTACGCGCCGCTGCACGGCACCGACGCACTGCGCGAGCGGATCGCCGCCCTGCTCTCCGCGACGTGCCGGACCCCGCTGGACGCCGACGACCTCGTGGTGATCAGCGGCGCGACCGGGGCGCTGGACGCCATCGCCTCCGTACTGTGCGATCCGGGCGAGGCCATCGTGGTCCCGTCCCCCTACTACGGAGCCTTCGACACCGACCTCGGCGGCCGCTCCGGCGCCCGGATCCTGCCCGCGCCACTGTCCCCCGACGACGGCTTCCGGCTGACCGCCGACGCCGTCGACCGGGCCCTGAAGGAGGCCCGTTCCCGGGGCACGACGGTGCGCGCGGTGGCCCTCTCCTCCCCCTCCAACCCCATCGGCGAGGTCCACCCGCCCGAGGTGCTCGCCGACCTGCTGCGCGTGGTCCGCGAGCACGACGTCGACCTGGTGTCCGACGAGATCTACGCCCACGCCGTCTTCGGCGGGCGCCCCTTCACCAGCGCCGCCGACCCGGCCGTCAACCCGCACTGGGTCGACCGCACCCACGTGGTGTGGGGCTTCGCGAAGGACTTCGGGCTGCCCGGCCTGAAGACGGGCGTGCTGCACACCCGCGATCCGCGCGTCCGGGACGCGGCGCGGGCGATGGCCTACTTCGCCCCCGTCTCCACCGCCACCCAGGACACCCTCGCCGGGCTCCTGGCGGACCCCGCGTGGGTGGCGGCCTTCCTCGACGCCGGCCGCGCCCGGCTGGCCTCCTCGTACGGACACCTCGTCGCGCTGCTGGACGCGCACGACATTCCGTACGCCCCGGCGGAGGCGGGCTTCTCCGTCTGGCTGGACCTGCGCCGGTGGCTGCCCGGCACCGATTTCGAGGCCGAACGCCGGCTGTGGCGCGCGCTGTTCGAGACCGCGAGGGTCAGCGTCCTGCCCGGCGGGGCGTTCCGCTCCCCGCAGCCGGGCTGGTTCCGGCTCTGTCACACCGTCGACGCGCCCCTGGTGGCCGAGGCGGTCCGGCGGATCGCCGCCCACCTGGGGCCGGCCACCGCCGCGCCCGCACCGTCCGCCGGCGACGCCCCCGCCGTCCCCCTCCCCTCCTCACCGAACGGAAGACACGCATGACCACGGCCCCAGGTCCCCTCGACCGCTGGTACGAGACCGCCGGCGTACGCGGCGGAGTCCGGCGGATCTTCCACGCCGAGGCCGAGCAGGGCCGGGTGTTCTTCCCCGACGCCCTGGTGCCGCACCTGTCCCACCCCGAGGTGAAGGCCTTGGAGCCGGAGCTGATCCGCGAGGTCTCCGTACGGCACCTCTACCAGTTCCTGCACTCGACCACCCACCTGGAGACCCGGGTGGTGAACGGCGCCGCCGAGCCCGTCGCCAACGGCAACTCCGGCCTGCACTTCCCCACCGCGCTGCGCATGGACGCGTTCAAGGTGTACTGCGACGAGGGCTACCACGCCCTGTACAGCCTGGACCTCGCCGACCAGGTGGCGGCCGTCACCGGCATCGCCGTGCCCGACGTCGACTACGGCGGGTTCGTCACCGCCCTGCAGGACACCGGACGGCGACTGCTGCCCGACGACCCGGTCCTCGCAGGACAGTTGCAGGCGGTCGTCTTCGAGACGCTGATCACCGCGGTCCTCAACGAGGTGCCGCAGGACCCGACCGTGGTGAGCACGGTGCGCGAGCTGATGCGCGACCACGCCAAGGACGAGGGCCGCCACCACCGCTTCTTCTCCGCCTTCTTCCTCGAACTGTGGGCCCGCCTCGACCAGCGGCGCCGCGTACTCGCCGCCCGCGCCCTGCCCGCGATGATCCGCGCCGCCCTCGACTGGGACCTGGAGCCGGTGTACGACTCGCTGCGCCGCGCCGGCCTGGACGAGGACCGCACCGAAGCCGTCCTGACGGACACCTACGGCGGGGACGCGGGCATCGACCGCATCCAGACGATCTCCCGCTCCACACTGCGGCTGTGCGCCCAGGTCGACGCCTTCGACCTGCCCGGCGTCACCGACGCCTTCGCCCTGTACGGACTGCGCGCACCGGAGGACTCCGATGTCTGACACCGTCACCTACTCCGACTACCTGCGGCTCCCCGAGCTGCTGACGCTCCAGGTGCCGCTGGCCGACGGGGTCCGCGACGAACGCCTGTTCATCACCGTCCACCAGGTGCAGGAACTGTGGTTCGGGCAGCTGCTCGACGACCTGACCGACGCCCGCGACCGGATCCTGGACGGCGACCCGCGCACCGCCCGCGCCCGGCTCGCCCGCGGCGCGGTGATCACCCGGGCCCTGATCACCGGCATCCATCCGCTGCGCGGCATGCCGCCGCGGGAGTTCCACGCCTTCCGCGGGGCGCTCGGCACCAGCAGCGGCTCGCAGTCCGCGCAGTACGTGGAGATCTCGGCGTTGTCCGGGGCGGACTGGGTGCACGGTGAGTACGGTGCCCGCGTCGCGGCCGGGCTGAGCCCCGCCGAGCGGGAGCGGCTGCGGGTGCGGCTCGAAGAGCCCTCGCTGTGGGAGGCCTTCGTCGGACTGCTGGGCAAGGCCGGCTTCGAGGTGGCGACCGAGGACGGCCGGCGGGCGGCGTACGAGCGGCTCTCGGACCTCCCGCGGGACGGCGACCCGGCCGAGCTCGCCGAACTGGCCGAGCTGGCGGAGGCGCTGGTCGACCACGACGAGGTCTGGACGGAGTGGCGGGCCTGCCACGCCCTGCTCGTGGAGCGGCAGATCGGCGGGCGTCCGGGCACCGGGGGCAGCACGGGTGTGGCCCACCTGCGGGCGGCGGTGTACCGGCGGTTCTACCCGGAGCTGTGGGAGGCGCGGGGCGCGGGGACGGCGGCCCTCCCGGGCCGGTGACGACTCCCGGACGTGCCGGGGCCCGGGCCGCTCAGGAGGGCGGCCCGGGCTCCGTGGCGCTCGGTGTTCCGGTTGTGCGTTCCGGTTGTTCCCGCTCAGTGGTCCTTCGGGGTCCAGAAGTCGACCAGCGTTCCCACCCCGTGCTCCAGGGACTTCCACGAGCCGGTGAAGGAGACGACGGCGAGGGCGGCGGTCGGGAAGCCGGTACGGGTCATCCGGGCGACGGCGTCGCCCTCGGCACGCCCGGAGAGGGCGTCGGCGAGGGCGTGCATGCCGGGGTTGTGGCCGATGACCAGCAGGTCGCGGACCTCGTCGGAGGTCTCGTTCAGCAGGGCGATGAGCTCGCCCAGCGAGGCGTCGTAGAGCCGTTCCTCGTACGAGGTCCTCGGCCGGTGCGGGAGTTCCTGGACGGCGAGCTTCCACGTCTCCCGGGTGCGGGCGGCGGTGGAACAGAGGGCCAGGTCGAAGTCGATGCCGGTCTCGGCCAGCTTCAGTCCGACGGCCGGTGAGTCCTTCCGGCCGCGTTCCGCCAGTGGGCGTTCGTGGTCGGCCACCTGCGGCCAGTCGGCCTTGGCGTGCCGGAGGAGGGCGATCCTGCGGGGTGTATCGGCGCTCATGACTCCCAGCTTCGCATGAAATGAGCCACGGGGCGCAGGGTGTTGGGAGGCCGCTTCCCGGTGGTGGAGCGCGGCCCGGCGCAGGCGGTCAGCCGACGGCGCGCAGCAGCTGCTGGGTGACCTGGATCAGCCCCGAGGGCTCCGCGGGGGCGGCGTGGGCCTGGCCGGATCCGGCGAGGAGCAGCAGGAGCAGGCCGAAGCCGAGGGCGGGCAGGGCCAGCGCCCACCAGTGCAGCCGGGCGTTCGCGCCGGCGTGGGCCGGGGTGCGGCGGCGGGCGGGGAGCGCGGTGCGGGACGGGGTGTGCGTGGGGGCCGACATGGCCGCCTCCGGGGGTGCTGGGCCGGGACTGGATCGCTGCTTCGAATCTATTGATCCGAGGCGGCGGTTCCCATCGGGGGCGCACCCCAGTCCACCCTGAACCTGACCCCCTAGGGGATGGTGGGGCTAGCCCTACCGTCCGGGGAACGGGCCGGGGTTCAGGGGGAGGCGATCGTCGCGATGACGGCGATGATCACGGTCACGGCGAGCATGGCGCCGAGCACGAGGCCCAGCTTCTTGCGGCCGTTCTGCGGGTTCGGTTCGAGTACGGGCGACATGTCGTTCAGTTTCGCATGCCGCATTCGTCCTCGATCGTGCGGTCCCGTCCCGCGAGGACGCCGAGGGCGATCTGCGGGACGAGGAGTCCCGCCATCAGGGCGAGGGGCAGGTCCCAGCCGCCGCTGTGCTGGTAGAGGGTGCCGATGACGAGCGGGCCGGGGATGGAGATGAGGTAGCCGGTGCTCTGGGCGAAGGCGGAGAGCTTGACGACTCCGGCCGGGGACTTGGCGCGCAGGCCGATCATCGTGATGACGAGCGGGAAGGCGCAGTTGGAGATGCCGAGCAGCAGCGCCCAGGCCCAGGCTCCGGCGGCCGGGGCGAGGTAGAGCCCGAGGTAGCCGGCGAGCCCGAAGAGGCCGAGGGCGACGGCGATGGGGCCCTGGTGGCGCATCCGTCCGGCGAGGCCGGGGATGACGAAGGCGAGCGGGACGCCCATGACCATGGTGACGGCGAGCAGGACCCCGGCGGTGGAGGCGGAGACTCCGGCGTCGCGGAAGATCTGCGGGAGCCAGCCCATGGTGACGTAGGCGCCGGTGGCCTGGAGGCCGAAGTAGCAGGCCAGGGCCCAGGCGGTGCGGCTGCGGATGATGGAGGGGCCGCTGTCTTCGCGCGGGGCGGCGGGCGCGGCGGCCTTCTCCCGGCGGCTCGCGGCGGCGATGGGGAGCCAGGGCAGTACGGCGGCCGCGGCGAGGACGGCCCAGATCAGCAGGCCGGTGCGCCAGCTGCCTCCGAGGGCGGAGGTCAGCGGGACGGTCGCGGCGGCGGCGAGGGAGGTGCCGGCCGCCAGGGCCATGGAGTACAGGCCGGTCATGGTGCCGACGCGGTCGGGGAACCAGCGCTTGACGATCACCGGGAGCAGGACGTTGGTCAGGGCTATGCCGGCCAGCGACAGGGCGCTGGCGGCGAGGAAGCCCGCGGCGTTGGTCGCGAAGGGTCGGATGAGCAGCCCCGCGGCGACGGCGGCCATGCCCGCGCAGACGACGGCGGCCGGTCCGAAGCGGCGGGAGAGCCGGGGCGCGGTGACGCCGAAGACGGCGAAGCAGAGGGCGGGGACCGAGGTGATGAGCCCGGCGACGGCGCCGCTCATGTGCAGCCCCGTACGGGTCTCCTCGAAGAGGGCGCCGAGGCTGGTGATGGCGGGCCGCAGGTTCAGGGCGGCCAGCACGATTGCGACGATGAGCACCGGACCCAGCCACCGGGGGGTGGTGTGGGCGGCGGGGAGCGTCCGGTCGACGGGGCCGCCGGCCGTCTGCGGGCGGTTGACGGTCTGCGGGCGGTCGAGGGTCTGGATTTCTTCGTCGGGCATTCAACCATCATAGAATCATGGGATGATTAGTTGTCCAGTCGCGCTCGCGTCACGCCGGAGCCCACGGCGTGCCGGAGCCCGCGTCGCCCCCGAGAGGAACCCATGCCACTGACCTCGCCCCGGCGGTCCGCGCTCGTCGACCAGGTGATCACCCAGCTGAGGAACCAGATCACCTCCGGCGAGTGGCCGGTCGGCTCCCGCATCCCCACCGAGCCGGAGCTGGTGGAGCTGCTGGGCGTCGCCCGCAACACCGTGCGCGAGGCCGTCCGCGCGCTCGCGCACAACGGGCTGCTGGACATCCGACAGGGTTCGGGGACGTACGTGATCGCCACCAGCGAGCTCGCCGGGGTGATGCACCGGCGCTTCGCCGGCGCCGACCCGCGGCACATCGCGGAGCTGCGTTCGACGCTGGAGTCCTCGGCGGCCCGCCTGGCGGCGGAGCGGCGGACCGCGCGGGACCTCGTACAGCTGGACGCCCTGCTGGCCCGGCGCGAGGAGGCCTGGGAGAGCGGGGACGCGGAGCTGTTCGTGGCGGCGGACGTCAGCCTGCACATGGCGGTGGTGACGGCCTCGCACAACGACGTGCTGATCGAGCTGTACGCGGACCTCGGCGACCTGGTGGCGGACTGGCTGCGCACGGACGTGGGCACCGAGCTGACCCCGGCGTCCCACCTGGACCACGCCCGGCTGATCGAGGCGATCCGTCGCGGGGACGCGGACGCGGCCGCCTCGGAGGCGGCGGGCTACCCGTTCGTCTGCCTGGGCCGGGAGTAGCGGCCGCGATCGCGGGCCCGGTCCGGGTCGGGACCCCGGCCGCCCGCGCGGTTCAGGTCCCCGGCCGGCGGTGGGTCACCCAGGCCGAGCGGACCTCCTTCCAGCAGCGGCCGGTGAGCCGGACGCGGCCCGCCGGGTCCAGGGGGACGGCCGCGGCGTCGCCGTCGACGTCCCACCAGCGGTCGCACTCCACGTGCAGCCGGATCAGGTCGGTCTCGGGATAGGCGTTGTGGCAGTACGCCGTCACCTGCGAGCCGGCGATCTCGGTGTCGCAGTCGGCGCCGAAGAGGTCCCGACCGGTGGACGGCGCGGGCCGCGCGGGGGGCTCCGCGGGGTACTCGGCGAGGTCCGCGGCCGCGGGGGCCGCCGCCTCGGGGCCGGGGGCGGGGTCGTGGCCGGCGGGCTGCGCGACGGCTCCCGGCATCAGGAGTCCGGTCAGCACCACCGAGGTGAGCAGCAGGGATACCGATCGGTTCGGCCTCGCACGCACGCCGTACCTCCGCCCCGACCACGCCGGGAAGATCCCGACGAGGTCAGTTTGCAGTCATCTGTCCGGCTTTTCGAGTCGGAAAGATCCGGTCAGACGACGAACATCCGATCGAACCGGACCTCGCATCCCGTGCCCCGTACGCGAGACGGCGGTGGCCGCGCCTCCCCCGAGGGGGAAGCGCGGCCACCGCCGTACGGACGCAGGACGCCGTGATCCGGGGATCAGGCACCCATCGCGTGCAGGCCGCCGTCCACGTGGACGATCTCACCCGTGGTCTTCGGGAACCAGTCCGACAGCAGGGCGACGACGCCCTTGCCCGTCGGCTCCGGGTCGCTCATGTCCCACTCCAGCATCGAGCGGGAGTTCCAGACCTCGGCCAGCTCGCCGAAGCCCGGGATGGACTTGGCGGCCATGGAGCCGATCGGCCCCGCCGAGACCAGGTTGCAGCGGATGTTCTCCTTGCCCAGGTCGCGGGCGAGGTAACGGCTGGTGGCCTCCAGGGCCGCCTTGGCGGGGCCCATCCAGTCGTACTGCGGCCAGGCGAACTGCGCGTCGAAGGTGAGCCCGACGATGGCCGCGCCCTCCGCCGGGAACAGCGGCTTGCAGGCCATGGCGAGGGACTTCAGCGAGAACGCCGAGACGTGCATGGCCGTGGCGACCGACTCGAACGGCGTGTTCAGGAAGTTCCCGCCGAGGGCGTCCTGCGGGGCGAAACCGATCGAGTGCACGACACCGTCGAGACCGCCGAGCTCGTCGCGGACGAGACCCTCCAGACGGTCCAGGTGCTCCTGGTTGGTGACGTCGAGCTCGATCACCTTGACCGGCTTCGGCAGCTTCTTGGCGATGCGCTCGGTCAGCGACGGGCGCGGCCACGCGGTCAGGATGACCTCGGCGCCCTGCTCCTGGGCCAGCTTGGCGGTGTGGAAGGCGATGGACGATTCCATCAGCACCCCGGTGATGAGGATGCGCTTGCCGTCGAGAATTCCGCTCATGTGATCAGTGACCCATGCCCAATCCGCCGTCAACGGGAATGACGGCTCCTGTGATGTACGCGGCGTCGTCGGACGCCAGGAAGCTCACGGCTGCCGCGATCTCCTCGGGCCGCGCGTACCGGGCCAGCGGCACCTGGGCCACGATGCCCGCACGCTGCTCGTCGGTGAGCACCTTCGTCATGTCGGTGTCCACGAAGCCGGGGGCGACCACGTTGAAGGTGATGTTGCGGGAGCCGAGCTCTCGGGCGAGCGAGCGGGCGAAGCCCACCAGCGCGGCCTTCGAGGCAGCGTAGTTGGCCTGGCCCGCGGATCCCAGCAGCCCGACGACCGAGGAGATCAGGACCACACGGCCCTTCTTGGCACGGAGCATGCCGCGATTGGCGCGCTTGACGACCCGGAAGGTGCCGGTGAGGTTGGTGTCGACGACGGACGCGAAGTCCTCCTCCGACATCCGCATCAGCAGCGTGTCCTTGGTGATACCGGCATTGGCCACCAGCACCTCGACAGCGCCCTGCTTGTCCTCGATCTCCTTGTAGGCCTGCTCCACCTGCTCGGAGTCGGTGATGTCGCAACGCACCGCCAGCACACCCAGCGAAGTGAGCTCCTCCGGCGGCTCGCCCGACCGGTACGTGATCGCGACCTTGTCGCCGGCCTGCGCGAACGCTCGGGCGATGGCGAGGCCGATGCCCCGGTTTCCTCCGGTGACGAGAACCGAGCGGCTCAACGGATCACCCTTTCGCTAGCTGTCTTGATTACCGAAAACCTATAGGCCGCCCGGGGCATCCGGAGAATCCGGCTCCGACAGGGCCTGAAGGCGGGGTCTGTCGAGTCCCTACAGAAAGATGTAGTCACAACAGCCTTGAGCGCGACATGATCGGGGCTATCGGCCCCGACCCCGGGAGGACTTCCGTGGCCCATTCCATCGACGCGGCTTTCACCGCGCTGCCCTTGCGGGCGCTCGCCGACGCGGCGCTCGCCCGGGCCCGCGCGCTGGGCGCCGACCACGCCGACTTCCGGCTGGAGCGGATCCGCAGCGCCTCGTGGCGACTGCGCGACGCCAAGCCGTCCGGCGGCTCCGACACCACCGACCTCGGCTACGCGGTACGGGTGGTGCACGGGGGCAGCTGGGGCTTCGCCTCCGGTGTCGACCTGACCATGGACGGCGCCGCCAAGGTCGCCTCGCAGGCCGTGGCCATGGCGAAGCTGTCCGCCCAGGTGATCAAGGCGGCGGGGTCCGACGAGCGGGTCGAGCTGGCCGCCGAGCCGGTGCACGCCGACCGGACCTGGATCTCCGCCTACGACGTGAACCCGTTCGAGGTGCCGGACGGCGAGAAGGCCGCCCTGCTCGCCGACTGGAGCGCGCGGCTGCTGGCCGCCGACGGGGTCGCGCACGTCGACGCCTCGCTGCTCGCCGTCCACGAGAACAAGTTCTACGCCGACTCCGCCGGCACCTCCACCACCCAGCAGCGCGTCCGGATCCACCCGCAGCTCACCGCCGTCGCCGTGAACGGCGTGACGGGCGAGTTCGACTCCATGCGCACCATCGCCCCGCCCGCCGGGCGCGGCTGGGAGTACCTGACCGGCACCGGCTGGGACTGGAACGCCGAGCTGGAGGAGATCCCCGGCCTGCTCGCCGAGAAGATGCGGGCCCCGAGCGTCGAGGCGGGGCGCTACGACCTCGTCGTGCACCCGTCCAACCTGTGGCTCACCATCCACGAGTCCATCGGCCACGCCACCGAGCTGGACCGGGCGCTGGGCTACGAGGCGGCGTACGCGGGGACCTCCTTCGCCACCTTCGACCAGCTGGGCAAGCTCAAGTACGGCTCCTCGATCATGAACGTGACCGGTGACCGCACGGCCGAGCACGGCCTGGCCACGATCGGCTACGACGACGAGGGCGTCGAGGCGCAGAGCTGGGACCTCGTCAAGGACGGCACCCTGGCCGGCTACCAGACCGACCGGCGGATCGCGAAGCTGACCGGGCTGGGGCGCTCCAACGGCTGCGCCTACGCCGACTCCCCCGGGCACGTGCCCGTCCAGCGGATGGCGAACGTCTCCCTCCAGCCGGATCCGGGCGGGCTGTCCACCGAGGACCTCATCGGCGGGGTGGAGCGCGGGATCTACGTGGTCGGCGACCGCTCGTGGTCGATCGACATGCAGCGCTACAACTTCCAGTTCACCGGGCAGCGCTTCTTCCGCATCGAGAACGGCCGGCTGGCCGGGCAGCTGCGCGACGTCGCGTACCAGGCCACGACCACCGAGTTCTGGGGCTCGATGGAGAAGGTCGGCGGACCGCAGACCTACGTCCTGGGCGGCGCCTTCAACTGCGGCAAGGCCCAGCCCGGCCAGGTCGCGGCGGTCTCGCACGGCTGCCCGTCCGCGCTGTTCCGCGACGTGAACATCCTCAACACCACGCAGGAGGCCGGCCGATGAGGGCAGACGGTCACTCCCCCGCCCCCCGGGGGTCCGGGGGTCGCCCCCCGGGACGGCACAGTCTCAACACCACGCAGGAGGCCGGACGCTGATGTCGACCCGAACCAAGCCGCACGAGATCGTCGAGCGGGCCCTGGAGCTGTCCACGGCCGACGGCTGCGTCGCCATCGCCGACGAGGAGTCGAGCGCCAACCTGCGCTGGGCCGGCAACGCGCTCACCACGAACGGCGTCACCCGCGGCCGGACCCTGACGGTCATCGCCACCATCGACGGCAAGGAGGGGAGGGCCTCGGGGGTCGTGTCCCGCTCCGCGGTCACCGCCGCCGACCTGGAACCGCTCGTACGGGCCGCCGAGGCGGCCGCGCGCGGGGCCGGGCCGGCCGAGGACGCCCAGCCCCTGGTCACCGGCACGCCGGCCTCGCCGGACTTCACCGACGCCCCGGCGGAGACCTCCTCGGCGGTGTTCGCGGACTTCGCGCCGGCCCTCGGCGAGGCCTTCGCCCGGGCCCGCGCGGGCGGCCGGGAACTCTACGGCTTCGCCAACCACGAGCTGGTCTCCACGTACGTCGGCACTTCCACGGGCCTGCGACTGCGCCACGACCAGCCGAACGGGACCCTGGAGGTCAACGCCAAGTCCCCGGACCGGCTGCGCTCGGCCTGGGCGGGCCGCTCGACGCGGGACTTCAAGGACGTCGACCCGACGGTCCTGGACGCGGAACTCGCGGTGCGCCTGGGCTGGGCGGAGCGGAAGATCGAGCTGCCGGCCGGGCGGTACGAGACCCTGCTGCCGCCGACGGCCGTGGCCGACCTGCTGATCTACCAGATGTGGTCGGCGGCCGCCCGGGACGCCGTGGAGGGCCGGACCGTCTTCTCCAAGCCCGGCGGCGGCACCCGCCTCGGCGAGCGGCTCTCCCCGCTGCCGCTGACCCTGCGCAGCGACCCGAACGCGCCTGGTCTGGAGTCCGCGCCGTTCGTGATCGCGCACAGCTCCGGCGACGACGCGTCCGTCTTCGACAACGGCCTGCCGGTCCCGCCGACGGAGTGGATCGGCGACGGTGAGCTGAAGCGGCTGACGACGACCCGGCACAGCGCCGCCCTGACCGGCCTGGACCTGTCCCCCGGCTTCGGGAACCTGATCCTGGACGGGGGCGGCGAGAAGTCCTTGGAGGAGATGGTGGCCGGCACCGCGCGGGGGCTGCTGCTGACCTGCCTCTGGTACATCCGCGAGGTCGACCCGGCCACGCTGCTGCTCACGGGTCTCACCCGGGACGGCGTGTACCTGGTGGAGGACGGGCAGGTCGTGGGCGAGGTGAACAACTTCCGGTTCAACGAGTCCCCCGTCGACCTGCTGTCGCGAGCCACGGAGGCGGGCCGGACCGAGAAGACCCTCCCGCGCGAGTGGGGCGACTGGTTCACCCGGGCCGCGATGCCGGCGCTGCGCATCCCGGACTTCAACATGAGCTCGGTCAGCAAGGGCGTCTGACCCACCTAGACTGACCATGGCAATTTCAGACATCGAAGGAGTCGAGAGACCGTGACGGACATCGTCGACGAACTGAAGTGGCGTGGGCTCTTCGCCCAGTCCACCGACGAAGAAGCGCTGCGCAAGGCGTTCGCGGACGGTCCGGTCACGTTCTATTGCGGCTACGACCCGACGGCGGCCTCGCTGCACGTGGGTCACCTGGTGCAGGTCCTGACCATGCGCCGGCTCCAGCTGGCGGGCAACCGTCCGCTGGCGCTGGTCGGCGGGGCCACCGGTCAGATCGGCGACCCGCGCCCGACGGCCGAGCGCACCCTGAACGACCCCGCGGTCATCGCGGAGTGGGTGAACCGGCTGCGTTCGCAGATCGAGCCGTTCCTGTCCTTCGAGGGCGAGAACGCGGCGGTCATGGTGAACAACCTGGACTGGACGGCGGGCATGTCCGCCATCGAGTTCCTGCGGGACATCGGCAAGCACTTCCGCGTCAACAAGATGCTGACGAAGGACTCGGTCGCCAAGCGGCTGGAGTCGGACCAGGGCATCAGCTACACCGAGTTCAGCTACCAGTTGCTCCAGGGCATGGACTTCCTGGAGCTGTACCGGCGCCACGGCTGCGTGCTCCAGCAGGGCGGCTCCGACCAGTGGGGCAACCTGACGGCCGGCCTCGACCTGATCCACCGGGTCGAGTCGGGCGCGCAGGTGCACGCCATGGCGACGCCGCTGATGGTCAAGGCGGACGGCACCAAGTTCGGCAAGACCGAGGGCGGGGCCGTCTGGCTGGACCCGGAGATGACCACCCCGTACGCGTTCTACCAGTTCTGGCTGAACGTGGACGACCGGGACATCTCCACCTACATGCGGATCCTGTCGTTCCGGTCCCGTGAGGAACTGGAGGCGCTGGAGGCGCAGACCGCCGAGCGGCCGCAGGCGCGCGCCGCTCAGCGGGCCCTGGCCGAGGAGCTCACCACGCTGGTGCACGGCGCCGACCAGTGCGCCGCCGTGATCGCCGCGTCGAAGGCGCTGTTCGGTCAGGGCGAGCTGGCGGAGCTGGACGAGGCCACGCTGGCCGCGGCCCTGTCGGAGCTGCCGCACGCGAAGGTCGCCGAGCCGGGCCCGGTCGTGGACCTCTTCGCGGAGACGGGCCTGGTCGCCAGCAAGTCGGCGGGACGCCGGACCGTGAAGGAGGGCGGCGCCTACGTGAACAACGTGAAGGTCACCGCCGAGGACGCGGTCACCGGCCCGGAGGACCTGCTGCACGGCCGTTGGCTGGTGCTGCGGCGCGGCAAGAAGAACCTGGCCGCCGTCGAGGTCACCGGCTGACGCGGCCCGCACGTGACGAGGGGCCGGTACGGACAGTGCGTCCGTGCCGGCCCCTCCGTCGTCGCGCCCCGGGTGCGCGGGCGGCTCAGGCGGTGCGTTTGTTGCCCCTCAGCGCCATGTACGCCATGTCGCCGAGGCCGACGATCAGGACCGCTCCGACCAGTTGCAGCAGGTGCCTGATCCAGTCGATGCCCTTGGTGTCGGCGACACCGATCCAGGTGGCGACGGCGTTGCCGAGGACGCTGCCGATGATGCCGAAGATCACGGTCAGCCAGAGGGGCTGGTGCTGCTTGCCGGGCAGGATCGCCCGGGCAATCAGGCCCAGCACCAAACCGACGATGATCGCCCACAACCAATGCATGTCGCCTCCTCCGGCGCGATGTGCGCATGTCGCACCAGTCTTGATCCGCGCGACGAACGACGCATTTCGGACAGAGCCGTTCGGGGGACACCCCCTCACCACGCCGGGAGGCGGGCCGCGTACCGTGGAAGTGTTCCGGACCGGGGTGCGTCCGGCAGGCGGATCGGGTGGTGCAACGTGCGGCGGACGAAGCGGAACGAGGCCGAGGTCTTCCGGATCACCGGGGCCCGGATGGGCCTCGCCGAGGACGTGCGGGGGCGACAGCGCCGGTACGTCATCTCGATGACGATCAGGACCCTTTCGGTCATCGCGACGGTGGTCCTGTGGAACGTGGAGCGCCATGTGGCGATCGTGACGTTGGTCGCGGGCGCCCTGTTGCCGTACGTCGCGGTGGTCATCGCCAACGCGGGGCGCGAGTCGACGCCCTCCCTGCCCTCGCACTTCGTACCGGCGCCTGTGCGCCCCGCGCTGGAGGCCGAAAACCTCAACAAGAGCTCAGATCAATCCTGAAGTTCCGGTGCACCCGACCGGGTCCTGCGTGACATACTGCCTACGCGCTCCGCATCCCCCGTCGGAGCGACGGACCGACGCCGGGCAGCTCCCCCCGTGGCTGCCCGGCGTCGCCCATCCGAAGCTCTCCCGAGTGCGTGTTTGTAGGGTTGAGGCCGTGAACTCCCCTGATGTGAACGCATCCGCCTCCGAGCCCGCCCCCACCTGCTCCGCCAAGGGCTGTCGCGACGCGGCCGCCTGGGTCCTCGCCTGGAACAACCCCGCGCTGCACACCCCGCAGCGGCGCAAGACCTGGCTGGCGTGCGAGGAGCACCGCGAGCACCTCTCCCAGTTCCTCGGGGTCCGCGGCTTCCTCAAGGACGTCGTGAAGCTCGACGAGTGGGTGCAGCCCGAGGGCTCGGAACGCGCCTGAGCCCCGGCCGGGGCCGGGGCTCGGACGAGGCTCGTCGCGGCGGGCCGGGCGCGGGTGGCGCCCCGCTCAGCCGCCGATCGCGGACATGGGACGATCGGGCTGGAGGAACGACGGGTCGTCGAGGCCGGAGCCGGCCTTCTTGCCCCACATCGCCACCTTCCACAGGCGGGCGATCTCCTCGTCCGGGGCGCCGGAGCGCAGCGCGGCCCGCAGGTCGGACTCCTCGGTGGCGAACAGGCACGTACGGATCTGTCCGTCGGCGGTGAGCCGGGTGCGGTCGCAGGCGCCGCAGAAGGGGCGGGTGACGGAGGCGATGACGCCGACCGTTGCCGGGCCGCCGTCGACCACCCAGCGTTCGGCGGGGGCGGAGCCGCGCTCGTCGGCGCCCTCCTCGGTGAGCGTGAAGCGGGTGCGCAGGGACTGGAGGATGTCCCCGGCGGTGATCATGCCGTCGCGCTTCCAGCCGTGCTGGGCGTCGAGGGGCATCTGCTCGATGAAGCGGAGCTCGTACTCGTTCTCCACGGCCCAGGCGAGCAGGTCGGGGGCCTCGTCGGCGTTGAGTCCGGGCATCAGGACGGCGTTGACCTTGACGGGGGTCAGACCGGCGTCGCGGGCGGCCGCCATGCCGTCGATGACGTCCTTGTGGCGGTCTCGGCGGGTCAGGGTCTTGAAGACGTCGGGGCGCAGGGTGTCGAGCGAAACGTTCACCCTGTCCAGGCCGGCGGCCTTGAGGGCCTGCGCGGTGCGCTTGAGGCCGATGCCGTTGGTGGTCAGCGACATCCTGGGGCGGGGCTCCAGGGCGGCGCACTGTTCGACGATCCCCACCAGGCCGGGCCGGAGCAACGGTTCGCCGCCGGTGAAGCGGACCTCGGTGATGCCGAGGCTCGTGACGGCGATGCGAATCAGCCGCACGATCTCCTCGTCGCTCAGCAGGTCCGACTTGCCGAGCCACTGCAGTCCCTCTTCGGGCATGCAGTAGGTACAGCGCAGGTTGCACCGGTCGGTGAGTGAGACGCGCAGGTCAGTGGCCACGCGGCCGTACGTGTCGAGAAGCACTGTGGGCCCCCTCTCCTGTCCGGTTCTGCGGAGGTAGACGCCGTCGCGGGTACGCGGTGGCGCTGTGTTCGAGCCTACGCGACGGGCTTGGCCCGTAGGGGTGCCCGATTGAACGAGACGCGACGTGGCCGTGTCGTACGGAAGTACGACACGGCCACGCTGTGTGTTCGGTGGATCTCAGTGAGCCCCTGTTCCGGTGAGGGAGCGCACCTCCAGCTCGGCGAACTTGCGGGGGTCGGCCTCTTCCTTGGTGAGGACGGTTCCCAGCCATCCGAGGAGGAAGCCGAGGGGGATGGAGATGATGCCGGGGTTCTCCAGCGGGAACCAGTAGAAGTCGGCGTCCTTGAACATCGAGGTGGGCTTTCCGGAGACCACCGGGGAGAAGAGGACCAGGCCGACGGCCGAGATCAGGCCGCCGTAGATCGACCAGAGGGCGCCCTGGGTGGTGAAGCGCTTCCAGAAGAGGCTGTAGAGGATCGTCGGCAGGTTGGCGGAGGCGGCCACGGCGAAGGCTAGGGCGACGAGGCCGGCCACGTTCATGTCGCGGGCCAGGGCCCCGAGGCCGATGGCGACGGCGCCGATGACCACGGTGGACCAGCGGGCCGCGCGGACCTCCTCCTTCTCGGTCGCGTTGCCCTTGCGGATGACGTTCACGTACAGGTCGTGCGCGAAGGACGACGAGGACGCGAGGGTGAGGCCCGCGACCACCGCGAGGATCGTGGCGAAGGCGACCGCGGAGATCACCGCGAGGAGGATCGCGCCGCCCGTGGATCCCGCGCCGCCGCCGATCTCCTGCGCGAGCAGGGGTGCGGCGGTGTTGCCCGCCTTGTTCGAGGCCAGGATGTCGGCGCGGTTGAGCAGGGCCGCGGCGCCGAAGCCGAGGGCGATGGTCATCAGGTAGAACGCCCCGATGATGCCGATGGCCCAGTTCACGGACTTGCGGGCGGCCTTGGCGGTGGGAACCGTGTAGAAGCGGATCAGGATGTGCGGCAGGCCCGCGGTGCCCAGGACCAGGGCGAGGCCCAGCGAGATGAAGTCCAGCTTGGTGAGGGAGTCCTTGCCGTACTTGAGTCCGGGCTCCAGGAACTTGGTGCCCTGGCCGCTGTTCTCGGCGGCCTGGCCCAGCAGCGTGGAGATGTTGAAGTTGAACTCCAGCAGCACCAGGAAGGTGATCAGCAGGGCGCCCGCGATCAGCAGCACCGCCTTGATCATCTGGACCCAGGTGGTGCCCTTCATCCCGCCGATGGTCACGTAGACGATCATCAGGAGGCCGACCAGCGCGACCACGGCCACCTTGCCGCCGTCGCTGGTGATACCGAGGAGCAGCGAGACGAGTACGCCGGCGCCGGCCATCTGGGCGAGCAGGTAGAAGATCGAGACCACGATGGTGGAGGTGCCGGCCGCGGTCCGCACGGGCCGCTGGCGCATCCGGTACGCGAGGACGTCACCCATCGTGTAGCGACCGGAGTTGCGCAGCGGCTCGGCGACGAGCAGCAGGGCCACCAGCCAGGCGACGAGGAAGCCGATGGAGTAGAGGAAGCCGTCGTAGCCGAAGAGGGCGATGGCTCCGGCGATGCCGAGGAAGGACGCGGCGGACATGTAGTCGCCGGAGATGGCCAGGCCGTTCTGGAAGCCGGTGAACTGGCGGCCGCCCGCGTAGAAGTCGGCGGCGTCCTTGGTCTGGCGGCCGGCCCAGATCGTGATGATGAGCGTGGCGACCACGAACAGGCCGAACAGGGTGATGATCAGCGGTCGGTGCTCGGTCGCGCCGGCCGCGAGGGTCAGCTGCGGGATCGCGCTCATTCTCCGGCCTCCATCCGGGCCTTGATGGCCTGGGCCTTGGGGTCGAGCTTGGCGGCGGCGTGCCGCGAGTACAGCCAGGCGATCAGGAACGTCGTCGCGAACTGGGCGAGGCCGAGGACGAGGGCGACGTTGATGTTCCCGAAGAGCTTGGTCCCCATGAAGCCGCCCGCGTAGCTGGACAGCAGGACGTAGAGCAGGTACCAGGCGATGAAGGCAACGGTGAGCGGGAACGCGAAGGAGCGGTAGGAGCTGCGCAGTTCGGCGAACTCGGGGCTCTGCTGGACGCGAGTGAAGTCCTCGGCCGTGGGACTCGCCGGGGTCGGTCCCGCGCTGCCGTGGGGCGGCGCTGCTTCGGTGGTCACGGGGGGCTCTCCTTGTGACGCGGGTGCGGTGGGGACGACGGACAAAACAACCTCCGTGTGGGGGGACGGTGGTGCCGATCCCCCCTGTCAACGGCACGGCCGGCGCGTCGGGACGGTTCAACACCTGTGACTTCTTTGGAAACTGATTCCTCGAACTGATGGCGGAGAGGGGAACACCGGCACTAGGTTCGCGTGTCATGAACCCGTCCTGCGCAAACCGCGTGCGGACGGCTTTTTCACGGATGATGTGGAGAACCCATGGCGCATCTGGGGTCGCGTACCGCCCGGAAGAGCAATCGTCTTGCCGTACCGGTCGGACTGGCGCTCACCGCCTCACTCGCCTTCCTGCCCACGGTCGCGGCCTCCGCCGCCCCGCTCGGCAACACGGCGGCCACGGCCACGACGGCGAAGCCCGCCGCCGACGGCCCGAAGCTCTCCTACGTGGCGAACCTGACCGCGTACGGGACGGCCAAGCAGGCGAAGAAGGCCATCGAGCGGGCCGGCGGAACGGTGGTGACGGCCTATGAGCAGATCGGGGTCGTCGTCGCACACTCCCAGAACCCCGACTTCGCCAAGCAGCTGCGGTCCCAGCGCAGCCTCTTCGTGTCGGTGGGCGCCACTCGGACGGCCCCCCTCTCCGCGGTGCAGACCACCGAGGAGGGCGCGACGCAGAAGCTGAGCGCGGCCGACGCCGCCAAGGCGGCGGCGCAGGCGACGCCGGGACAGGAGCCGCTGGAGCCCAACCAGTGGGACCTGCGGACGATCAAGGCCGACCAGGCTCACAAGATCAACGATGGCAGCCCGAACGTCACCGTGGGCGTCATCGACACGGGTGTGGACGACACCCACCCCGATCTCGCCCCGAACTTCTCCAAGAGCCAGTCCGCCAACTGTGTCGGCGGCGTCGCGGACACCTCCGAGGGCGCCTGGCGTCCGTACCCGGACGGCAGCGACCACGGCACGCACGTGGCGGGCACCATCGCGGCCCCGCGCAACGGCGTGGGCGTCAGCGGTGTCGCGCCGGGCGTGAAGGTCGCCGGCATCAAGGTGAGCGAGCCCGCGACCAGCCTCTTCTACACCGAGGCGGTCGTCTGCGGCTTCATGTTCGCCGCCGAGAAGGGGATAGAGGTGACCAACAACAGCTACTACGTCGACCCGTGGAACTACACCTGCAAGAACGACGACGACCAGAAGGCGCTGGTGGAGGCCCTCGCCCGGGCGACGAAGTACGCGGAGCGCAAGGGCGTGCTCAGCGTGGCCTCGGCCGGCAACTCCGACCACGACCTGGCCGGCGAGTCCATCCTCGACGACACCAGCCCGAACGACAGCACCCCGGTGCCGCGGACCATCGACCCGAAGGTCTGCCTGGACCTGCCCACCCAGCTGCCGGGCGTGGTCACCGTCTCGGCCACCGGTGACCAGGGGCTGCGCTCGTACTACTCCAGCTACGGCCTCGGCGTCGTCGACGTCGCCGCTCCCGGCGGCGACAAGTGGCAGGTGCCGGCCACCCCGGACGCCAACGGCCGCGTCCTGTCGACCGTCCCGGGCGGCGGCTACGGCTACAAGCAGGGCACCTCGATGGCCGCCCCGCACGTCGCGGGCGTCGCGGCGCTGCTCAAGAGCGCCCACCCGTGGGCCTCGCCCTCGCAGCTCCAGTCGATGCTGAAGGGCCAGGCGACGAAGGTCGCCTGCCCGACGAAGATCTACGACGGCACCGGCAACCTGATCGACGCCACCACCTGCAAGGCCAAGTGGGGCCAGACCGGCTACTACGGCGCCGGCGTGGTCGACGCGCTCAAGGCCGTCAAGTAACGGCGCGGCGGGCCCTGGCGTCGGTCTCAGGGCGTGATCAGGACCTTCAGCGCGCTGCGGTCGTCCATCGCCCGGTAGCCGTCCGGGACCTCGTCCAGAGACACGGCGCGGTCGAAGACGGGCGCCGGGTCGATCGCGCCGCTCAGCACGTCCACCAGCAGCTCCGGGATGTACGCGCGCACCGGCGCCACACCGCCGCGCAGGGTGATGTTGCGGTCGAACATCACCCCGAGGTCCAGGCCGGTACCGCTGCCGTGCGGGACGCCGACGTAGCCGATGGCCCCGCCGTCGCGGGTGATGTTGACGGCCGTGCGCATGGACTGTTCGGTGCCGACGGCCTCGATGACGGAGTGCGCGCCCTGGCCGCCGGTCAGCTCGCGGACGGCCGCCACGGCCTCGTCCCCGCGTGCGGCGACCACGTCGGTGGCGCCGAAGAGTTTGGCGATGTCCGTACGGACGGTGTGTCGGCCCAGGGCGATGATCCGCTCGGCGCCGAGCCGCTTGGCGGCCAGGACGCCGCACAGGCCCACCGCGCCGTCGCCGACCACGGCGACCGTGGAGCCCGCGCGGACGCCCGCGCCCAGGGCGGCGTGGTGGCCGGTGCCCATGACGTCGGACAGTGCGAGCAGACCCGTCAGCAGGTGGTCGTCGGAGACGGCCTCGGCCGGCAGCTTCACCAGGGTGCCGTCGGCGTGCGGGACCCGGACGGCCTCGCCCTGGCCGCCGTCGTGGCCGACCGCGCCCCAGAAGCCGCCGTGCGCGCAGGAGGTGTACAGGCCCTCGGAGCAGTAGGCGCAGGTGCCGTCCGACCACATGAAGGGGGCGACGACGAGGTCGCCGGCGCGCAGGCCGGAGACGGCGGAGCCGGTCTCCTCGACGACGCCGAGGAACTCGTGCCCGATGCGCTGACCGGGCTGCCGCGCGGCCTCGCCGCGGTAGGCCCACAGGTCGCTGCCGCAGATGCAGGCGCGCAGGACGCGGACGACGGCGTCCTCGGGACGCCGGATCGCGGCGTCGGGCACCTCCTCCACGCGGATGTCGTGCGGGGCGTGGATGACGGTGGCGCGCATGGTGGTGCAGTCCTCCGGGGTGCGGTCCTGTATGACCGTCCTACCGTACGCCCGCCCCCGGATCGGGGTGGCCCGGGGACCGGCCGAGGACCCCGGTGGCCAGCAGGTACTGGGCCGCCAGATAGGTCGCCATGATCCAGAAGTCGGGCCGGGGCAGCTGGGGCCACTCGGCGACGCCGGTGGCGATGAGGGTGTCGGAGAGCAGGAACAGCGCCCCGCCCGCGCCCGCGACCCGGCCGAGGGCGCTCGCCCGGTAGGCCATGGCGGTGAGCAGCAGGCTGTAGCCGGCGACCGGGATCCGCAGGTCGGCCGGGAGGTCGCCCCACAGCAGGGCGACGGTCCCGATCAGGGCCGCGGCGTACGCGGCGCCGAGCAGGGGGCCGGTGCGGCCCCGCCCGAACAGGGCGAGGTAGCAGACGTGCCCGGCGGCGAAGGAGCCCATGCCGAGCAGGAAGGCGATCTCGGCGTCGAAGAGCAGCGCGAGGTCCCCGCCCCAGCCGAACAGCAGGGCGGCGACGAGCAGCCGGGGGGCGCGGCGGGTGATCACGTGGGCCACGAGCAGCGGCATCAGCAGCGGCTTGAACAGGACGTGGCCGAGGTGCCAGCCGGCGAGGAGGGACACGAGGTCGGCGGCGGCCGCGACGGCGAAGGCGGCGAGCAGGATCCATCCGGCGCGGCCGGCTCCGGCGGCGGGTCCGGGGCGGGTGGCCCAGGAGGGCGTACGGGCGTCGGTGGCGCTCATGCGGCACGCTCCGGCTCGGGGGCGGCGGTGGCCCGCGGGGCGGTGGGGGCCGCGGGGGTGGTGGGTACCGCGGGAGCCGCGGGGGCGCCGGG
>NZ_JANFAK020000085.1 GCF_024721315.2 Streptomyces sp. Isolate_45
CTCGCGCGCCGGGGCGTGCGCCGGGGCGGCGGGCCGCGCGGCCGGGGCCGAGGCCGGCAGGGGTCCGACCGGCAGGGTCGGATCCGGGTCCGGGGGCGGGGGAGGGGAGGACAAGGCGTAACCGCACACCCCGCAGAAACGGTCACCCTCCTCCAAGGGCTCCGCGCAGCTGGGGCAGCCCGACGGCCGATGCATCGACATCACTCACACCCACGTCCGGGGACGGAAACGGTTTGCCCGTTCCACCAGTTCGATCCTCTCCTCGCCCCGCTGCGCCAGCCGGGCGAGGACGCGGTACGAGCGTTCCAGGCCGAAGCGCAGCCCCCGCTCGTCCAGTTGACTGCCGAGCAGCGAGGTCCGGCCGGGGTCGGCGCCCCGGCTACCCGACAGTACCCAGTCCAGGGCCACGCCCAGAACCTCCGTCGACAGTCGCTCCTGCCGCTCCGGGTCCAGCCCGAACCGCCGCAGCGCCTCGACCTGCCCCGACGCCGCCACGAGATCGGCCAACAGGGGCTCCTGCGGGGACCGGTCGCGCAGGCGTGCCCGTACGGCCGCCACCCGTGCGGCGGTGTAGTGGATGGAGGCCTCCGGTACGGACTCCAGCGTGCGCACCGCACCGTCCCGGTCACCGGACGCCAACTGCACCCGGGCCAGCCCGAAGGCCGCGCTCACGAACCCCGGGTCGGTGGTCCAGACGAGGCGGTAGTACTCGGCGGCGTTGTCCAACTGTCCGAGGATCTCGGCACACAGACCGAGGGCCAGCTTCGGAGCGGGCTCGCCCGGGAAGGCGTCGTATATCGCGTCGAAGGACAGTGCCGCTATCTCGTCGTCCCCGGTGGCGAGCGAGGCGATCCCGCGGGCCCACACCACGCGCCAGTCGTCCGGGTACCGGTCCTCCAGCGCGGTCAGGGCCTCGCCGGCCACCACGAGTTCGCCCAGTTCGAGCCGGGCCCGCAGCTCGCGCAGCCGCAGTTCGGCGGAGTCGGTCGGGGCCGAGCCGAGGGCGCCCAGCAGATCGGCGGGCGCGGAGGCGAGGAGTCCGGTCAGGAAGCCGGCGTTGGGGTCGGCGGCGTCGACCAGGGGCACGGGCAGGGCCAGTGCAGTGTCGCGCGCGTCGAGGCGCGCCAACCCGGTCCGGACCGGGGACGCCCCAGCCCCCGGCGCCATCACCGGAACGGAAACCTCCGACGAACCGGCCCGCGTCGACCGGCCCTCCTGCGCCTGCCCGGCCCGTCGGGCCCCGGGTACGGGAGCGCCCGCCATGTGCGTGGCGGTGGTCCCGAGCGCCGCGACACCGCCCCCGAGCGGGGCCTGCGCGGGCACGGGCGCCGGGCCGCCGAAGGGAGGAACGACCGCGACTGCCCCCGCGGCACCGGACGCGGCCGGAATCGGAACGGGAGCGGCCACAGGGACCGGAGTCCCACCCGCAGCCCGCCGTCCGCCGCGGCCCCGGCCCCACGGCCGTCCCGTGGTCTCCCGCGCACCCAGCCGGGACACCACGGCGCCCGGCCCGTCCGCGTAGAGCCGGGTGTCCGGAACCCGCAGCTCGGGACCGAACAGCGTCGACAGCTGCGGCCGCGGCCGGCCCGTCTGCAACGCGACGACCTCCCGCAGCACACCGGTGAGCTGGTCCGCCATCTCCTGCGCCGAGGCGAACCGTCGACCCGGATCCGGATCGGTGGCCCGGACCAGCAGCCGGTAGAACGACTCGTACCGGCCGAACACCTCGATGTGCTCGGGGTCCGGCAGCGAGTCCACGAACACGTTCGTGTAGCCCTGGAAGTCGAAGGTCAGCACGGCGAGGGTGCGCGCCACCGTGTACAGGTCGGAGGCCACGGACGGACCCAACTCGGCCACCTCGGGGGCCTGGTAGCCCACGGTTCCGTATATCGCCGACTCGTCGTCGTCCATCCGCCGGACCGCGCCCATGTCGATCAGCTTGAGCTGGTCCTGCTGCTGGATGGCGTTGTCGACCTTGAAGTCGCAGTACAGGAGGTTGCGGCTGTGCAGGTGCCCGAGGGCCTCCAGCGCCTCGATCCCGTACGCGCAGGCCTGCTCCACGGGCAGCGGGTCGCGTCTGCCGTCCGGCCGGCGCCGCTCGTTCGCGATCTCCTTCAGCGACTTGCCGCCCACGTACTCCATGACGATGTACCCGTCGAGCGAACCCGTCCGCTGGTCCAGGTGCTCCACGAAGTTGTAGATCCGCACGATGTTGGAGTGCTCGATCTCCGCGAGGAAGCGCCGCTCGGAGATCGCCGCCTCCATCGCGTCCTGGTCCCCGGTGTCGAGGAGGCCCTTGAGGACCACCCACCGGTCGGAGACGGCCCGGTCCACGGCCAGGTAGACCCAGCCCAGACCGCCGTGCGCGAGGCAGCCCGCCACCTCGTACTGGCCGTGCACCACGTCACCCGCGCGCAGCTTGGGCACGAACGAGTAGGGGTGGCCGCACTTGGTGCAGAACCCCTCCGTACGGCCCGGCCGCTCACCCCGGGCCCGCCCGACCGGCGCCCCGCAGTCCGAGCGCGAGCAGAACCGCTTGCGCTCGGGGACCTCAGGGTTCTCCAGTACGGCCGCCGACGGATCCGGACGCGGCACCTGCGGCACGCTGACCAGCCCTGCTCCCAACCGGCCGCGCCCCGAGGCCGAGGACGCCGAACCGGAACTGCGCACCGACACCGAACGGGTGGACGCGGAACCGGGCAGGGACCGCGACAGCCGCCCGGACACCGAGCGGCGGGACGAGGAGGACCGGGAGGAGCGGGAGGACCGCGCCGAGGCCGAGGACCGGCCCGAGCCTCGCGAGCCCGCCGAGCCCCGGGAGTCGCCGTGCCGGGCGGCGCTGGTCATGCCCGTCGGCGGGGAGACCAGTTCCTCGGCGCCCGCCGCGACCGCGCCCGTCGGGGCGAGCCCGCAGGTGTCGCAGTACAGCTCGCCGCCACCCATGTCCTCGTACGTCCCGGGGCAGCCGGGGCGCATGCAGGGCGTTCCGATCAGGCTCATGCGTCCTCCTTCCCCGGCCCGCCGGGCCGGTGCTGCTCGGGTGGGTACTGCTCGGGTGGGTACTGCTCGGGCAGGTGGTGCTCCCGGACGTCGTGCCGGCCCGGTGCGCCGCGGTCCTGGCTACCAGGGCCTTGAGCACCAGGGTCTTGAGCACCGGGTTCCTGCGGTGGTGCCAGCGCCTCGGCGGTGGCCCGCTGGTAGCGCAGGACCGCCAGTTCGGCGGCCCGCAGATCGCAGGGCGCGCTCCACAGCATCCGCCGGGCGGTGTCGTACCGCTCGATCAGCAGCGGATCCTCCGCCAGTCCGTGCCGGGCGACCTTCGCCTTGTAGGCGTCCAACCTGCCGCGCAGTTCGGCCCGCACGGCCAGTGGGGCCGTCACCGCGGTCAACGACTCACGGGCCCGCCGGAGTTCCTCCTCGGCCCGTTCCTCCAGGGCGTCCAGCAGCGGGGACAGCCGGTGCCACTGCGCGTGCCTGCGGTACTCCGCGGCCGCCGCGAGCTGCTCCTGCAGGGCCGTCGGCGGTCCGCTGACGGCCGGTACCTCGGACGCCGCGATCTTCGCCAGCACCTCGATGCGGGCGTTGCGCGCCTCCGAGAGCGTCCGATCGGCCCGCGAGAGCACGTCCCGCAGGGCGATCAGCCGCTGCTCGGCGTCCTGCCGGACGGTCAGTACCGCCTCGACCTCCCGCCGTACGTCGTCCAGCGCGCGGGCCGCCCGGTCGTAGCGGGTGGTGTCCGGCCGCCCCCCGCCCGGGGCGGAACTCCCCGCCGCCGGGGTCCAGAAGGCCAGCGGGTCCGCGATCACCCGCTCGCGCAGCCGCGCCAGCTCGGCGGTGATCGACTCCAGGTCGTCCCCCGACGGGTGTTCGCCCGGCCGTACCCCCACCGAGTGCGCCAGCGACCGGGTGCGGTGCAGTTCGGCGGCGAGCAGGTCGATCCGCGCGGGCAACGCCGACCACACCGCGTCCGCCGCGACCACCAGGTCCAGGGAGCTCGCGTAGAGCTCGTTCATCCGGGCCACGAGCTCGGCCAGGGAGAACCGCTCCGCGAGCGCTGCGCCCTCCAGCCCCGCGCCGGCGATGGTCACCCCGGGCCCGCGCAGCCGCTCGGTCAGCTCCGCCAGGTCCTCCCGGTTCGGCCAGCGCCGCCGCTCGCGGATCGCGCGGGCGGCGGCCAGGGCCCCGCTGTAGGCGTCGAAGTACGTCCACAACCGGGTGATGGCGGTGTCGGCGACGGCCCACCGCTCCTGGGTGATCCCGCTCAGCGCGGCCCCCTCCAGGAGCCTGCGACCCGCGTGGTCCTGGAGCGCGAGCAGGGAGGTCTCCACGGCCTCGTGCTCCGCGCCCAGCCGTGTCAGCGCACGGTCGACGTCGTCCCTGTCCATCACTGCGGGCCCCGTTCCCGGAAGGCTCACGTAAGGCCTCGATTCCGCCACCGGCCTCAGCCGTCCCGGTACTTGGGCGCGGGCGGCGAGGCCACCTTCGGCAGCACGTTCTGGAAGTGGTCCCGGTACGAGGTCGCCCACGGGCTGTTGTCGCCGCCCGCCCGGTAGTCCTCCAGCACCTTGTTCACCCGGCGCACCAGGTCGGAGGCGTCCTTGTTCATCGCCACCCCGTAGAACTCGCGGGTGAAGGGGGCGCCGACGAGTTGCACCGACGGGTCCTGCGCGGCCTGGCCGGCGGCGAGCGCGTTGTCCGTGATGATCCCGTCGACCTCGCCCATTTGCAGCCGCACCAGGCAGTCCAGCTGGTTCGGGACGGAGACCGACACCGAGCCGTAGGCCCGGGACTTGAGGGCCGCCTCCGCCGTGGACCCGGCGGCCGTGCAGATCCGGCGGCCGTTCAGCGAACCGTCGTACCCGGTGATGGGCGAACCCTTGGGGGCCAGGACCTGCTGCCCGGCCTCGAAGTAGGCGGTGGAGAAGGCGACGTCCTCCAGACGCTTGCAGTTGATGGTCATCGTCCGGACGACGACATCGACGCGGCCCTCCTGGAGGGCGGGGATCCGCTGGCTGGTGGGGATCGCCCGGTAGATGACCAGGTCCTCGTTGCCGAGGATGTCCTTGGCGATGGCCTTGACCAGGTCGATGTCGAAGCCGACGAGGTGGCCGTCCGGATTGCGGTAGCCCCACTTGAAGCTGTTCTGGTCCACGCCCGCGACGAGCTTGCCGGCCTTGCGGATCCGCTCGATCGTCGGCCCGTCCATGGTGGACGGGCGCAGGCTCGCCTCCGGGTCCGGGCAGGTGTCGGCGGGGGCGGCGGGCGCCGCGACCACCGCGGCCGGCTCACGGACCGGACCGGACCGCCCGGCGTCCGGTGCGCCGTGGGCCAGCGGCAGCAGCACGGCCGCCGCCGTCACCGCACAGGCGGCGGCCATCGCGCTCACCCCGCCCCAGCCGCGCAGCCGCCCCGCCGCGCGCCGTGCCGGGGACGCCCCCGGCGTCCCGGCCGCCTCGTCCCGCCCCGCCCGCATCCGCCGTATCCGCATCGATCTCACCTGTACTCCGAAAGCCTGCGACCGATGCCGAGGAGGGCGGCCACCGCACCCAGGACGGCCAGGGCCGCCGAGCCCGTCACCAGCCCGTCCAGCGCGCCGAGCCCGCTCCGGGCCGCCCGGGTGAACTCCTGCTGCTCGTGGACCACGGCCTCCTCCAAGGAGGCGTCCACGACGTCGAACGACGCCCCACTGCTCTTCTTGTCCCCGATCACCTGGGGCAGGGCCAACTCGTAGTCGCCCTTCATGTCCGACTCCCGGGCCGCCGCGTGCCGCTGCTTCCACTCGGTCACGCCGGCCGCGGCCTTCTTGAGCGGATCGCGGCCACTGGCGTCGTCGGCGAGCCGCAGGGCCTTCGCCAACCCCTCGTCGAGCTGCCGCATGTTCGTCGCGTAGTCGACGTCGTACTTGTCGGACTTCTTGTCCTCGGCCAGTACGGCGCCCCGCGCGATCAGCGTCAGGTTCTCGCCGGCCCGCGCCTGGAGCGAGGCGATCCGCGCGTCGTTCAGCACCTTCAGCGACTCCTGCCCGTCCGCCCGGGCCTCGGTCAGCCCCGAACGGGCGACGGTCTGCCCGACCGTCAGCCACAGCAGCACCACCACCGAGGCGGCGGTAGCGGCCAGCAGCCCCTGGTTGAAGACCCGGTGGGTGCGCAGGTAGTTGCGCCGCTGCGCCCACACCAGCGCGCCGACGGCCAGCACCCCGATCCCCGTCGCGGCCAGCGGCCAGGAGCGGGCCTCGTCGTGGTCCGTGTAGAGCCGGCCGGTCTCCGCCTCGTACAGCCGCTGCGCGGCGGGCAGCAGCACCGTGCTCATCTGCTCGTTGGCGTGGCGCAGGTAGGCCCCGCCCAGGGGCAGTCCCTGCCGGTTGTTGGCGCGCGCCTGCTCGATCAGGCCGGTGTAGCGGGGCAACTGCTCGCCGAGCAGCGCTATCTCCTTGCGGGACTCCCCGCCGGCGCCGGTGTTCGCCGCCGCGCTGATCAGGAGCCGGGAGGCGCTGGCGATGTCCTTCTCGTACCGCTGACGGACCTCCCGGGGCTCCTGGGCTCCCGCGAGGAACCCGCTGGAGGAGGCCGTGTCGGCGTCCGCGAGGGAGCGGTAGATGTTCGCCGCGTCCGCGCTGAGCGGCTGGCTGCGGCCCACCACGGCCTCGGCCGCGGCGACCCGGTCCGACACCTCCCACACGGCGACCGCGCCGAACAGCACGATCAGCGCGGCGAGTACGGCCCCGATGATCCGCAGCCGACCGGGTTCGGTGGTCGCCGCGGCGCGCAGCCGCTCGACGCCCTCCGCCCAGGCGGTGCCCCTTCCCGGAGGGGCGGGCGGGCCCGCGGCAGGCCGGGGCGGCGCACCGGAGGTGCCGCCCCCGGGCGCGGGCGCGCGTGTCGTGATGGCCACCGTGACCTCCCCCTTGGTCCCTTTGCTCCGGAGCAGTATGGCCTTAGCGGCGGCCGACCACAGCACCCGGTGCTCGATCTTGGGTGATCCGTACCCGCGGCCGACCCGGGGGACGCCCCCCGTGTCGCCCCTGCCGCCCCCCGCCACCCCTTCACCGTCAATACGTCGGGACGGCCCCCACGGTTCCAGACCCGCCGCCTCCCCGGGCGGGTTCACCCGAAATGGGCACGGAGCTTCTCGTGGGCCCCGGGGGGCGCCCCCAGTGCGTCGAGCCCCAGCAGTCCGGCGCCCAGCACCGGCGGCGCGGCCACCACCGAGATCCGCGCGAGCGGGGCCCGCCGCGCCAACAGCTCCCCGATCCTGTCGTTGAGCTGCGGATGCCCGGCCGCGAGCACGCTGCCGCCCAGCAGTACCGGTACCTCCCGCGCCAGCAGGCCGAGCCGCTCCAGCGCCACCGACGCCATCGCCACCACCTCGTCGGCCTGCCGTTCCACGAGGGAGGAGGCCACCGGATCGCCCGCGGCGGCCACCGCGAACAGCACCGGCACCAGCTCGTGCACCCGCCGTCGGGCGAGGGAACCCAGGTGCAGCGCCTCGATCAACTCGTACATGGAGCCGAGCCCGAAGTGTCCCGGCAGCGCCACCGCCAGCTCCGTCGGCCCGCCGCGCCCGTCCTCGGCGCGCGCCGCCCACCACAGGGCCTCCTCCGCGAGCCCGCCCCCGCCGCCCCAGTCACCGGAGATCATCCCGACCGCCGGGAACCGGGCGGTGCGCCCGTCGGGCAGCATGCCGACGCAGTTGATGCCCGCCCCGCAGACCACCGCGACCCCGCGCGGCGCGTCCCCGGCGGGGAGCCCCGCCCGCAGGATCGCGAAGGTGTCGTTGCGCACCTCGGTCGCCGCGCCCCAGCCGCGCGCGCTGACGGCGTCGGCCAGCCGGCGTTCCTCCACGGGCAGGTCCGCGTTGGCCAGGCACGCGGAGACCTGGGCGGCGTACGGGGCCCCCGGCCGCAGTCGGGGCAGCCCGGCGGCCTCCGCGGCCTCCGCGACGGCCTGCCCGAGGACGTCCACGGCCGCCTCGACGCCGACCCGGGGCGGCTGGAAGCCCCCGGACCGGCCGGTGCCGAGGACGCTGCCGTCGGCGCCGATCAGGGCGACGTCGGTCTTGCTGTTGCCGGCGTCGACGGCGAGCACGGCCGCGCCGGCGGGCGTCACGCCCATGGCAGGTGCTCCTTGTTGTGGGCCAGAAGCCGGTCGGTCAGTCCTTCCGCGAGGTCGAACTGCCCGACGAGGGGGTGTGCGAGGAGCGCCTTGAACACCCGCTCGCGCCCGCCGCGCAGGGCGGCGTCCAGTGCGAGGTCCTCGTACGCCGTGACGTGGGAGACCAGACCGGCGTACAGCGGGTCCGGCCGGGGCACGGCCAGCGGCGTCGGCCCGGAGCGGTCCACCCGGGCCTGCACCTCGATGACCGCGTCGTCCGGGAGGAACGGCAGGGTGCCGTTGTTGAGGGTGTTCACCACTTGGAGGGCGCCGGCGCCGGCGCTGCCGCCGTCGCCCAGCAGGGCGGCGGCCAGGTCCACGGCGGCCTCCGAGTAGAAGGCGCCGCCCCGCTTGGCGAGCAGTTCGGGCTTCTCGTCGAGCGCGGGGTCCGCGTACAGGCCGAGCAGTTGCTTCTCCATCGCGGCGACCTCCGCGGCCCGCGAGGGCTTCTCGCCCAGCTCCCGGACCACCTCGTCGTGGGCGTAGAAGTAGCGCAGGTAGTACGAGGGGACCACGCCGAGCCGGTCCAGTACCGCGCGCGGCAGGTGCAGGTCGGCGGCGATGGCGTCACCGTGCGCGGCGAGCAGCCCCGGCAGCAGGTCCTCGCCCCCCGGGCCGCCCTTGCGGACGCCCATCTCCCAGGTCAGGTGGTTGAGTCCGACGTGGTCGAGGTGTACCTCGGCGGGGGAGAGGTCCAGCAGCTTGGCGAACTTGCGTTGGAAGCCGATGGCGACGTTGCACAGCCCCACCGCCTTGTGCCCGGCCCGGAGCAGGGCGCGGGTGACGATGCCGACGGGGTTGGTGAAGTCGATGATCCAGGCGTCGGGGGCGGCCCGCCGGACGCGCTCGGCGATGTCCAGCACCACCGGGACGGTCCGCAGGGCCTTGGCGAGGCCGCCCGCGCCGGTGGTCTCCTGTCCGACGCAGCCGCACTCCAGCGGCCAGGTCTCGTCCTGGAGCCGGGCGGCCTGCCCGCCGATCCGCAGCTGGATCAGCACGGCGTCGGCGCCGGCGACGCCCGCGTCCAGGTCGGAGGTGGTCGTCACGGTGGCCGGGTGTCCCTGTCGGGCGAAGATCCTGCGGGCCAGGCCGCCGATCAGCTCCAGCCGTTCGACGGCGGGGTCGATCAGCACCAGTTCCTCGACGGGCAGGCCGTCGCGCAGCCTTGCGAACCCGTCGATCAGTTCGGGGGTGTAGGTGGAACCGCCGCCCACCACTGCGAGTTTCATGGTCGTCAGCCTTTCACTCCGGTCAGGGTGACGCCTTCGACGAACGCCTTCTGGGCGAAGAAGAAGAGGACGATCACCGGTGCCATGACGAGCACGGTCGCCGCCATGGTGAGGTTCCAATTGGTGTGGTGCGCGCCCTTGAAGGACTCCAGGCCGTAACTGAGGGTCCAGGCGGCCGGGTTGTCGGAGGCGTAGATCTGCGGGCCGAAGTAGTCGTTCCAGGCGGCGAAGAACTGGAACAGGGCGACCGCAGCGATGCCCGGCTTGGCCATGGGCAGGACGACGCGCAGCAGGGTGCGCAGTTCGCCGCAGCCGTCGACGCGGGCCGCGTCGAGGTACTCGTCGGGGATGGTCAGCAGGAACTGGCGCAGCAGGAAGATGGAGAAGGCGTCGCCGAAGGCCATCGGGATGATAAGCGGCCACAGGGTGCCGGACAGGTCCAACTGCTTCGCCCAGAACAGGTACATCGGGATGACCACCACCTGCGGCGGCAGCATCATCATGGCGATCACCAGCAGCAGGGACAGCCGCCGGCCGCGGAAGCGGAACTTGGCGAGGGCGTACGCGACGGGCACCGAGGACACCACGGTCAGCAGGGTGCCGAGGCCCGCGTAGAGCAGGGTGTTGCGCCACCAGGTGAGGAAGCCGGGGGTGTTCCAGACGGTGAGGTAGTTGTCCCATTCCCAGGTGCGCGGCCACAGGTCGCGGGTCAGCGCCTGCTGGTCGCTCATCAGGGAGGTGAGGAGCAGGAAGACGAAGGGGAGGACGAAGAACAGGGCGGCGGCCACGCCCAGACTGTGCACGGCGACCCAGTGCAGGACGGCCCTGCGACGCGCCCGGCGGCCGGGCGCGGGGTCGGGCGTCCGGTGGGGCCGGGGGTCGGGCGTCGGGCCGGAGGCCGGGTCGGGCGTCCGGCGGCGCGTGAGGCCGGGCGTACTCATTCACCTGCTCCGATCAGTCCGCCACGGCGCCGCATGAGGAGCGCGGTGCAGGCCATGGAGAGGGCGAACAGCACCAGGGCGACGACGCAGGCGGTGCCGTAGTCGAAGCGCTGGAAGCCGACGTTGTAGACCACCTGGGGGAGGGTCAGCGTGGACTTGTCGGGATAGCCCGGCTCGAACTGCTGTCCCGAGCCGCCGATGACCCCGGCGGCCGCCTTCCCGGCGACCAGCGGCTGCGTGTAGTACTGCATCGCCTGGATGACCCCGGTGACCACCGCGAACAGGATGATCGGCGAGATGTTCGGCAGGGTGATGTGCCGGAACCGGGCCAGGGCGCCGGCGCCGTCGAGCTCGGCGGCCTCGTACTGCTCCTTCGGTACGTCGAGCAGCGCGGCCATGAAGATGACCATCAGGTCGCCGACCCCCCACAGCGCGAGCGCCGTGAGGGCGGGCTTGGACCAGTCGGCGTCGGTGAACCAGCCGGGCGCGGGCAGCCCCACCGACTCCAGCAGGGTGTTGACAGGTCCGGTGCCGGGGTTGAGGAGGAAGACGAAGGCGAGCGTCGCGGCCACCGGCGGCGCCAGGTAGGGCAGGTGGAACAGGGTCCGGAAGAGTCCGGCGCCGGTCTTGATCCTCGTGACGAGCAGGCCGACGCCGAGGCCGAAGACGACCCGGCAGCTCACCATCACCACCACCAGCCAGAGCGTGTTGCGCATGGCCGGCCAGAACAGCGGATAGTCCGTGAAGACGTAGCTCCAGTTGGCCAGTCCGTTGAAGACGGGCGGTCGGAAGCCGTCGTAGGAGGTGAAGGAGAAGTAGACGGTGGACAGCAGCGGGTAGGCGAAGAAGACCGAGAAGCCGATCAGCCAGGGGGACATGAAGGCGAGGGTCCGCAGCCGGGACCGCCGGTGCCTGGCCTTCAGGGCGCGCGCGTGCGGGCCCGCGGGGGCGTGGGTGTCGGGCATCGGTCCTACTGGGCCTTCGCGATGTCCGTGTCGATCTGCCGGTCGGTGGCGGCCAGCCCGGCGGGGATGTCGGGGACGTCGCCCTTCTCGACCGCGTACGCGAAGTCCTGGAGGGTCAGTTGGTAGGTGCCGCCGTCGGCCTGGGCCGGAGTGGTGTTCGACTTCGGGTGTCGGGCGATGTCGATGAAGGTCTTGAACTCGGGGGTCACCTTGAGGTCCGGGGAGTTCAGGGCGGCGAGCGTGGACGGCACGTTGTGGATGGCGTTGGCGAAGGCGACCACCGCCGCGGTGTCGGTGGTCATGTACCGCACCAGCTCCCAGGCGGCGTTCTGCTTCCGGCTCGCCGCCGAGATGCCCATGATCGTGCCGGATACGTAGCCCTTGCCGTAGTCGGCGAGCTGATCGTCGGGCACGGGCAGCGGGGCGGTGCCGATCTCGAACGGGACCCCGGCGGCCTTCGCCATGGCGGGCCGCCACTCGCCGTCGATCTGCATGGCGACCCGGCCCCGGTGGAAGGGGTGCTCGGCGCTCCACTCGTCGCCGAAGCCGGCGCGGAACTTCTCCAGCTTCTCGTAGCCGCCGAGCTCGGCCACCAGGCCCTTCTGCGCGGTCAGCATCTTCGCGAAGGCGGGGTCGCCGGCCAGGTTCGACTTCCCGTCGGGGCCGAAGTAGGTGGGGCTCCACTGGGCGGCCAGTCGCATGGGGGTGGTCTCGTAGCCGTGGAAGGTCGGCATCAGGCCGACCTGTTCGTACGAGTCCCCGCTCGGCTTGGTCAGTTTCCGCGCGACCTCGGTGAACTCGCTCCAGGTGCGCGGCGCTTCGGTGATGCCGGCCGCCGCGAAGGCGGTCTTGTTGTAGACGAGGCCGTAGGAGTCGTTCAGCAGGGGCAGCGTGCACTGGTTGCCCTTGAACTGCGTGTACTCCAGCAGGGTCTTGGGGAACACCGTCGCCTTGTCGACCCCGGACTTCGCGAGGAAGGGGTTGAGGTCGACGAAGGCGCCGGAGTTGCAGAACTTCCCGACGCTGTCGGTGGTGAAGGAGGAGACCACGTCGGGGGCCTTGTCCCCGCCCGCCCGCAGGGCCTGGTTGACCTTGTCGTCGGTCATGTTGCCGGTGGCCTTGACCTTGATGTTCGGGTGGGCCTTCTCGAACCGGGTGATGTTCTCCTGGATCGCCTCGACCTCGGCGGGCGCGGACCAGCCGTGCCAGAAGGCGAGGGTGACGTCAGCCTTCGGATCGTCGGCGGCCGCGGTGCCGCTCTGCCCGGCGCAGGCGGTGGCGAGTACGGATATGGCGGCCATGGTGGCCGCGGCCGTGGTGAGGCGTCCGGTTCTGGGCATGGCGGGGCTCGCTCTCTGCGGGAGGAACTTCCGGTGCGGGGTGCCGAGGGAGGTGTCGGGGTCGAAGGGGACGGGACGAACGGGGCAGGCCCTAGCGGGAGGTGTCGAACACTTCCTCGCGGGCGGCGGCCAGGGCGCTCTCCAGGGCGCCCCGCAGGACGGGCCGCTCGCGGACCTCGCCGGTGACGAGCCGGGGCCGGGAGGGCGCCAGCTCCGCCAGCTCGGTCTCCAGCAACGTGCGCAGCGGGTCGCCGCCCGCGGTGATCACGGCCCCGGAGAGCACGACGATCTCCGGGTCCAGTACGGCGACCAGCGAGGCCAGACCGGTCGCGAGGACGGTGGCGTACGACCGCAGGAAGTCGAGGTTCGCCCCGTCGGGCGCGGCGGCGGCCCGTTCCAGCAGGGCGACGCCGACGGCGACCTGCGGCCCGTGCGGGGCGTCCGGCGCGGGCGGCGCGGGGGTGTCGATGCCGAGCTCGGTGGCGAGCCGGGGCAGTACCTGTACGCCGGCCAGCTCCTGGTAGCCGCCGGTGTTGGCCCGGGTGACCTGGCGGACGAGGGGGTGCCCGGACACGGGCAGGAAGCCGACCTCGCCCGCGCCGCCGGTCCAGCCGCGGTGCAGCCTGCCGCCCAGGACCAGGGCGGCGCCGAGGCCCTCCTCGTTCCACAGCAGGACGAAGTCCTGGTGGCCGCGGGCCGCTCCGAGCCGCTGTTCGGCGACGGCGGCGAGGTTGACGTCGTTCTCGTACTCGACGGGCACCGGCAGCGCGGCCGCCAGCTCGTCGAGCAGGGTGGGGGAGTGCCAGCCGGGCAGGTGGCTGGCGTACCGCAACTGGCCGGTCTGCGGGTCGAAGGCGCCCGGGGTGGCGATGACCAGCCGGTGCAGGTCGTCGAGGCCGATCCCGGCGGCGCGGACGGCGCCGTCGAGGGCCCGGGTGACCTGTTCCACGGCGCCGGCGCCCTCGGTGTAGGGGAGTTCGAAGGCACCCGTCACCGTGCCCGTCAGGTCGGCCACCGCGGCGAGCACCCGTTCCGGGGTGACGTCGAGTCCGCCGACGTGGGCGGCCCGGGGGTTGAGGGCGTAGAGCTGGGCGCTGGGTCCGGGGCGGCCGCCGTCGGTGCCGGTGGCCACGACCAGTCCGGCGCTCTCCAGCCGGGCCAGCAGCTGCGAGGCGGTCGGCTTGGACAGGCCGGTCAGCTGCCCGATCCGGGTCCGGGACAGCGGGCCGTGCGTCAGCAGCAGCTCCAGGGCGGCGCGGTCGTTCATGGCGCGCAGCAGGCTGGGCGTTCCGGGCGTGGCGGCGGGCATGGCGCGGTCTCTCCTCGGCGAGGTGAACTGTTAGGTAAGTTTCCTATTGGGTCCGGAGCCCTGTCAATGCCGCTGCCCCGCCGGAAACGGGACCCGGCGGGGCGGCGGAGGGGCGCGGCGGGCGCGCGCGCCCGGACGTGAGGGGGTGCGGGGACTACTTGGTGATCCTGGGCGAGCCGGAACCGGCGCCGGAGCCCGAGCCCGACTGCGGCGGGATCGGGGCGGTCGCCAGGGACTGCGGCGAGGTCGGGTTCGACAGGGCGGAGGGCGCGGCGACGGCCGCCGACGGGTCCGCGGCCTCCTCCGCCTCGCCGGCGACCGGCAGGCCGCCGATGATCTTGATGCCTGCCGCGTCGAAGGCCTCCTTGATGCGCCACCGCAGCTCGCGCTCGACGGAGAACTGCTGACCCGGCATGGTCTTCGCCGAGACCGCGACCGTCATGGACGCCAGCAGCACCTCGTCCAGGCCCAGCACCTCCACCGGACCCCACAGGCGCTCGTCCCACGGGGACTCCTTCGCCAGCGAGTCGGCGACCTCCTGGACCACCTCACGGATGTGCGCGAGGTTCTCCGTCGGCTTGACCTGCACGTCCACGGCCGCCGTCGCCCAGCCCTGGCTGAGGTTGCCGATCCGCTTGATCTCGCCGTTGCGGACGTACCAGATCTCCCCGTTGTCGCCGCGCAGCTTCGTCACGCGCAGCCCGACCTCGATCACCTCGCCGGAGGCCACCCCGGCGTCGATCTTGTCACCGACGCCGTACTGGTCCTCCATGATCATGAACACGCCGGAGAGGAAGTCCGTCACCAGGTTGCGGGCGCCGAAACCGATCGCCACACCGGCCACACCGGCACTCGCCAGCAGCGGGGCCAGGTCGATCTTCAGCGCGGCCAACACCATCAGCGCGGCCGTGCCCAGGATCAGGAACGAGGCCACCGACCGCAGGACCGAACCGATGGCCTCCGAGCGCTGCCGGCGCCGCTCCGCGTTGACGAGGAGCCCGCCGAGCGCCGTACCCTCCACGGCCTCGGCGCTGCTGTTCATCCGGCTTATGAGCTTGGTCAGCGCCTTGCGGACCACGGACCGCAGCGCCGCCGCTATCACCACGATCAGCAGGATGCGCAGGCCGATGCTCAGCCAGGTGGCCCAGTTCTCCTCGATGAAGCTCGCGGCATTGGTCACGCTCTCGGCGGCGTCGTCGGTGGTGGTCGCTGCCAACGGGAGCAGAGTGGCGGGCGAGGGCACGGCGGGAACCTCCAGGCATAGCGGCCTGCCCGCCGAACGGGGTGTGCGGGCAGACCAACCACACTAACGGGGCACGGGGCCGACCTCGTTGCCGTGTTCGAGGGAGAGACCGGACTCACCTGGGGATGAAGGCGGTGTGGTTGAAAACACCTCGGACCCGTTACGGGCGCGTGGTGGCGCTTCGACCAGCCGTAAGGGGAGACTGGAGAGCAGATCGTCCCGGCGCGAGCCACGCGCCGCCGGCGTACAAGGAGGCAGTCCGTGCCGCACGTCCTGGTCCTCAACGCGTCGTACGAGCCGCTCGGCGTCGTACCGCTCCGACGCGCCCTCGTCCTCGTCCTGGAGAACAAAGCGGTCTCCCTGGAAGAATCGGGCGCCTTTCTGCACAGCGCGACGAGAGCCGTCCCCGCGCCCAGCGTGGTCCGGCTCAAGCGATTCGTTCGGGTCCCCTACCGGGGGCCCGTTCCGCTCACCCGGCGCGCGCTCTTCGCCCGCGACGGCGGCCGCTGCATGTACTGCGGGGCCGTCGCCACGAGCGTCGACCACGTCATCCCGCGCAGTCGGGGCGGCCGGCACGCGTGGGACAACGTCGTCGCCGCCTGCCGCCGCTGCAACCACGTCAAGGCCGACCGGCACCTCCTGGAGCTCGGCTGGCGGCTGCGCCACCAGCCCGCCCCGCCGTCCGGTCTGGCCTGGCGGATCATCGGGACGGGCCACCGGGACCCCCGGTGGATGCCCTACCTCCAGCCCTACGGCGCCGACGACGCGCTGGAACGCATCGGAGCCGCGGCGTCGTAGGGCCGGCCGCCCGCCTCCGCCGGTCGCCCTGCCGCCCGCTCCCGTCCGCCCGCCCGCACCGGGCGTCCGTCTCCCGCCGACACCCGTCGCCGCCGCCTCCGGTCATGTCCGGGGCCGGCGGCGACGAGGGTGCCCGCGGGTCCCCCGACCGACCCCGAGCCACCGCGGCCGGGGCGTGCGGTGGCCCGGACCGGACCCTCGACACGGTCTCGGGAAGTACCGGAGAGCCGATCGAAACCGGCGGCCGCGACCCGGCGACAGGGCCGTTCGGGGGTAGGCGCACCCGTCGGCGCGAAGGCCCCCCGAAGGCCGGACGTCACCCTGCCGCCCGCCGGTGACCGGGTCACCCCGACCGCCGCGGCCGGGCTCCGACTCCCGCCCCTGAGCTGCGCAGAGCCTCCCCCTCCCGGGCCGCCCCCGCTCGTACCGACGGGTCCCGCCCGGTCGCCCGTGCGGCTCGGGCGGCCATGATCATGGGGTGATCTGACCTGGATCCGCCAGGAATGCGGGGCCGCCGACTGGGTATGGCTGCGTTGTTCGCCGGGGTGTTGCATGGGCGGGTCCGACGATCCCGCGCAAAGGAGTGCTCCTGTGAACGCCCGTACCGCGACCATCGTTCTCCCCACCCGCCCTCCGCGCCCCGCCCACTCCCCCCGGCCCGCAGCCGGCCCCGCCGCCCCCGCCCCGACCGTCCCCGCCCCCGCGGGCCCGGCCGACTCCAAACCCTCCGACCCGACCACCCCGAAACGCAAGGCACCGCTCGCCCACCTGCCCGCCCCGAGCTGGCCGGAGGACACGCCCCTCACCAGTGAGCCCCCGCCGGCCGGATCCGCGTACACGCTGCTGACCAGCGAATCCCCGCTCATGGAAGAGGTCCCGCTGACCAGCGAGCCGAACCTCCCCGCCGCAATCGTCGCGGGCTACTAGACAGGGACACCGATGGACGACCTCGACCGGCTCGCGGCCCTGCACGGCGTCGCCACCACCTACCAGCCGGCCGAGGACGTCACCGTCCCCGTGCCCCGGGACACCGTCAGGGCCGTGCTCGGTCGGATCGGGGTACCCGTGGACACCCCGCAGGACGTCCGGGCGATGGCGGACGAGGACGAACGGGAGCGGGCCGGGCGGGCGCTGCCCCCCACGGTGGTGCTCTGGCAGGGCGAGCCCGCCCCCGCGCCGCTGACCGAGCTGCCCGCCGGCACCCGGATCCGGGTGGACCCGGAGGAGGGGCCCGAACCCCTCGTGTGGGAGGCGGGCGGCGGGCAGCCACCCCGGGGGCTCGTCTCCGGGCAGCCCGCGGAACCGCCCCTCGGGGTGCACCGCCTGACCGTCGAACTGCCCGACGGGCACACGGCCGGTGCCACCCTGATCGTCGCCCCGGAGCGGGCACCGGCCGCGCCGGCCCGGGCCCACGGGCTGCTCGTCCAGCTGTACTCCCTGCTCTCGGAGCGCTCCTGGGGCATGGGCGACCTCGGCGACCTGACGGAACTCGCCCGCTGGGCCGCCCGCACCCACGGCGTCGACTTCGTCCAGGTCAACCCGTTGCACGCGGCCGTCCCCGGCACCCCGACCGACCCGTCCCCCTACCGGCCCTCCTCGCGCCGCTTCCCCGACCCGGTGCACCTGCGGATCGAGGACGTCCCCGAGTACGCCGACAGCCCGGACCGCGGCGCCCTCGCCGAACTCGCCGCCCGCGGCGCGGAGCTGCGCCGGGAGGTGCTGGAGAAGGGGGCCCTGATCGACCGGGACGCCGTCTGGGCCCTCAAGCGCGAGGCCCTGGAACTGCTGTACGCCGTCCCGCGCAGTCCCGCCCGGGAGGCGGGCTACGGCGAGTTCCGTGCGGAGCAGGGCGCCCACCTCGACGTGCACGCCGCCTGGTGCGCCGCCGCGGCCGGGGAGGACCCCGGGGAGCGCACCGACTTCCACCGCTGGCTGGTCTGGCTGACGGACACCCAGCTGACCGCCGCCCAGCGGGCCGCGCGGGAGGCCGGGATGACGGTCGGCATCGTGCACGACCTGGCCGTCGGCGTGCACCCCGAGGGCTCGGACGCCCGTACGGGCCCCTTCCACGCCCGGCACATCAGCGTGGGCGCCCCGCCGGACGCCTTCAACGCGCGGGGCCAGGACTGGGGGTTGCCGCCGTGGCGGCCGGACGCCCTGGAGGGCACCGCGTACGCCCCCTTCCGGGCCCTGCTGCGCGGGCTGTTCCGGTACGCGGGGGCCGTCCGCATCGACCACGTCATGGGGCTGTTCCGGCTGTGGTGGATTCCGGCGGGGGCCCCACCGGCCGAAGGCACGTACGTCTCCTACGACGGCGAGGCGATGCTCGCCGTCCTGGTGTTGGAGGCCCACCGGGCGGGGGCCCTGGTGGTCGGGGAGGACCTCGGCACGGTGGAGCCGCGCGTGCGCCGGGCGCTGGCCCGGCGCGGGATCCTCGGCACCTCCGTGCTGTGGTTCGAACGGGACTGGGAGGGCGACGGGGAGCCGCTGGAGCCCGAGGAGTGGCGGGCCGACTGCCTGGCCGGCGTCACGACCCACGACCTGCCGCCCACCGCCGCCAAGCTGGCCGGGGAGCACGTCGAACTGCGGGACCGGCTCGGCCTGCTGACCCGTCCGTTGGAGGTGGAGAAGGACGAGGACGCCGCCGACACCGCCCGGTGGCTGGAGGTACTGGAGCGGCTCGGCCTGGAGACCGGGAACGAGGAGGCGGCCGTCCGCTCCCTGTACGCCTTCCTGCTGCGCACGCCCGCCCGGCTGGTCGGCGTGTGGCTGCCGGACGCGGTGGGGGACCGGCGGCCGCAGAACCTCCCGGGCACCTGGGACCAGTACCCCAACTGGAGACTGCCGGTCGCCGACGCGTCGGGCCGGCCGCTGACCCTGGAGGAACTGGCGGCCTCGCCCCGGGCGAACGCCCTGCTGAGCGCGGTGCGGCAGGGGGCGGGGACCCGTACGGCACCCCCGGGCGCGCGGCCGCTCTAGGTGTTCGCTACGTTTGCACCGTGGACAAGAAGAACGCTCTGCGCGCCGGCGCCATCACGGCCGGAACGACGCTGATGATGCTGCTGATGACGTCTCCCGCCCTCGCGCTGACCCCCGACGACGGTGACGACCCGGGCCCCAAGCTGAGCATCGCCGAGACGCTCGGCCTGTTCGTGGCCGCGCCGATCGTGCTGTTCCTGGTCATCGCGGGTCTGGTGATGGTCGGCGACAAGTCGCGCAAGACCCAGGCCTGACCGACCGGGCCGTACCCATCTTCATGCTTCCGGGGCGCCGGAGGTCCGCGCGGCCGTCGTAGGACGGTCGCGGCGCGACCTCCGGCGCCCCGTCGTGTCTACGACACGTCGGCCATGAGCTTGCGCAGCAGGACGGTCAGCTGCTCGACCTCTTCGCCGTCGAGGCCGGCCAGGGCGGCGCGCTGGACCTCCAGGCCGGCGGTGACCGCCTCGTCGATCAGGGCGAGCCCGCGGTCGCTGATCGTCACCTGGAGCCCGCGCCGGTCGTGCGGGTCGGGGCTGCGGCCGAGCAGCCCGGCCTTCTCCAGCTTGTCCAGACGTCCGGTCATCCCGCCCGTCGTCAGCATCAGCGTGGCCGACAGCTGGCGCGGCGAGAGCGTGTACGGGGCGCCGGAGCGGCGCAGCGTCGCGACGACGTCGAACTCCCCGCGGGAGATCCCGTAGCGGTTGTAGGTCCGTTCCATCGCGTCGCCCATGGCCTTGGTGATCCGGTACATCCGCCCGAAGACGGCCATGGGGGCCGTGTCCAGATCCGGGCGTACCGCGTACCACTGGGCGGCGATGGCGTCGACGGCGTCCTTGTTGGCCTCGGTCATGAACGCAGTATCCGGGTTCCGCTTCCTCGTTCGCAAGAAAGTTGCTTGACGGAAAGTGGCTTAGTGCTAAGCTACTTTCAAGTGACCTACTTGGGGGAGAAGGCGTGATGAAGGTGTTCCGGGGGACCGCGGAAACCAGGGTGGAGGGAGAACGTTCCCTCCTCACGGGTGTCGGCATCAGCGCGGTCGGCATCGGGATGTACATCCCGTTCTCCCTCGTGTTCTTCCACCACGTCACCGGCCTCTCCTTCACCCTCGTCGGGTTGGTGCTCACCGTCACCGGCCTGACCGGGCTGGCCTTCATGCCACTGGCCGGATCCGCCGTGGACCGGTTCGGAGCCCGCGAGGTCAACCTGGCGCTCCACGCGGTCCGGGCGCTCGGCTTCGCCCTCTACCCCTTCGCGGAATCGCTGCCCGCCTTCGCGGCCGTCGCGCTGGTGACCGCACTCGCCGACCGCTCCTTCCCCGTCGTCCAGCAGTCCCTCATCGGGGAGGTGGCCCGCGGCGGCGCCCGCGACCGCCTCCAGGCCTCCGTGCGGGCCCTGCAGAACGCGGGCATGGGCGCCGGCGCCCTACTGGTCTCCGGGGCGCTCGCGCTCTGGGGGACCGGCGGATTCCAGTACACCGCCTGGGGCAACGCCCTGGCCTTCGCCCTCGCCGGAGCGCTCGTCTCCCGGGTCCGGCCCGTGCGCGACGCCGAGGCGACCGGCTCCGCGGATCGCCCGGCCGTCGGGTACCGGACGGTGCTGCGGGACCGCCCCTTCCTCGGGCTGACCGCCGCCAACTTCCTCACCGCGCTGGGCTACGCGGCCCTGTCGGTCCTCTTCCCCCTCTACATCTCCACCTGGCTGCGCGGGCCCGACTCCCTCACCGGAGCCGCCTTCACCGTCAACACCGCCCTGTGCGCCGGGATCGGCGTCCTGGTCGCCGGTCGGGTACGACGCTCCGGAGCCCGCCGCACCCGGTCCGCCGCCCTCGGGGCGCTGCTCTTCGCCGCCGCCTTCGTCGCCCAGATCGTGCTCGGCACCCTGCGCCCCGGACAGACCGTCACCATGGTCGCCCTGTTGGCCATCGTCGTCGTCTACACCCTCGGCGAGCTGGTGCACAGCCCCTCGGGCGGCGCCCTGTCCGTCTCGGCCGCCCCCGAGGCCGTCCGCGGCCGCTACCTGGCCACCTACCAGCTGTCGTACGCGCTGGCCACGGCGCTCGCCCCGTCCCTGTTCACCGTCCTGCTCGCGGTCGACGGCCGGTTGCCCTGGGCCGTCCTCGCCGTCGCCGCCCTCGGCGCCGCGGCGGCGCTGGTCCTGCTGGAGCGGCACCTGCCGGCGGAAGCCGTGCACGCCACCCCGCCGGCGCCCGTCACCGCGCCCGTCCCGGCCGTCGCCGTCGCCGTCTGAGCCCGTCACCGCCCGGTCCGATCCCACGTTCCTCATCCGCCCGAGGAGTCCCCGTGAACCGCCTGACCACCACCCTGCTGACCGCCCTGGCCCCCATCTCCTGGGGTTCGACGTACTTCGTCGCCAGCGAACTCCTGCCCCCCGACCGACCCCTGTTCACCGGAGCCATGCGGGCCCTGCCCGCCGGACTGCTCCTCATCGCCCTCTCCCGGACCCTGCCCAAGGGCGAGTGGTGGTGGAAGTCCGCCGTCCTCGGCACGCTCAACATCGGCGCCTTCTTCCCCCTGCTCTTCCTCTCCGCCTACCGGCTGCCCGGTGGCGTCGCCGCCGTACTGGGCTCCGCGGGGCCGCTGTTCGTCGTCGGACTCGCCGCCCTGCTGCTCGGCGAGCGGGCCCGGCTGCGCACCGTCCTCGCCGCCGTCGCCGCCGCGTTCGGCGTGAGCATGGTGGTGCTGACCGCCGAGGCGGAGCTCGACCTCATCGGCGTCATCGCGGGTGTGGTCTCCTCCGCCTCCATGGGCGCCGGCACCGTGATGACCAAGCGCTGGGGGCGGCCCGAGGGTGTGGGCCCGCTGGCCATGACCGGCTGGCAGCTCACCGCGGGCGGGCTGGTCATCATCCCGCTCGCCGTCCTGATCGAGGGGGCGCCGCCCGCCCTCGACGGCAAGGCCTTCCTCGGTTACGGCTACATGATGCTGATCAACACCGGCATCGCCTACTGGCTGTGGTTCCGCGGCATCGGCCGGCTCAGCGCCACGTCCGTCACCCTGCTCGGCCCGCTGTCCCCGCTCACCGCGGCCGTCATCGGCTGGGCGGCGCTCGGCCAGGCCCTGTCGCCCGTCCAGCTGGCCGGCATGGCCATCGCCTTCGGCGCCACCGTCATCGGACAGCTTCCCGCGCGGACGCCCCGGGCCCCGCAGAAAACGTTCAGTTCTGCTGAAGGTATCGATCAAAATGTTTCGATGGACCTGAGCAATGCGGAGGTGCGACGGTAGGTCCCACGACATACCGACCCAGACCCCGAGGGGGAGACACCACGTGACCGTCAAGGACGAGGTCCGCACCGGCCCGCAGGCGCAGGAGCAGGCGAACGAGGCCGAGCGGGCCCCGCGGGCGCAGGCCCGGCAGGCACCGCGGCAGCCCGCCGCCCGGGGCGGCAAGGGCGCCGCCGCCGGCATCGGCCTCCTCCTCGCCCTGGTCGCCACGGTCGTCTGGTCCGGCAGCTTCGTCGCCACCCGGGGCATGGCCGACAGCGTCCCGCCCGTCCAGGCCGTCTTCTGGCGGTGGATCATCGCCGCCGTCGCGGTCGCCCCGTTCGCCGCCCGGCAGGCCTGGCGGCAACGGGCCCTGCTGCGCCGGCACCTCGGCTACGTCAGCCTCGCCACCCTCTTCGGCGTCACCCTCTACAACACCCTCGTCCACCAGGCCGGACTGACCACCTCCGCCTCCAACATGGGCATGATCATGGCGGCCTCGCCCGTCATCATGGCCGTCTACTCCCGCCTCGGCGGCGAACGGCTCGGCGCCCGGCGCACCTTCGGGCTGCTGCTCGCCGCCTTCGGCGTCCTGCTGCTCGTCGGAGACGGCTCGATCGGCCTCGACCTCGGTGCCGGAGACCTGTGGATGTTCGGCGCGGCCCTGTCGTTCGCCACCTACAGCGCCCTGCTCAAGCGCAAGCCCGCCGAGATCGGTCAACTCGCCTTCCTGTTCGCCACCTTCGTCCTCGGCGCGCTGATGCTGGCCCCCGCCTACGCCGTCTCGCTCGCCGTCCAGGGCGGCTTCGAGGTAACCCCCGGCTCGGCCGGACAACTGCTGTACGTCGGCGTCTTCTCCTCGGCCGTCGCCTTCTTCGCCTGGAACAAGGCCGTCTCCGTGATCGGCGCGGCCCGGGCGGGCGTCGTCTACTACCTCCAGCCCGTGTGCGTCGCCGGACTCGGCTTCCTCCTCCTCGGGGAACACACCGGCCCCGCGCAACTGCTGTGCATGGCGCTGATCCTGGGCGGCGTGGGACTGGGTGCCCGCCGGTAGGTTCGGTCCCATGACCGAGTGGGACATCAAGAAGCTGCGGATCCTGCGGACCCTCGCCGACCGGGGCACCGTCACCGCCACGGCCGAGGCGCTGCACATGACGCCCTCGGCCGTTTCGCAGCAGCTGACCAACCTCGCCCGGCAGTTGGGGGTGCCGCTGCTGGAGGCCCAGGGCCGGCGGGTACGGCTCACCGACGCCGCCCACCTGGTCCTGCGGCACACCGAGGCCGTCTTCGCGCAGCTGGAGCGGGCCGACGCCGAACTCGCCGGGTACCTGTCCGGGGAGGCCGGCGAGGTGCGGATCGGGGCCTTCTCCACCGCCGTGCCCGTCCTCGTCGTCCCCGCCGTCGCCGCCCTGCGGCGCACCCACCCGGGGGTGGAGGTACGGGTCCGCGAAACCGAGGCCGCCGAGTCCTACGAGCTGCTGACCGCCGGGGCCGTGGACCTCGCGCTGTCCCTCGCCGCGCACGCGCCCGGCGCCCGCGACCCCCGCTTCAGCCGGGTCACGCTGCTGGAGGACCCCCTCGACGTGGCCCTGCCGCCCGGGCACCCGCTGACCGCCGCGCCCGCGCTACGGCTGGCCGACCTGTCCGGGGAGCGGTGGATCTACGGGGGCAGCGGCCCCTGGTCGGAGATCACCCGCAGCGCCTGCGAAGCCGCCGGGTTCGTCCCGGAGCAGGCCCACTCGGCCTCCGGCTGGACCGCGATCCTGGCCATGGTGGAGGCGGGCATGGGCGTGGCGCTCGTCCCGCGCATGGTCACCGGCCGGGCCTCGGGGGTCACCGTACGGGTCCTCGCCCACGACCGGCCCGCCCGGCACGTCATCGCCGCGCTGCGCCGGGGCTCCGAGTCGGCCCCCGCCGTTGCCCGCGTCCTCGCGGCCCTCCGCGAGACCGCGGGCGCGCCGCGCTGAACCGGACCGGACGCACCCGGCCCCCGCCCGGTGATCGGGGCGGGGGCCGGGGCCGGTCCGGGGCCGGGTCAGATGGCGGCGGCGCCGGCCGCGGCGTCGGCCTCCTGGGCCTTCAGGGCGCGCTCGACGCCCGACCGGGACTCCGACACCAGACGGCGCAGGCCAGCGTTCGGCTCGGCCGAGGCCAGCCAGGCGTCCGTCGCGTCCAGGGTCTCCTGGGAGACCTGGAGCGACGGGTAGAGGCCCACCGCGATCTGCTGGGCGATCTCGTGGCTGCGGGTGTCCCAGACCTCCTTGACCGCCGCGAAGTACTTCGCCGCGTACGGGGCGAGCAGCTCGCGCTGGTCGGTCTGGACGAAGCCGCCGATCACGGCCTCCTGCACCGCGTTCGGCAGGTCGCCGGACTCCACCACCGAGGCCCACGCGGCGGCCTTCGCCTCCGCGGTCGGGCGCGCGGCCCGCGCGGTCGCCGCGTGGCGCTCGCCCGCGGCCGTCGCGTCCCGCTCCAGCTCGGCGGTGATCGCCGCCTCCCCGACGACGCCCGTCGCCACCAGGCGCTCCAGGAACGCCCACCGCAGCTCGGTGTCCACGACCAGGCCCTCGATCTCGGCCGTACCGTCCAGCAGCGCCGCCAGGTACGTCAGCTGCCCCTCGGTGCGGGCCGTCGCCGCGAAGGCACGGGCCCACGCCAGCTGGTGGTCGCTGCCCGGCTCGGCGCCGCGCAGGTGTTCCAGCGTGGCCTCCGTCCAGGTGGCCAGGCCCTGCTCGCGCCACGCCGGGTCGGCGTACAGCTCGACGGCCAGCTTCACCTGGCGGTGCAGCGACTGCACGACGCCGATGTCCGACTCCTTGCCGATGCCCGACAGCACCAGCGCCACGTAGTCGCGGGTCGCGAGCTCGCCGTCGCGGGTCATGTCCCAGGCGGAGGCCCAGCACAGGGCGCGCGGCAGCGACTCCGCGAAGTCGCCCAGGTGGGCGGTCACGTTGGCGAGGGACACCTCGTCCAGGCGGACCTTCGCGTACGACAGGTCGTCGTCGTTGAGCAGGACGACCGCCGGACGGGCCCGGCCCACCAGCTCCGGCACCGCCGTGAGGCCGCCGTCGATGTCCAGCTCGATCCGCTCCGTGCGCACGAGCGCCCCGTCGCGCAGGTCGTACAGGCCGACCGCGATGCGGTGCGGCCGCAGCACCGGCTCGCCCTTCGCGCCCGCGGGCAGCGCCGGGGCCTCCTGGCGGATCGCGAAGGCGGTGATGACGCCCTGCGCGTCCGTCTCGACCTCCGGCCGCAGGACGTTGATGCCGGCCGTCTCCAGCCACGCCTTCGACCAGGCCGTCAGATCACGGCCCGAGGTCTCCTCCAGGGCGCCCAGCAGGTCCGACAGGCGCGTGTTGCCGAAGGCGTGCGCCTTGAAGTAGGCCTGCACGCCCTTGAAGAAGGCGTCCTTGCCGACGTAAGCGACGAGCTGCTTGAGCACCGAGGCGCCCTTGGCGTACGTGATGCCGTCGAAGTTGACCAGGACGTCGTCCAGGTCACGGATGTCCGCCATGATCGGGTGCGTGGACGGCAGCTGGTCCTGCCGGTACGCCCACGTCTTCATGGAGTTGGCGAAGGTGGTCCACGCGTGCGGCCACTTCGAGCCCTCGGCGTCCGCCTGGCAGGCGATCGAGGTGTAGGTGGCGAACGACTCGTTCAGCCACAGGTCGTTCCACCACTCCATCGTGACGAGGTCGCCGAACCACATGTGGGCGAGCTCGTGGAGGATGGTCTCGGCGCGCACCTCGTACGCCGCGTCCGTCACCTTCGAGCGGAAGACGTACTGGTCGCGGATGGTGACCGCGCCCGCGTTCTCCATGGCGCCCGCGTTGAACTCGGGCACGAAGAGCTGGTCGTACTTCGCGAACGGGTAGTCGTAGGCGAACTTCTCCTGGAACCAGTCGAAGCCCTGCCGAGTCACGTCGAAGATCTCGTCCGCGTCGAGGAACTCGGCGAGCGAGGGACGGCAGTAGATGCCGAGCGGCACCGACTGGCCGTCCTTGCCCTCGTACGAGCTGTGCACCGCGTGGTACGGGCCCACGATCAGCGCGGTGATGTACGAGGAGATGCGCGGGGTCGGCTCGAAGGCCCAGACCCGGTCCTTCGGTTCGGGCGTCGGCGAGTTCGAGATGACCGTCCAGCCCTCGGGGGCCGTCACGGTGAACCGGAACGTGGCCTTCAGGTCGGGCTGCTCGAAGCTGGCGAACACGCGTCGCGCGTCCGGCACCTCGAACTGGGTGTAGAGGTAGGCCTGCTGGTCGACGGGGTCGACGAAGCGGTGCAGGCCCTCCCCGGTGTTCGTGTAGGCGCAGTCGGCGACGACGCGCAGTTCGTTGTCCCCGGCGGCGAGGTGGTTCAGCGCGATCCGGGAGTCCCGGAAGACGGCGGCCACGTCCAGTGACTTGCCGTTCAGGACGACCTCGTGCACGGCCGGCGCGACGAGGTCGATGAAGGTCTCGGCGCCGGCCTCGGCCGAACGGAAGCGCACGGTGGTCACGGACGGGTAGGTACCGCCCTCCTGCGCACCGCTGAGGTCGAGTTCGACCTCGTACGAGTCGACGGTGAGCAGCGCCGCGCGCTGCTGAGCCTCTTCACGGGTGAGATTCGTGCCAGGCACGCGGTCATCTCCTTTGATGGTGACGTAGCCCCGCCATCCTTCCACGAGGTCCGGGCCACCGCGCCGGAGTATCCCGCGGGCGAACGCGAGGTCCGATTTCGGCCGGCGCCGGGGGCGCGGGCGCGCCACGATCGCAGCCATGACCTCCTCCACCACACCCCTCACCGCCCGCGCCGTCGACCCCGCCGCCCTTGCCGAGCTGCGCCTGCGCGATGACGCGGGCCGGCCCTGCCTGCCGTACGGGGACCCGGAGGGCGGCGCCCCGCTGCGCTGCTGCCTGCGCCGCAGCCGGGCCGGCGAGCGCATCGCCCTGGTCTCCTACGCGCCGCTGCGCCGCTGGGCGGCCGGGTCCGGGGCGGACCCGGGGGCGTACGACGAACAGGGCCCCGTGTTCGTGCACGCCGACCCCTGCGCGGGCCCGCCGGAGGGCGGCGGCCTCCCGTTCGGGACACCGGGGGCGCTGCGCGTCGCCCGGCGCTACGACGCGGCCGGCCGGATCCTCGGCGGCCGCGCACTGGAACTGGGCGAGGAGCCCGACGATGTCGTCGGGCGGGCGCTCGCCGAGGCCTTCGCCGACCCGGAGGTCGCCCTCGTGCACGTCCGGGCGGTGGAGTACGGCTGCTTCCTCTACGAGGTGCGCCGGCCGTGAAACGGGGGAGGGGCGGGCGCCGTACGGCACCCGCCCCTCACGCACCGGCGACCGGTCAGCCCTGGCGGAGTTCCTCGGCCACGAGCTCCGCGATCTGCACCGCGTTCAGTGCCGCGCCCTTGCGCAGGTTGTCGTTCGACAGGAACAGCGCGAGGCCGTTGTCGACGGTCTCGTCCACGCGGATGCGGCCCACGTACGAGGCGTCCTTGCCGGCCGCCTGGAGGGGCGTCGGGATCTCGGACAGCTCGACGCCGGGGGCGTCCTTCAGCAGCTCGTAGGCGCGCTCGACGCCGATGGGGCGCTCGAAGCGGACGTTGACCTGGAGCGAGTGGCCCGAGAAGACGGGGACGCGCACGCAGGTGCCGGAGACCTTGAGCCCCGGGATCTCGAGGATCTTGCGGGACTCGTTGCGGAGCTTCTGCTCCTCGTCGGTCTCGAAGGAGCCGTCGTCGACCAGGTTGCCCGCGAGCGGGACCACGTTGTACGCGATCGGGCGCTTGTAGACGGCCGGCTCCGGGAAGTCCACGGCGCCGCCGTCGAAGGTCAGCTGGTCGGCGGCCTCGGTGACCGCGCAGGCCTGCCCCTTGAGCTCGGCGACGCCCGCCAGGCCCGAGCCGGAGACGGCCTGGTAGGTGGTGGCGATCAGGGCGAGGAGGCCGGCCTCGTCGTGCAGCGGGCGCAGCACCGGCATCGCGGCCATGGTGGTGCAGTTCGGGTTCGCGATGATGCCCTTGGGGCGGTTCTTGATCGCGTGCGGGTTGACCTCGGAGACGACGAGGGGGACCTCCGGGTCACCGCGCCAGGCCGAGGAGTTGTCGATCACGACGGCGCCCTGGGAGGCGACCTTCTCGGCGAGGGCCCTGGAGGTCGCGCCGCCCGCGGAGAAGAGCACGATGTCCAGGCCGGAGTAGTCGGCCGTGGAGGCGTCCTCGATGGTGATCTCCTGGCCCTCCCACTCCAGGGTCGAGCCCGCGGAACGGGCCGAGGCGAACAGCCGCAGCTCGTCCAGCGGGAACTTCCGCTCGGCCAGGATGCCGCGCATGACTCCGCCGACCTGTCCGGTGGCTCCGACGATTCCGACCCTCACGGTGACTCCTCTACGTATGTACGACGCGGGCGCGCGTGGAGCCATCATGCGTTCGACCCCACGAGCCTTGTCCAATCCATTGTCCGAGGGACGGACGGTGTCCTGGGCGTGAACCCCCGTGACGAGTGCGTGAAGCGCGTGTTTCACCGCCCCCGAACGGCCGTTTTGCCTGGTCGGTGGGGGTTAGCGTCCGGACTGTCGTGCCCGGTATCCGGACACGCCGTCCCACTTTCCGAACCGTCTGAACGGGGAGAACCACCGTGCGGGACCACCGCCACCGCCGCCGCTCCATACCGGCCCTCGCCGCCCTCGCGGCCGCCGCCGTAGCCGCTCCCGTGCTGTTCGCGGCCGCGCCGGCCGCGGCCCACGACCGCGACCACCGCGAGGGCCGGCTCGCCAAGGAACTCGTCGAGGAGGTCACCGCCCGCGGTGCCCACCGCCACCTGGCGAAGTTCCAGCAGATCGCCGACGCCAACGGCGGCAACCGCGCCGCGGGCACCCCGGGCCACGCCGCGTCGGCGGCGTACGTCCACGACACCCTGAAGAAGGCCGGCTACCAGGTCTCCTACCAGGACTTCGACATCCACGAGGCCCACACGAGGACGGAGCGGACCACCGTCCTCGGCGCCGCCCCCCGCGAGCTGGCCACCGCCGCCTTCACCTTCACCCGGTCCACCCCGGCGGGCGGCCTGACCGCGCCGCTCGCCCTCGCCCGGGTGGACGAGAGCCCCGGCTGCACCGCCGACGACTATCCGGCCGGTGCCTTCGCCGGGAAGATCGCCCTGGTCAAGCGGGGCGCCTGCACCTTCGTCGAGAAGCAGAAGGCGGCCGCCGAGGCGGGAGCGCTCGGCGTCATCGTCTACAACCACAGCGGTACCACCCCCGTCCGCGGCGGGTTCTCCTCGCCCGCCGAGGGGCTGATCCCGAGTGCGGGCATCACCCTGGCCGACGGCGAGGCGCTGGCCGCGGCCGCCGCGGCGGGCGAGGTGAAGGTGCGCCTGGACCTGGACCAGGAGCACGTGAGGAAGACCACCCGCAACGTGATCGCCGAGACCCGGGGCGGCCGCGCCGACCGGGTGGTGGCCGTCGGCGCCCACCTGGACTCGGTCCCCGGGGGCCCGGGCATCAACGACAACGGCTCGGGCTCGGCCGGCCTGCTGGAGGTGGCGCTGAAGCTCGCCGACGAGGGCGCGAACAAGAAGGGCAAGGGCAAGCAGCCCGCGAACAAGGTCCGCTTCGCCTGGTGGTCGGCGGAGGAGCTGGGCCTGCTGGGCTCCGAGCACTACGTGGCGCAACTGTCCGAGGGGCAGAAGAAGGACATCGCCCTCTACCTGAACTTCGACATGATCGCCTCGCCCAACCCGGCGCAGTTCGTCTACGACGGCGACGACTCGGACAAGGTCGGCGCGGGCGCGGGCCCGGCCGGCTCGGCGCAGATCGAGGCGCTGATCAACGGCTTCCTCGACAAGAAGGGCAAGCCGCACGAGGGCAGCGACTTCGACGGCCGCTCCGACTACGGCCCGTTCATCGCCAACGGCATCCCGGCGGGCGGCACCTTCACCGGCGCCGAGGGCATCAAGACCGCCGAGCAGGCCAAGCGCTACGGCGGCACGGCCGGAGCCCCGTACGACCCGAACTACCACGGGGCCGGGGACACCCTGAAGAACATCGACCTGAAGGCCTTCGACACGAACCTGGACGTCATCGCGCACGCGGTCGGCACCTACGCGGAGTCGCTGCGCCCGCTCGGCAAGTAGCGGCCGGGGGAGGGGGAAAAGCCCGGAGGGGCGGTGCTCGTCACGAGCGCCGCCCCTCCGGTTTTCGGTCCTACCGGGTTACGGGAGGACCTTGTCGATCTGGACGCTGCCGGTGCCGGCGGCGGTGCCGCGGGCGTTGAGCAGCTGGACCTGGCCGAAGAACTGACGGCCCTCGGGGGCCGCGCTGTTGACCAGGACGTTCGCCGAGACCTGCGCCGAGGCGCCGGAGGCGAGGTTCACCGTGGCGGCCTCGTCGACCTGGACGGAGCCCAGACCGGCCGAGAAGAACACGTCGCGGTAGTCGTACGTGGTGGTGCCGGCCGGGATCGCGTAGCCGATCACCTTGATGCTGTAGGTGCCCGCGGCCGGCTTGACCAGGCTCACGGCCTCCTCGGAGTCGCCGTCGGCGGCGGTGCCGACCTTGACGCCGTCCTTGTAGACCTCCAGGTCCAGGTCGGCGCCCGTGTCGGACGTCTTGCCGATGGCGACGTCGAGGCGGGAGACGCCCTCGCCGATGGTGACCTCGGTGGTCTGGGTCTCACCGGCGGCGATGGTCGGCTTGGCGACCTTCGCGGAGCCGAGCGGACCGCCCTGGAGCTTGCCGCCGGCGATGACCGCGGCGTCGTTCTTGACGGTCCACTGGACCGGCGCCGGGGTGCCCTGCTTGACCTCGGGAAGGACCTTGACCGCGGGGTCGAAGGAAGCGCCGAGGACGGACACGTCCAGCTTGTACGGGTTGTCGAGCAGCGGCGACGTACGGCGCGACTCGACCTCGATCTCCCAGACGCCCGGGGTCGGCTCGGCGTACGAGCGCAGGTCGGGGCGGCAGGTGTTCGCCGGGTTGTCGTAGTTCGGGTAGCACTGGGTCGTCGCGCTGTCCTCGACGCCCAGACCGTACGGGTGGATCGAGATGAAGCGGGTCTGGCTGTCGGGCTTCAGACCGCCCAGGGCGACCTCGAGGGTCTTGGTGCCCGGGGGGACCGTCACGAAGTACGACTTGTGGCTGTTGCGCTGCACGGACGAGGTGTCCGACAGGGTGTAGGTCGGCTTGGCCAGCGGGGCCGCCGCGACGACCGTCGCCAGGACCTGCTTGTCGATGCCCTCGGTGTTCGGGTCGTCGAGCTGCAGGATGCCGCTGTGGACGCCGGCCGACTTGACGTTGGCCTCGACCTTGATGGTGACGGGCTTGTTCAGCGGCAGCGTGACGTAGTCGTAGCCGCCGATGACCTTGAAGCTTCCGTCGTCGTTGCGCCAGCTCAGGTTGTGCCGGGTGCCGTACTTCACGCCGGTGGTGCGCGTGACGACGACGTTGTAGACCTTCTTCTGGCCGACCTTCAGGCCGCCCTCGCGGTCGTAGACGCCGGTGCCGAAGCCGGGGGTCTTCAGGAACTGGTCGATCGCGGTGTCGACCGGGGCCTTGACCGTGAACTCCTCGGCCTTCGCGTCGCGCTGGATGGACTCCCACGCGGCGTTCACGTCGAGCAGGCCCGCGCCCTGGGCGTGCGCCGGGACGTCGTCGATCTTCTTGGCGGTGCTGGTCAGCGCGACCCGCAGGTTCGCCGGCTTCAGCGCGATGTTGTTCTGCTTCGCGGCCGAGATCAGCAGGGCGCCGGCGCCCGCCGCCTGCGGCGAGGACATCGAGGTGCCCTGGAGCATGCCGTAACCGGCCGGGAGGTTGTAGCCGGCCTCCTTCACGGGCGCGCCGGGCAGCCAGGTCTGGATGGTGTTGATGGCCGAGCCGGGGGCGGTGATGGTCGGCGTGAAGCCGCCGTCCTCACGCGGACCGCGCGAGGAGAACGGGAACATGTTGTACTTCTTGCTCACGCCGGAGCCGTAGTTGGCGGCCCAGGTCTCCTTGGAGACCGCGGCGCCCACCGAGATGACCTTGTCGGCGAGACCGGGGTCACCGATCGTGTTGACGCCGGGGCCCTCGTTGCCCGCCGAGATGACGAGCTGGACACCGTAGGTGTCGATGAGGTTCTTGTAGAGCTCGGAACGCGCGTTGTTGCCGTCGTTGAGCGCCGGCAGGCCGCCGATCGACATGTTGACGATGTCGACGCCGCGGTTCACGACGAGGTCGATCATGCCCTCGGTCAGCGCGACGTTGGTGCAGCCGCCGGACCAGGAGCAGGCGCGCGAGGAGACGAGCTTGGCACCGGGGGCCTGGCCGTTCATCCGGCCGCCGAAGAGGCCGTTGGCGGCGGTGATGCCCGCGACGTGCGTGCCGTGCTCGGACTCGATGATGCCGACGTTGACGAAGTCGGCCTTCTTGCCGACCCAGTCACCGCCCAGCGGGTCCATCGGGACGTCCTTGCGGATCTCGATCACGAACGGGATGCGCTCGGCGACCTCGGTCGCCGCGTTGTCCGTGCCGAAGTAGCCGACCTGGTTGCCGTCCTTGTACGGCTTCATCGGCTCGTTGTTGGTGAAGTCGCCGTCCTGGTCGGTGTCGACGCGGACGGTGCCGGCGGCGACGTCGTAGAGCAGGCCGAACCGGTCGGTGGTGTCCCCGTCCCGGTTGACGTCGCCCTTCATGTCACCGTTGGCGGTGATCGACTCGGAGAAACGGCTCCACTGGAAGTTGCCCTCCGGGGCCTTCCAGCTCTGACCACCGGCACTGAAGGTGCCGCCCGCGGCGGTGACCGGGGTGATCTGGGCGCGCCAGGTCCCGTCGTTGTCCGTGATCGGGTCGGTCGCGGTCACCCAGTCGACGATCTTGCGCTCGCCGGTGGTGGTCTTCTGCAGGGCCGGGTGGCCGACGTCGACGCCCGAGTCCATGATGCCGATCGTCACGCCGCGGCCGTCGGCCTGCGGGTTGTTCTTGACGAAGTCGACCGAGCCCGTCTCGAAGGACGGGTTGTACGGGTTCTGCGCCGGGGTGTTCTTGTCCGGCGCCGCGTAGGTCTCGGCCGCGGTCTTCTTGACCGTACCGGTCTCCCGGTCGGCGTCCGGACGGGGGTCCGGACGCTGGATCTCGTGCCGCAGGTCGATGCCGTGGACGGAGTCCAGCTTGCCGGCGGCCTTCAGCGCCGCGTCGGCCTTGCCGGTCGGCAGGGTGGCGCGGACGTAACCGAGCTTGTCGTACGTCCGGCCCACCGAGGCGCCCTGGACGGCGCCCAGCTGGTCGGCGACCTGCTTGGTCTTCCCGGGGGCGGTCGCGACCATGACGGTGACGGTGGCGTCGCCCTTGGCCTTGGCCTCCTGGAGCAGTTCGGCGTCCGCCGAACCGAGCTTCTGGTCGGCGGACTTGACCGGCGCGGAGGCCGGTCCCGTCCCCGGACCGTCGGCGGTGCCCACCGCGAAGGCGGGCATGGCGCCGGTGGCGCAGAGGGCGGCCACCAGGCCCGCGGCCGCGGCGACGCGGGCCACGCGCCGGGTGCCCGGTATGGCCCCGTTGGTGGAGCTGGGGGAGTCGAGGGTCATCAGCATCCCTGGCTAAGTGAAAGATACGGTCCGGATTTCGGTGCCGGATGACCGGTCAGCTTTGCCGAAGTGACTGCTGTTTGGGGAGTGTTGTCATTGACCGAGACCTGACATGGCGGACTCTCGCCAACGCGGAGCAGCCGCCAGAGGGCGCAAGGTCGGGCAGGTCAGGGCAATTCGCAGGCGTCTGCGAGTGGATTTATAGACTTTCCCGGCTCGCGGCAGGGCCCGAGCGGGCTTCCGTCTCGCGGCGGGTGTGACAGATTCCGATCGTTCAGCGCACGCGCGTGCGCGCGTAGTGGCGCGAGGCCTTGGCGCGGTTTCCGCAGGCGGCCATCGAGCACCAACGCCGGGTGCCGTTGCGCGAGACGTCGTGGAAGTGCAGCACGCAGGACTCGGCGGCGCACTTGCGGATCCGGTCCGGCCCGGCGACCAGCAGGTCCAGGTAGTTCCGGGCGGCGGTCCAGGCGGGACCCCAGGCGGGATCGGCGAACTCGGCGCGCTCGCCCGGACCTTCGGGCGTCAGGGTGGCCCGGATCCGGCCGTGTTCCAGGACGGCGTCGACCAGAGCCCGCGCCCCCTCGTCGGACGGGTCCGCGACGGCGCGGGCCAGCGACTCGCGCGCGGTCAGCAGGTGGACCAGGGTCGCGGCGTCGGCCCGGAAGCGGTCGGCCAGGCCGACGCTCCCCAGCCAGAGCGCGAGCCCTTCGACGCGGGTCAGCCCGAAGGCGCCCGCGAAGAGGTCGAAGGGTTCGCCGTCGGCGACCCAGCGCGTGTTCAACAGGTCGAGGGCGACCGGTTCCCCGATCAGCGGACGCCGGTCCGTTACCTGCGCCGTCATGCCGCCTCCTCGCGTCGCTAACCCCTCAAGAGTACGTGACTGGTTGACCTCTCGGTCTCTAACCTTTAATCTCGAAGTAGAAGGTTAGTGCGCATCGGAACTCGGAAGTCTTCGGGAAAGGGATCCACCATGACCACCGCCACCACCGCCGCCGTCGGCACGCTCCGCACCGGCCATATCGGCCTGAACGTCACCGACCTGGACCGCTCGCTCGCCTTCTATCGCGACGCGCTGGACTTCGCCCTGCTCGGAGAGGGCAAGGAGGAGGGCCGTCGCTTCGCCTTCCTCGGCCGGGACGGCGAGCTCGTCCTCACGCTCTGGCAGCAGGCGGAGGGGAGCTACCTGCCGACCGCCGCGGGACTGCACCACCTGGCGTTCACCGCCGGGGGCATCGAGGAGGTCCGGGCGTACGAGGAGCGGCTGCGCGGGCTGGGCGTCGCCTTCGCCCACGAGGGCGTCGTCGCCCACGCCGAGGGCGCGGCCTCCGGCGGGATCTTCTTCCACGACCCCGACGGCACCCGTCTGGAGATCTCCGTACCCACGGGCGCGGAAGGGGCTCCGGCCCCGACGGAATCCGCTCCCACCTGCGGGTTCTTCTAGGCCTCTGTGGATCCGAGGCCCCACGACGCAAGGAGAGGAGCACCGTCATGGCGTACCACTGGGGTTCGCTGGCCGTGCAGGAACGGGTCGGCGTGCGCGACCTGGCCGATCACGTCGGCCGCTCGATCGGCACGGACATCAGGGACGTGGCCGCGGCCTTCCTCGCCGAGCAGCCCCACCTCGTCGTCGGAGCCGCCGACGCCGCCGGTCGGATGTGGGCCTCGCTGCTCACCGGCCCGCCCGGTTTCGTACGGGCCGCCGGGCGCACCCGGATCGTGGTGGCCGGCGGGCTGCCGCAGGGCGATCCGCTGGAAGGGGCACTGGCCGCGGCGGGCACCCGGGTCGGGACCATCGCCCTCGACCCGCGGACGAGGCGCCGGATGCGGCTGGGCGGGACCACCGCACCGGTGCCCGGCGGATTCGCGGTCGATGCGGACCGGGTCTTCGCGAACTGCCCGAAGTACCTGCAGAAACGCCGGCCGCTGGAGGTGGTGGCCGAGGGGGCCGGGATCGTGCGGTGCGGGGAGGCGCTCACCCCGGCCCAGCGGGAGGCGGTCCGCGCCGCCGACACCTTCTTCGTGGCCACCGCGTCGCCGGACGGGGCCGACGCCAGCCACCGGGGAGGGTTCCCGGGCTTCGTGGAGGTGCTCTCGGCGACCGAGCTGACCTGGCCGGACTATCCCGGCAACGCCATGTTCCTGACGCTGGGGAACCTCGCGGCCGACGGGCGGGCCGGGCTGCTCCTGCCCGACTGGGAGGGCGGCGGAGTGCTCCAGCTGAGCGGGCGGGCCCGGACCGGATTCGGGGCGGACGGCGCGCGGGTCGTGCGGTTCACCGTGGAGTCGGTGGTGGAGGGCCTGCATCCGGGACGGCTGCGCTGGAGCGCCCCGGAGTACTCCCCGGCCAATCCGCCGCTCGCGCGGCCGGCGCCTCACCGGGGGAGCACCACCAGGTAGGCGGCGGGCTCCCGGTCGTCGGCGGCCGTCAGGGCGGTGCGGACGACGGCGGCCTGCTGTTCGGGCCAGTCCCGCAGCTTGCGGGGGGTCAGGTGCAGCACGGTCACCCCGAGTCGCTCCAGCGTCTCGCGCTTGCGGACGGACTCCGACCAGTCCTCGTCGTCGTGCTGGCGCGGGGCCCGGGTGTCGATCTCGATGGCGACGGCGTGCTCCGGCCAGTACGCGTCGACCCCGCCGAGGTGCGGGCCCCCGGGGAGCCGCAGGTCCACGTTCCACACGGGCTCCGGCAGCTCGTAGCCCCGTACGAGCTGGTACAGCCGGTCCTCCGCGATGGCCCGGCCCTCGGCCAGCAGCGCCTCGACGGCGTCCACCACGTGCGGCCGGTTCAGCAGCCGGGCCACCGTCAACTCCCGTACGACGGCGGCCGGCTCGCAGTGTCCGGCGCGGACGGCCTCGCTGAGCAGGCGGCGTACGGTCGCGGCGTCGGACAGCTGCGAGACGGCGTCGGCCACGGCCCGGGCCACCGGGGCCACGGGCAGCCCGGTCACCTCCACGGAGCGCGGCGGGGTGTGCGTGCGGATGATCCGGACGTCGCCGGTGGACCGCAGTCGCCGGGTGTTCGCCACGAGGACGTCGATGTGGGAGAGCCCCAGCAGGGCGGGGGCGGACGCGAAGCGGTACAGCGCGAGGGCCGCCAGCCCGGTGATCATGACCTCGGCGCCGCCCCGGCGGCCGGCGTACAGCAGGGCCGCGTGCAGTCGCTCCTCGCTGGTCGCCGGACCTGCGTGGAGCAGGAACACCCCGGGCAGCAACTGTTGCCAGGGCCGCCCGGCGGCGTCGGATGCGCTGACGCCGTGCTCGCGGAGCTGGGCGAGGGTCAGCACGCGGGGGCGGCTGGCGGTGAGGTGGGCGAGGGGGAGGGGTGCGTTCTGGTTCATGACGCGGTGATTCCCTCAGGCCATGGCCTTGCTAACCCCTGTTACACGCTCGTCGACAAATCCGGACAAGCCAGGGCTAAAGTACGGGCGTTCGACTGCCGAAAGGGACCCCGCCGCCCCGCATCCGTCGTATGACCATATCGGTGCTTCCGGCGGCGGGGAAGGAGGCGGGTGAGCAGGCGCGGAACAGGGCGAAAGCGGGCGGGGGGGGGGGGGGGGGGGGGGGGGGGGGGGCGCCCCCCCCCCCCCCCCCCCACACCCCCCCCCCCCCACCCCCCCCCCCCCCCCCCCCCCCCCCCCCCCCGCCCCCCCCCCCCCCCCCCCCCC
>NZ_JANFAK020000086.1 GCF_024721315.2 Streptomyces sp. Isolate_45
CACGGACCGGGCGCGGTCACGGGCCGGGCGCGGTCACGGACCAACGCGGCGGGGCCGGGCACGGTGGCGGGGCGGCCACGGCCTCACGCCGGGCGCGGCCGGGCGGGGTGGCGGGGCGGGCGCCGGGTGCGGTGGCACGGGCGGGCCGGTGGCATGGTGGCGGTTCGGGCCCGCGCCGGGTTGGCGGGGTGGGGCGTCAGGTGCGGTCGACGAAGACGCTCGTCGACTTCACGCGGGCGGTGGCGCGCATGCCGACCGCGAGGCCCAGTTCCTCCACCGCCTCCCGGGTGAGCAGCGACACCACCCGGTGGGGTCCGGCCTGGATCTCCACCTGGGCGCCGACCGTGCCCAGCTTGATGCCGGTCACGATCCCCGGGAACGCGTTGCGGGCCGACGTGTACCTGGCGTCCTCGTCCTCGGCGCCCTCCTGCGCGACCTCGACGCAGAACGCCGCCAGGTCCGGCCCGTCCACGATGCGCCGGTTGCCCTCGCGGCGCGTGGGGAAGCGCCCCCCGTCGGCCCAACGGCGGGCCGTGTCAGTGCTCACGCCGAGCAGCCGGGCTGCCTGGCCGATCGTGTAGGACTCCATGGGTCGCAGCCTAGGGCCTCTCGTCGAACTCCCGTCGTCGCCCGGAGGGCGGCCTCGGAGTGCGACGACGGGCCCTGGCCGGTACGGCCTCCGTCGCCCCCCACTGGGCATGAGCGGGGCGTCCCCCACCCCCCTACCGGCGTCCGCGGTACGCGCCGCGTTCGGTCAGGCCGCCGCGTGTTCCGGGAGGTCGAGCGCGTGGTGCAGCACGGCGTCCGACGGGGTGCCCGTGGTGGTGGTGCCGTCCGGGAGGCGGATGAGGGGGATCCCGGGCAGGTCCTCGCGCCGGACCCGTTCGAGGGCGGCGCGCAGCTCATCGGCGCCTCCGTCGCGGCGGGCGACGGAGAACTCGGCGGCGATGCGCCGCAGGACCTCGGGATCGGCGATGTTCAGGCCGTCGGTGTGGTGGGCCCTGAAGAGCCGTTCGACCACGGCCTCGGCCCGGCCCTGCGCCCCGGCGTCCGCGATCAGCCGGTGCGCCTCGAACGTGTTGGACCACAGGGCCCGGTCGTGGTCGAACTCCAGGCCCTCGGCGGCGGCGAGCGCGGTGATGCGGGCGACGGCGGCATCGGCCCCGTCGCCGAACGCCCGGCGCAGCACGTTCGACTTGGGTTCGCCCTCGGTGCCCGCCTCGGGAGCCAGTTGGTAGGGGTGGAGGACGAAGTCGACCGTGCCTCCCCCGGCCCGGACGCGGGCCGCGGCCCGGCGCAGGCGGTTGAAGGCGAAGTACGACCAGACGCAAGGGATGTCGAGGGTGATTTCGATCTTCACCGGGGGCCTCCAAGTACGGTTCCGGTACAGGGGACGGCTGACGACGCAAACGTAGGAGTGCGAAGGCGTCGTGGTCATCTGTCGGATGACTGGGATCGAAGGGGGAACCTCCGTGCTGGTGGGGAGGGCCGAGGAACTGGCCGTGGTCGAACGGCTGCTGACCGGTGCCGGGGCCGGGCGCAGCGGGGTCCTGGTGGTCCGGGGCGAGGCGGGCATCGGCAAGACCGCCCTGCTGGACGCTGCCGTGGCCGCGGCGGGGGACGGTCCACGGGTCCTGCGCGGCACCGGCACGGAGTTCGAGAGCGCGTTGCCGTACTCCGGGCTGCACCTGCTGCTGCGTCCGGTGCTCGGCCGGATCGACGCCCTCCCCGGGGCCCAGGCGGGGGCCCTGCGGACCGCGCTCGGGATGGGCGAGGCCGCGCCGAGCGGCGGGGACCGGTTCCTGGTCGGGCTCGCGGTGCTGACCCTGCTGGCGGAACTGGCCGAGGAGCGGACCCTGTTCTGCGTGCTGGACGACGCCCAGTGGCTGGACCTGGCCTCCGCCGAGGCGCTCGTGTTCGCCGCCCGGCGGCTGCACGCGGAGCGGATCGCCGTCCTCTTCGGCGTACGGGACCCGCACGCGCCCGGGTTCCGGCCCGACGGCTTCGACGAGTTGCGGTTGCGCCGCCTCGACACGGCGGCCGCCGGCGACCTGCTGACCCTGTACGCGGCCGACCTGCGCCACCACGAACGGCAGCGCATCCAGCGCGAGGCGGAGGGCAACCCGCTGGCCCTCCTTGAACTCACCACCGCGCGCCGGGAGGGGCACGGGCTGTCGTACGACGGCCCGCACGGCCGGATCGAGCAGGGCTTCGCCGCCCGGATCGGGGCGCTCCCCGAGGCTTCCGGCACCTTGCTGCTGGTCGCCGCCGCGGCCGACGAGGGCGACGCCGGCACGGTGTTCGAGGCCGCCGGGCTACTGGGGGCGGGCGTCACCGACCTGGCGCCCGCCGAGGCCCAGGGCCTGGTCAGGCTGGACGGGGGCCGGCTCGTCTTCCGGCACCCGCTGATCCGCTCGGCGGCCTACCGGTCCGGTCCGGCGGCCCGTCGGCTCGCCGCGCACCGGGCCCTGGCCGACGCGGGCGGCGGGCACCGCGCCGCGTGGCACCGTGCCCAGGCCCAGGCCGCGCCCGACGAGGGCGTCGCCGCGGAGCTGGAACGCAGCGGCGAGCAGGTCCGTGCGCGGGGTGGTCACGCGGCGCTGGCCACGGTGTACGAGCGGGCGGCCGCCCTGAGTCCGCGGCCGGCCGAGCGGGCGCGCCGGCTGGGTTCGGCCGCCCGGGCCGCCCTTGACGCCGGACAGTTGGACCGCGCGGGGGAGCTGGCGGAGGCGGCCCGCCGCGAACAGGGTGGCGACGCGAGGGCGCGTGCCCGGGTGGCGGAGATCGCCGCGGAGGTCGCCAACGAGCAGGGGGACCTGTCGCGGGCGCACGTCCTGCTGCTGGACGCGGCCCTGCCGATCGCGGCGGCCGAGCCGCAGGACGCCGGGCGGATGCTGTTCCTGGCGGTGGGCAGCGCGTGGGTGGCCGGTGACCCGGTGGCGGCGGCCGGTGCGGCGGCCGCGGCGGCGGAGCTGGAGCTGCCGGGCGGGTCCGCGATCCAGGCCCTGGCCCGGGTGTCCTCGCCCGACGCGGGAGTCCGGACGGCCGCGCTGCGCGCCCTGCGGGAGGCCTCGTCCGGCCCGTCGGGGGATCTGCGCGAGGGCTTGAGGGCGGCCTGCTGGAACGGCCTGCTGGGCGATCACCGGGTCGCGTACGAGCGGGCCGGGGCCGTCGAGCGGGAGTGCCGGGCGCAGGGGGCGGTGGGGCTGCTGCCGCGGGCCCTGCTGGAGGTGGCGCAGGCCCAGTTGCGGCTCGGGCTGCACCGGGACGCGCTGGCCGGGGGGACGGAGGGGCTGCGGATCGCCTCGGACACCGGCCAGACCCGGACCCGTGCGCAGCTCGCGGCGGCCTTGGCCCAACTGGCCGCCGCGCGGGGGGACGAGGCCTGGTTCCAGGAGCTCGGCGCCCTCGCGGACGCCGTGGACCTCCCCGACGTACGGCACTTGAGGACCTCGGCCGCGATCCTGCTGGACCTGGGGCTGGGCCGCTTCGAAGCGGCGGCGGACCGGGCGGCGGCGGCTCCCGCCGGGTCGGCGTGCACCTGTTGCGGTCGGGACGCCGACGAGGTCGAGGCGGCCCTGCGGGCGGGCCGTCCCGAACAGGCGCGGAAGGCGTTCGCGCGGCTGGCGGAGCTGGCCGGGCACTTGGACGGACCCGGCATCCACGCCGTGCGGGCCCGGTGCGAGGGGCTGCTGGCGGGCGGCTCGGCCGCCGGGGGCGGCTCGCCTGCCCCGGGCGGCGAACCGGCCGCGGGCCCCGACCCGGAGGAGCGTTTCCGGCGGGCCCTGGAACTGCACTCCGTCCGGGACACCGACCGGTTCGAGGAGGCGCGCACGGGGCTGCTGTACGGGGAGTGGCTGCGTCGGAACCGGCGTCCGGTGGACTCCCGGGGGCCGTTGCGGGCCGCCCAGGAGGCCTTCGAACGGCTCGGGGCGCGCCCGTGGGCGGAGCGGGCCGCGGCGGAGCTGCGGGCCTCGGGGGAGAGCCGGCCCGGCCCGGAGACGGAGTCCCCGACGGACCGTCTGACGCCCCAGGAGTTGCAGGTGGCCCGGCTGGCGGCGGCCGGCCTGACGAACCGTGACATCGGCTCGCAGCTCTTCCTCAGCCCCAGGACGGTCGGTTACCACCTCTACAACGCCTATCCGAAGCTGGGCGTGAGTTCCCGCGTGGAGCTGGCCCGGCTGGACCTCGCGACGTAGCGACGTAGCGACGCTCCACCGCCGCGCCCGCGGCCCGGTCATCGGGTGTTTCACGTGAAACACCCGATGACCGGGTGGTGCCGGTCGGGTTCCAGGTACCCCACCCCAGTCGTTCGACAGAGGCTCCGGTCGCACCGTCGGACCTAGGTTCGGGGCGAGAGATGACGGGCGACGCACCGCCCCTCTCGATCCGGCCGTCGCGGCCGGACCCGCCGGACCGACGAGGAGGCACACCATGAGCACGTCCCTGGCCGCCATCGGGGCACCCGCCCCCTCCCGACCGAACCCGTCACCCATGGCGATAGCGATGGTCGTGATCATCGGGTCGTTCATGATCGTCCTCGACACCACGATCCTGGGTGTCGCCCTGGGCGGGCTCTCCCGGCACTTCCAGGCCCCGCTCGCCACCATCCAGTGGACGGCGACCGGTTACACGCTGGCCCTCGCGGCCGTCATCCCGATCACGGCGTGGGCCTCGGGCCGGTTCGGCACCAGGCGGCTCTACATGCTCTCCATCGCCATGTTCGGCGTCGGTTCGGCCCTGGCCGGTCTCGCCTGGAACATCGAGACGCTGATCGCGTTCCGGATCCTCCAGGGACTCGGCGGCGGCATGGTGGTGCCGCTCGGGATGGCCATGGTGCTGAACGCCTCCGCCCCGGAGAACAAGGGCCGGATGATGGGCCTGTTGGGCCTTCCCGTCCTGGTGGCGCCGCTGATCGGGCCGGTGTTGGGCGGCTGGTTGGTCGACGCGGCCTCGTGGCGCTGGATCTTCTTCATCAACGTGCCGGTCGGCATCCTCGCCCTGGTGCTCGCCGCTCGGGTCTTCCCCCGGGACACCGTCCGCAAGACCGTCCGCCTCGACGTGATCGGCCTGCTCCTGCTCTCCCCCGGCCTCTCGGCGCTGATCTACGGACTGGCCACCGGCGGTGAGCACGGTGACTTCACCTCGGCGGGAACGCTGGTGCCGAGCGTGCTGGGCGCCGCCCTGGTGCTGGGCTTCGTCGTCCGGGCCCTGCGGACCCGGTCCCCGCTGCTGGACCTGCGGCTCCTGAAGGTGCGTGCCTTCGCCAGCGGGATCGGCACGCTGGCCCTGTTCGCCGGCGCCTACTTCGGGGCCATGATGCTGGTGCCGATGTACTACCAGCTGGTCCGGGGCGAGAGCGCGACGATGTCCGGGCTGCTGGGCGTGCCGCAGGTGATCGCCACCGGCGTCGCCCTCCAGGTCACGAGCCGGCTGACCGACCGGATCCCGGCCGGACGGATCGTCCCCGTCGGGATCGTGCTCGCGGTCCTCGGGTACGGGCTGTTCACCCTGCGGCTCGGAGCGGAGACCCCGTACTGGCAGTTGGCCGGCGCGCTGACCCTGGCCGGCGCCGGCGCCGGGATGACGATGATGCCGACCGTCACCGGCGCGACCCGGGGCTTCGCCGCCGAGCAGGTACCGGCCGCCTCGACCCTCATCAACATCAACTCGCAGATCGCCGGTTCCGCCGGTACCGCGCTGCTGTCGGTCCTGCTCACCACGGCCGCGGCCGGGGCCGGCGGGCTGGTCGAGGCCACCCCGGCGTCGGCTCCCGCACTGGCCGCCGCCTTCCAGGACACCTACGTCTGGGTGGTCGCCCTGATGGCCGCCTCCCTGGTGCCGGCCCTCTTCCAGCCCCGCCGCTGACCCGGAACCCCGACCACGCGGCCGAGGAGCCCCCGCTCCCCGGCCGCGTCGGCGCGTCACCGGCCGGGGACCGCCTGCGCGCCCCGGCCCTTCAGCTCTTCCAGGAAGGTGCGTTGGTCGGCGAGGAGGCCGGGCGGGAAGAGTGCCCGCGGGGCGAACAGGGCCGTCAGGGGCAGCCGCCAGGAGGAACGCTCGACGGGGGTGCGGACCAGGGCGTGGCCGGCGCCCGGGTACCGGTGGACGGTGAGGGTGCCGGGGGCGAGCAGTTCCCGGTACACGGCTTCGGTCTCGGCGCCGTCCACGTTGAGGTCGTCGGCGCCGGAGAGCAGCAGCACCGGCACCGGCGGCATCGCGCGCAGGTCCGCGCTCGCGTCGGCCGTGTGGTTGAGCCCGATGAACGTCCAGCGCTCGGCACCGAGGTCCGGGTCGGCGTCCGCGGTCGCCCGGTACTCCTCGTACGTCGCCCCCCGCCGCAACAGCGCCAGGGTCGCCTCCCGGGCGCGCAGGGCGGCCGCGACGCGGTCGGGGCCGGCGCCCTCGGCCCGGAGTTCGGACCGCAGGTGGTATTCGCCCTGCCGGTGCCAGTTGACGGCGGTGCCGACCGCGATCACGAAGGCCACCCCCGGAGCGGGGGTCCGCGCCACCACTTTGGGCAGGACCCAACCGGCCTGGCTGGCCCCCCAGAGGCCGATCCGGTTCCCGTCGATCCCGGGGCGGGTCCGGGCCCAGGCGAGGGTGTCGGTCGTTTCGCGGGCGCGGTCGTCCATGGAGCGGGAGAGCCAGTCGGCGGGCTTGTCGAGGGACAGCGAGGCGTATCCGGCGCGGGCGAAGGCCTCCCAGTAGGGCCGGTAGAACCCGTCGTGGGTGGCGTCCACCTCGCCGTCCCCGTGCACGAACACGACGAGCGGGAAGGGGCCCGAGCCGTGGGCGGGGGTGGCCAGGACGCCCTCCAGCAGGCGTCCGTCCGCGGGCACGGTGACCTGCTGTTCGCGCAGGTCGTAGCTGTTCTGCCAGAGCACGACGCCCGTGAGGGCGGCGGCCACGAGTACGACGGCGGCCAGGGTGACGATCCATGCCTTGCGCATGTCGACTTCCTTCTCTGCTATCTGCTTGGTTCCTCTGCCGAACGCTACTTCTATCGTTTCAAAAACGATCGTAGCGGCAATGAACGTATTAGACTTGTCCTCATGACGACCGAGAGCGGAAGCGTCGAGGTGCGGCGCGGGGTGCCCGACGGCGCCGAGGAACGGGTGGCCGAGCTGTACTGGGAGGCCTTCGGCCGGAAGCTGGGCGCCGCCCTCGGCCCCGCCCCGGAGGGGCGCCGGTTCATCGCCTCCCACCTCCACCGGGACCGCGCCCTCAGCGCACTGGACGAAGCCGGCCAGGTCCTGGGCGTGGCCGGCTACCAGCTCGGCGGCCGCGGCCTCGTCGGCGGCGACGCGGCTGCCGTCAGGGCCACGTACGGGCAGGTCAGGGGCCTGTACCGGGTGCTCCTGCTGGCCCTGCTGGAACGCACCCCGACGCGCGGCGAGCTCGTCATGGACGGCATCGCCGTGGATCCCGCGGCGCGGGGGCGCGGCATCGGCGGGCTGCTCCTCGACGGGATCGAGGAGGTGGCGGCCGAACAGGGCTGCCGTCGGATCCGGCTGGACGTGATCGCCGAGAACCCCCGCGCCCGCGCCCTGTACGAGCGGCGCGGCTTCCGGGCCGTCCGGGTGCGGCGCACCCCGTGGCTGCGGGAGGTCCTGGGGTTCGGAGAGGTGACGACGATGCACAAGGCGGTGGCGACCCGATGAGCACGACACGCCCGGCGGACGAGCCCGGAACCCCGACGGGTCCGGCGGACGCGCCCGCCGTCCCCACTCGGCTGGTGGTGCACGCCCTGGTCCGCGAGGACGGTTCCGTGGACGCCGGGGAGCTCTACGAGGTCGCCGGCGCGCTCGGCATGAGCGACCAGCAGGTCCGGCTGTGCGTGAAGCGGCTCACGGCCGAGGGGCGCTTCACCCAGGAGGGCCGGGGCCGGCGTGCCGTCCTGCGGCTCACCGGCACGGCGGACGCGGAAGCGGCCGGGTTGCCCATGGTCCCCGAGGTGGCGTTCGTCCGGCACGCCTACCGGCAGGACGCGGGGCTGGAACCGTGGGACGGGACCTGGCGCCTGTTCGCCTTCGCCGTCCCGGAGGCGGCGCGCAGCGCCAGGGACGCGCTGCGGGACACCCTGACCTCCCTCGGGGCGGCCCCCGTCCAGGGCGGGCTGTACGTCACCCCGAACGAGGTCGGCCCGTACGTACGGGCCCGCGCGGCGGAACTGGGCGTCGCCGCCGGGCTGACCTGCCTGACCAGCCGGGATCTCGTCGTGGGCGGTATCGCCGGTCCGGCGGACCTCGCGGCCCGGCTGTGGCCGCTGGACGGGATCGCGCGGCGGTACGAGACCCTGCGGGCCCTCGCCGAAGGCCCGGGAGAGGGTCTCGCCCACGCCGTGACCCTGGCGGCGGCGTTCACCGAGGCCATGGGCCCGGACCCGTTGCTGCCGCCCGAGCTGCTGCCGGCCCCATGGCCCGGTGCGGCCGCCCGCGCGGCGGCGGCCGCCGCCTGGTCCCGCCTCCGGTCCGCGGCGGCCCCCGAGGGCCCGCGCCTCTTCCGGCTCTACGCAGAGGCGGTGGCCGGCCCGGCTTGAGGTCGCTCCCCCGCTGGTCAGGGCGCCGTTTCACGTGAAACGGCGCCCATCTTCGAAAAAACATGCGGGTATGTCGCGTTTCATCCGGGTATATCCATCTGGACAGTGGCCGCGCAGGACGACGGGCCCGACCCGGAACCAAGCCCTTCGGAGGAGCGCAGAGCAATGGACCACACCGACCTCACCGATGTCGCCACCCACGAGGCCCGGTCCCTCTCGGTGGCCCTGTTCCGCAGGTTGGCCACGCTCCAGGAGGGGACGGCCGAGTACTCGTACGTCCGCAACACCCTGGTCGAACTGAACCTGAGCCTCGTCAAGTACGCCGCCCGGCGCTTCCGCGGCCGGAGCGAGCCGATGGAGGACATCATCCAGGTCGGCACGATCGGGCTGATCAAGGCCATCAACCGGTTCGATCCCGACCGCGGGGTCGAGTTCACCACCTTCGCGATGCCGACGATCACCGGTGAGATCAAGCGGTTCTTCCGCGACACGAGCTGGGCCGTGAAGGTCCCCCGCCGGCTCCAAGAACTGCGCATCGACTCCGCCAAGGCGCACGACGCGCTCGAACAGGACCTCGGCCGCGAACCCACGGACGTCGAAATGGCCCAGCAGTTGCACGTCACGCCCGAGGAGTTCTCCGAGGGCCAGAAGGCGGCCCGCGCCTACTCCGCACGCTCGCTGGACGCGCCTGCGCCCGAGGACACCGACCGCGACCCCGTCGCCGAGCGGGCATCGCTCGGCGAGGAGGAGGCCGCGTACGACACCATCGAGTGCCTGGAGTCGCTCAAGCCCATGCTGGCCGACCTGCCCGAAAGGGAGCGGGCGCTGCTGACGCTGAGGTTCGGGCAGGAGCTCACTCAGTCCGAGATCGGTGCCCGACTGGGCCTGTCCCAGATGCACGTCTCCCGACTGCTGAACCGCACCCTCAGCCGCCTGCGCACCGGCCTGCTCACGGACGCGTAGCCGCGGCGCCGGACACGACTGTCCGGCCCGAGACGACCTTCCGGCCCGACACGACCGCCGCCCGGCCGCGGCACGCCCCCTCAGGCGCCCTCGCGCCCCTCAGGCCCCCTCGGGGCCCGCTTCCGGGGCCGTGACCTCCAGCCAGACCGTCTTGCCGGTCCTGCCGTCCGCCGAGGGCTCCCAGCCCCACCCCTTCGCGAGCCTCGCCAGCAGGACGAGCCCGTGGCCGCCCGGCCTCGACCGGCTGCCCGCCGGTCGGGGGCTCGGCGGCTCGGGGTTGTCGTCGCTGACCTCGACCCGCAGCCGTCCCGGGCTGTGGCGCAGGACCAGTTCCCGCGGCCCGCCCGCGTGCAGGCAGGCGTTCGTCACGGCCTCGGAGACCAACAGGAGCGCATCCTCGGTCTCCTCCGCGTACTGCGGCCACATCCAGTCGTCGAGTGCGCGCCGGGTGAAGTCCCGGCACCGGGTGACGACCCCGGTCGTGGCGCCGCCCAGGACGAGCCTCCGCGTCTGCTCCGCCACAGGCTCTCCCGTCTCCGACCTGCCCCTCGGCGCCGCACCTACCCGGCCCCGCCCAGGACAATCCCATTCTTTCCCCCACCTGAACACGTCCGGAACATACGGGGTACCGGCCGACGACCGAAATGGCGACCCGAATGGGGCCCCAAGTCGGGGCGAAGGGGACAGCCGCCGGGCCCTCGGGCGGCCCGGGGAGCACGCGAAGGGACGATCCGCGCAGCCGGCACACCGGACCTCCGGGCGCGGCACCCGGCACCGGTCCTCGACCCGCGCCGGGCCGAACCGCGCCGGGCCCGGTCGACCCCGGGTCCACATCCTGGACAACTACCCTCAGGATATGAACGCAGAAGCCGACGCTCTCGCCACCGTGAAAGACGCCGACCGGAAGCATGTCTTCCATTCCTGGTCGGCGCAGGAGCTCATCGACCCGCTCGCCGTGGCCGGCGCCGAAGGCTCGTACTTCTGGGACTACCAGGGCAACCGCTACCTCGACTTCTCCAGCGCCCTCGTCTACACCAACATCGGCTACCAGCACCCCAAGGTGGCCGCCGCCATCGCCGAGCAGGCCGGCAAGCTGTGCACCGTCGCCCCCGGCTTCGCCGTGGACGTCCGCTCGGAGGCGGCCCGGCTGATCGCCGAGCGCACCCCCGGCGACCTCGACAAGATCTTCTTCACGAACGCGGGCGCCGAGGCCGTCGAGAACGCCGTGCGGATGGCCCGGCTGCACACCGGCCGGCCCAAGGTGCTGTCCGCGTACCGCTCGTACCACGGCGCCACCTCCACCGCGATCAACCTGACCGGCGACGCCCGCCGTTTCGGCAACGACAGCGCGACCGCCGGTGTCGTGCACTTCTGGGGACCCTTCCTGTACCGCTCGCCGTTCCACTCGGCGAACGAGACCGAGGAGAGCGTGCGCGCCCTGCGCCACCTGGAGGACACCATCGTCTTCGAGGGGCCGCAGTCCATCGCCGCGATCATCCTGGAGACCGTCGGCGGCGCCCCCGGCGTGCTGGTTCCGCCGCCCGGCTACCTCGCGGGCGTCCGTGAGCTCTGCGACCGCCACGGGATCGTGTTCATCCTGGACGAGATCATGGTCGGCTTCGGCCGGACGGGGAAGTGGTTCGCCGCCGAGCACTGGGACGTCACCCCCGACCTCCTCTGCTTCGCCAAGGGCATCACCAGCGGCTACGTGCCCCTCGGCGGTGTCGCCATCTCCGCCGCCATCGCGGAGACCTTCGCCCGCCGGCCCTACCCGGGCGGCCTGACGTACTCGGGACACGTCCTGGCCTGCGCCGCGGCCGTCGCGACGGTCAACACGATGGTGGAGGAGGGCATCGTCGAGCAGTCCGCCCGAACCGGCTCGGAGCTGCTGGGTCCGGGCCTGCGGGCGCTCGCCGAGCGGCACCCGTCGATCGGCGAGGTCCGGGGCGCGGGCACCTTCTGGGCCCTGGAACTCGTCCGCGACCGGGAGACGCGCGAGCCGCTCGTCCCCTACAACGCCTCCGGCGGCGACAACGCGCCGATGGCGGAGTTCGGGACGGCCTGCAAGAAGGGCGGCCTGTGGCCGCTGATCGCCGGCAACCGCATCCACATCGCCCCGCCCTGCAACATCTCCGCGCAGGACGTGGCGAAGGGCCTCGCGATCCTCGACGAGGCGCTGACCGTCGCCGACGCGCACATGGCCTGACCTGGGAAATTGTGTGGTCGCCCAATCCGTGGGTGCTGGTGTTCGGATGATTCGCACGGTGGTTAACCCGCCGTACACATGCTGCAATCCGTGCAGGAACCGCAGCGAACGACACATGCGGGCCCAAGCACCTACGGACCGGGATGCACGTCAGTCCCGGGGCGGCCCTCCGGGGCCGAACGGCGGGGAGCGGGACGTCCTTTCAACGGGCGGGCGCTGGACGCCGGGCGTACGGGATCCAGAAAACCGGACTCCGTGTTCCCGAGACCCGAAGGAAGACACAGCATGAGCAAGCACGTCCTGGCCCAGAACCAGTACGGCAAGGCCGAGAACCGCATCGTCAAGGTCACCCGCAAGGGCAACGACGGTTCCTGGCACGAGATCCGCGACCTCAACGTCTCGGTCGCGCTCCGCGGTGAGTTCCGCGACGTCCACCTGACCGGCGACAACGCCAACTGCCTGCCGACCGACACCACCAAGAACACGGTGTACGCCTTCGGCAAGGAGCACGGCATCGCCTCCCCCGAGGCCTTCGGCATCCTGCTCGCCAAGCACTTCGTCTCCTCGCAGCGGCCGATCCGCGAGGCGCAGATCCGCATCGAGGAGTACGCCTGGGAGCGGATCCCCGTCCCGACGCGCAAGGAGCAGCACTCCTTCGTCCTCAAGGGCCAGGAGGTGCGCACCGCGCAGATCACCTACAGCGAGACCACCGGTCTCCAGGTGATCTCGGGCCTCAAGGACCTGACGGTCATGAACTCGACGAACTCCGAGTTCCACGGCTACATCAAGGACAAGTACACGACGCTCCAGGAGGCGTACGACCGCATCCTGGCGACCAAGGTCACCTCGCGCTGGGCGCACTCCGCACTGGCCGCCGATGACCCGGAGTACGACTGGGACCAGTCGTACAAGAAGGTCCGCAAGCACATGCTGGAAGCCTTCGCCGAGACCTACTCGTACTCGCTCCAGCAGACGCTGAACCAGATGGCCGAGCGGGTGCTCGACAACTGCCCGAAGGTCAACGAGGTCCGGCTGAACCTCCCCAACAAGCACCACTTCCTCGTCGACCTGGAGCCCTTCGGCCTCAAGAACGACAACGAGGTCTACTTCGCGGCGGACCGGATGTACGGCCTCATCGAGGGCACCATCCACCGTGACGGGGTGCAGCCGGTGATCGCGACGTCCGACTGGATCGTCGCCTAGGTCATCGCCCAGGCAGTGCCGTCGCCACGGCCCGGACCGCGTCGCGGGGTCCGGGCCGTCGTGCTGTCCCGGCCCGGGTCACCGGTCCGGGCCGGGTCAGCGGTCGGTGTCACCGGTCCGGGCCGGCGTGGCGTCCGGGGCGGCCTCCGTGTCCGGATCTGCCTCCGGGTCCGGGTCGGCCTCCGCGTCCGGCGTCCGGCCCAGCAGCAGGTTCCAGCGGCCCGCGCGGCCGCTGAGGGTGGTGACCGTCCCCGGCCGGACGTCGAGCCGCCAGAAGGCGGCGGGCGGCAGTTCCAGCGCCGCGACCACGACCGCCCGTACGACGGCCTGCCCGACCACGGCGTGGTGCGTGCCGGGCCCCAGGGATGCCAGGTGGGTCCCCGTACGGGCGATCAGGGCGGTCACCGACTCCCCGCCGCCCGGAGGCGCGTACTCCGGGTCGGTGAGCCAGAGCCGGATCGCCTGCGGGTCCCGCGCCGCGACCTCGTCCAGGGTGCGGCCCGCCCAGGCGCCCGTGGCTGGTCCGGCCAGACCCTCGTGGCCGGGGCAGGGGTCCCCGTACCCGAACCGGGCCCGGCGGGCGTCGGGGCCGAGCGGCGGGGTGGTCAGGTGCACGCGTACGGAGGACATGGGGGGAGCGTAGGGCTCGGGACCGGAGCGTGGGACGGCGTGCGTGCGCCGTGGCGTTCGGGCCACCCGCGCGGTACGTTCTCGGACGACATGACGAAGGTACGACGGAAGCACCGGTGGAAATCCGGCACGGTCGCGCCACTGTGAACCCTCTCCCGCACGCCGGGAAGGGAAGTCAGACCCGCCGCCTTCGTCGCGAGCACCACTGACCGGGACGCGTGTTCCCCAGGAGGTTCTGCCATGGCCAACTCCGCCGTGCCCACGACGGCCCCCGCCGCCATCACCCCGATTTCCCTCTCCGCGCTGGCCCCCTGGGCCGTCTTCGCCGGTGTACTGACCCTGGTGCTGCTGTACTTCGTCGGCGTCGAGCAGGGCGCCACCGCCCTCTTCGAGGGCGAGACGATCCACGAATGGCTGCACGACGGCCGTCACCTCCTCGGCTTCCCCTGCCACTGATCCCTGCCGACCGCTCGTCCCCACCCGCGCAAGGGAACCCACACGTGAACACCGTCTCCCCCCGTGTCCTGCTCGTCCGGGGCATGCTCGCCGGCCTCCTGGCCGGTGTCGCCGCCTTCCTCGTCGCCTACCTCCTCGGTGAGTCCAAGGTGGACGCCGCGATCGCCATCGAGGAGGCCGGCGCCGCCGTCGGCCACGACCACGGCGACGAACCGCCGGTCAGCCGGGCCCTCCAGGCCACGGCGGGCCTCGGCACCGGCGTCCTGTTGTTCGCCGTCGCCCTCGGCGGCATCGCCGCGCTCGTCTTCTGCTTCGCCCTGGGCCGCATCGGACGGTTCGGACCCCGGGCCACGGCCGCCCTGGTCACCGGCGCGCTGTTCGTCACCGTGACCCTGGTGCCGTTCCTCAAGTACCCCGCCAACCCGCCGGCCGTCGGGGACCCCGACACCGCCGCCCGGCGCACCGCCCTCTACCTGCTGATGATCGCCCTGAGCGCGCTGCTCGCGGCGGGCGCGCTGCTCCTGGGGCGGCGGCTGGCACCCCGCCTCGGCAACTGGAACGCCTCGGTCGTCGGCTCGCTCGCCTTCGTCGCGGCCGTCGCCGTCTCCTACGCGCTCCTGCCCGGGATCAACGAGGTGCCGGACGGCTTCCCGGCCGCGCTGATCTGGGAGTTCAGGCTGGCCTCGCTGGCCATCCAGACCACCCTGTGGGCCACATTCGGCCTGGCCTTCGCTTTTCTGGTCGACCGCGCTATTGCCCCGGCCGCCGCACCCAAGGAGGCTGTACAGCCGATGAGTTGAGAGAGTCGCGCGTGACACCGGGGATGCGGTTGGTGCGATCGGTGCGCGCGCCGAAAGTGTTGAGGGTGGGAGCCGGGACATGCATGCCGCGATCTGGGAATGGCGGGGCTGGACCGGCGCCACCCCCTTCTGGCTCAACTCGTTACTCCTGCTCCTGGCCCCCTTCACGGCCGTCACCCTGCTCGCCCAGATCGGCGTCATCACCGCCCTGGCCGCGCTCGGCGGCCTCGCCCGCCAGCTCTGGTACGGCGACCACGGCCACTCCGCGATGCACCTCGCCGCAGCCCTCATGGGGGCGGCGGCGGTGGCCTTCGTCGTGATGTGAGCCCCGCGATCAGGGCCGGTGGGCGTGGGCCGTCGCCTTCGGCGTGCCGGCGGCTCCGGCCGGTTCGACGACCACGAACTGCCAGGAACATGCCGACCAGTCCGCGCTGGACGTGGGTCCCGGTCGCCCCGTGGGGGTGCGGGTGGTACCAGCGGGTGGCGGCCGGCCGGTCGACCGTCCACTGCGGCGACCAGGTGCCGCCCGCCGGGACCATCCGGTGCGGACCACCGTCCATCGGCGGCGGGCAGGCGCATCCCGTGCCGGTGGACCGTGGACGCCTCCGGCAGGGAGTCGGACATGCGGACCCTGACCTTCTCGCCGCGCTCCGCGCGTGGCGCGGGGCCCGGGTGGCTGCCGTTGAAGCCCCGGGTCGGCGTCTTGCCGCCCGGCACGAAGTCCGTCTCCCCCGCCCGCATCCGCGGGTCGAAGACGCGGGTCCCGTCGGCCTCCACCGTCGAGGCGGCCAACGTGGGCCCGGCGAGCGCGCGGTGGAAGCCCGCGCCGACGGCGGGGATCCGGGCTCCCGTCCAGAGCCGGGTGAACAGCGTCCCGACGGTCACGGCGAGGACGGCCACGAACGACGCGGGCACCAGCACGATCCGCTTCCGGCGCGGCATCCGCCACTTCCCGGTCTTCGACATGCCCGTGACGCCACGAACGGTGCGGTGCGCCCGGCATCGGGAACGGTCCCCGGGCCGACCCGGAGGCGCCTCCGAGCCGACCTCGGGGGAGGCGGGGGCCGGCCTCGGGGATGTCCGCCGGCCGACGGGTGAGAATGGGTGTTTCGAGCGGAAGCGGGGTTGGTGTGACGTCTGGGCAGGACATACCCGAGGAGTACCTGAGCGGGTACGTACGGATCCTCGAAGGCGTCGCGGCGACCGGCCGCCGCCCCGGACGGGACGAACTGGACACCCGCCGGGCCCTCGGCGAGAAGGCGGCCGAGGCCGGCTTCGCACTGCGCGGGCTGATCGGCGCCCACCTCGCCGCCACCCGGACCGTGCTCGGCGGCCGGATGGCCCCGGACCACGTGCTCGCGGCGGTGGAACAGACCGTCGACGCCTTCGCCGAAGGGCACGAGCGGGCGCAGCGCCTGGCGATCCGCCAGGAGGAGGCCGCACGACGCGAGTTCATAGACGACCTGCTGCTCGGACGCAGCGACCTCGGTCGGCTCAGCGAACGCGCGGCACGCTTCGGACTGCACCTGGCGCACGAGCACGCGGTCGCCGTCGCCCGGGGCTCCGAGGCCTACGAGGACACGGGCCCCGCGATCCGGCGGGTGGAACAGGCCCTGACCGGACGGTTCGGGAACAGGACCTTCCTCCTCGCCACCAAGGACGGCCAGCTGATCTGCGTGGCCCCCGGTGACCAGGACGACGTACTGGCCCACTTCGCCAAGCAGGCCTACGCGACGACCGCCACCCCCGGCCTCGTCGGGATCGGCCGGCCCCATCCGGGCGCGGGCGGGGTCGTGACCTCGTACGAGGAGGCCCTCGGAGCGCTCGACCTCGCGGACCGGCTCGACCTCGAAGGGCCGGTGCTGCGCTCGGCCGACCTGCTGGTCTTCCCGGTCCTGGCCCGGGACCGGGCGGCGATGACCGACCTGGTGCTCAGCGTGCTGGGCCCGCTCCAGGCGGGACGGGGCGGGGCCCGGCCCCTGCTCGACACGCTCAACGTGTACTTCGACTCGGGGTGCGTGGCGGCCGAGGCGGCCCGGCGGCTGAGCCTGAGCGTACGGGCGCTGACGTACCGGCTGGAGCGGATCCACCGACTCACGGGGTCCGACCCCGGGGATCCGGTGGACCGGTACACCCTCCAGACGGCGGCGATCGGGGCCCGGCTGCTGAACTGGCCGGCCCAGGACTTCTAGGGCCTGGACCGGGTCCGGGGCGCGGGTGCCGGGACCCGGTCCAGGGGCTAGGAGTCCTTGGCCGGGTCCCGGGCGCGGGCGCCGTCACCGTCGTGCCCGGCTCGTGCCGGCGTTCCGTCACATCCCGGCGGGGCAAAGGGTTTCGCGTCGGGGCGAGGTGGGCCGGCGCCCGGGAGGGAGCGGTCCGTCGGGTCCACCCCGGGGCTCCGGGCACCGCATCACCCGTACGGGCCCGGCCCGTCACCCGTCGCGCTCGGCCGTCTGTCAGCCGACGGGGGTGTCTTCGTCCTCCGGTCGGGGGCTTCTTGGGTTCCGGTGGGGACTTCACCGGTGTGTCGGGGCACAAAGCGGGGCATGAGCGGTGCGCGATTCGCACGGGCAGTGGCGGCGAGGGCCCTGACAGTGGCCTGCGTCGCACTGCTGTGCCTGTTCGGCGCCGGTCCGGCGGCCACGACGGTCGCCGAGATCCGGCCCGTCTCCTCCGCCCCGGCCGAACCCACCGAGGGACAGTCGGATCCGGCCTCGGAACCCGAGGCCCGCGCCGCCCTGCGGGCCCAGTCCCGCGCGCTGCCGTCCGTACGGCAGCTGCCCCCGAGGGAGTTTCACGTGAAACACGCGGGCTCGCCCTCCCGCGTGACCTCGTACGGGCCGACCGGGCCGGTCACCTCGCTGGTCGTCGTACGGAGTGTGGTCCTGCGCTGCTGACCGGGCCGAGCAGCGGAGACGACCCCCCACACCCCCTCGAACCACCGTGAGGTTCCGCCATGCCCATCGACCCCTACGCCGCCCTGAACGCCATGCTCCGCGCCGAGGCCGCCCGCTGCACCCCGCCGGCCCGCAAGCCGGAACGCCCCGCGCCGCAGGCCGTCACCACCGAACCCAAGGCCGAGAGCGAACACCAGCCGGCCCTGGCGGCCGGGACGCCCGACACGGCCGCATAGCCTCCCGGACACATGGCGCGGCACCGGTTCCCACGCCCTCGGCGTGCGACACATGGCCATGTGCTCATGTGGTCGTGCTCGACCACGGGGCACGGGAACCGGCGCCCGCCCCGGTGTCCGGCGGCGGCCGGATCAGGGCTCGCGCGTGTAGTAGCGGTAGAACGCCGCGAGCCCCACGCCCACGCCGACGGCCAACCCCACACCGGTGGCGCGGAGTACCGATTCGTTGGTCAGGCTGTGCAGGTAACCGGCGGCGACACCGCCGAAGACGCCGTACGCGGCGGCGTGCACCTCCCGCTTCAGCCTGGGACCCACCCGGGCCAGGGCGAACATGATCGCGGCGAAGAGGACCCCGCACAGGATCCCGTAGAAGACGTTGCCCGCGTCGACCGGGCCCATCTGGCGCTTGATGAAGGCCGCCCACACCCCGTAGACGAGGCCGGCCAGCAACGCACGGACCAGCGCGCTCTTGCCGAGGTGGTGCGCATCGGCCGACCTCGTCGGTCGGTGCCGCCTGGAGACGGTAGGTGCCGCATGTGCCATGACGGGGCTCCTCTCTTCCAGCCTCCAGAGCACACCCGCCACCCCCGCCCGGCAAGTGGATCACCCGTCCGGCCGCCGGGAGGACGCTCCGGCCGGACCGCTCCACCCACTCGCAGCAACAGCGGTGGCGCCGCCCCGCGCCCCGCCTTTCCCTGGTGACGTGCGCACCTTCCTGTCGGCGGCCCTCATCGTCCTCGTGACCCTGCTCGTGCCCGCGAGCGCCGTCGCGTACTGGGCCGACCACGAGCTGGGGAACGCCGACCGCTACACCGCGGCCATGTCCCCGCTCGCCGAGGACCCCGCCGTCCAGGGAGTCGTCGTCACCCAGGCCGGCCGCGCCCTCGCCGGACAGATCGACGCAGGCCCCTTCCAGGACACGGTCGACGACCTCATCGGCGAGGCCCTCCGCTCCTTCGCCGGAACCCCCGCCTACCGAACGGCCTGGGACGCCGCGAACCGCGCCGCGCACGCCGCCTTCCTCGACGCCCTCACCACCGGCCACGGCGACGCCCTCACCATCGACCTCGCCCCCGTGATCGCCCAGGTCAAGAGCGAACTGGTCGGGGACGGCGTGCCCTTCGCCGACCGCATCCCCGAGACCCACCTGTCCGTGAAGGTCATGGAGTACGACAACCTCGGCGCGCTCCGGAAGGGCTTCCACGCGCTCCAGATCGCGGGCGTCTGGCTCCCCCTGCTGACGCTGGCGCTCGCCGCGGCGGCCATCGCCGTCGCCGTCCGACGCCGGCACGCCGTCCTCGCGACCGGGATCGGTCTCGCCGTCGGGGCCGCACTGCTGTGGATCACGGTCACCCTCTGCCGCCGCCTCGCCCTCGACGACCTGCCGCCCGACGTCGACAGGCAGGCCGCCGCCGCCGTCTACGACGCGCTCACCGCGTACCTGCGGACCACCGCGTGGATCGTCCTCGCCGTCGGCCTCGCCGCGGCCCTCGCTGCCTGGCTGACCGGCCGGCTCCGCCGCACCCCATAAGCTCGGAAGGTACCCATCCTCCGCAGAACTCCCCAGAAGAACCGATTCGCGAGCGGCGACACGGAAGCGGAATGACCACCGAACGACGCACCGAGCACATACCCTCCGGCCGGGCCCGGCCGAACCCCCTGGCACCCCCCTCCTGGCTGCTCGCGGGTCTGCGGCCGACGTCCGCCCCCGTCCCCTGGGCCGCCGTCCTGCGCGCCGGCGTCGCCCTGTCCGTCCCGCTGGCCGTCGGTTTCGCGCTGGACGAGCCCGAGTACGGTGCGCTCGTCTCCATGGGGGCCCTCTCCGGGGTGATCGGCGACACCGCCGACGCCTACCGGATGCGCGTCCTCAACATCGCCGTCCCGCAGTTCTTCGGCGCCGTCGGGGTGGCCCTGGGCACGCTCGTGTTCGGACAGGGCTGGCTCGCCGTCGGCGTCCTCACCCTGATCGCCCTCGTCTCCGGCATGATCTCCTCGATCGGCACCGTCGCCTCGGTGTCCGGACTGCTGCTCCTGCTCAACGCCGTCGTCGGCGCCGGGCTGCCCATGCCGCGGCCCTGGTGGATCGCGCCCCTGCTGCTCGGCGCCGGCGGGCTCTTCGTCCTGGCGCTCACCCTGCTCGGCTGGCCCCTGCGCGGCCGCCGGCCGGAACGGGCCGCCGTCGCCGCCGCCTACCGGGCCCTGGCCGACGGCCTCGAAGCGGCGGGCGGACCCGCGTACGAGGACCGCCGCCGCGAGGTCACCCTCGCCCTGAACCACGCCTACGACCTGGTCCTCGGTCGGCGCGCCCGCGTTCACGGGCGCAGCCCGTCCCTCGTGCGGATGCTCGCCCAGCTGAACGTGCTCATCCCGCTCGTAGAGGCCGCCCCCGCCGCGCACCTGCGACGTCGACCGCTGCCGCCGGAGGTCCCGGCGGCCGTCCGCGAGCTGGCCGACGCCGTCGAGGAGGGCCGCACCGGATCCCACACCCTCGTGCTCCCCGCCCCGCACAGCCAGTCCGAGCGGGCCATCGACGCCGCCCTGCGGCACGCGGCGGCCATCGTGCACCTCGGGGAACCGGAGACCCACAACGTCGACGACCGGCTCGGGCGGCCCGCCGCCCTGCGGGTGCGGGCCCGGCGCGCCGTGCGAGACATGATGCTGTCCTCGGCCTCCTGGCGGTACGGGCTGCGCCTCGCGCTGTGCATCGGGCTGGCCCAGTCGCTGGTGTCGCTGATCGAGGTCGAGCGTTCGTACTGGGTGGCGCTGACCGTCACGTTCGTCCTCAAGCCGGACTTCGGCTCGGTGTTCTCCCGCGCCCTACTGCGGGCGCTGGGCACGGCGGCCGGGCTGGTGCTCGCCGCGGCGGTGCTGTCCGAGGTACCGCGCGGCTGGTGGGACGTGCCGGTGATGTTCGCGCTCGCCGCGCTGATCCCCGCGTTCTCGGCGAAGGGGTACGCCTTCCAGACGGCGGCGATCACGCCGGTCATCCTGCTGCTGTCCGACCTGCTCAACCACCAGGGGTTCGACCTGATCCGGCCGCGGCTGCTGGACAGTCTGATCGGGTGCGCGATCACCCTGCTCGCCGGTTACCTCCTGTGGCCGGAGAGCTGGCGGACCCGGCTCGGGGACCGGCTCGCGGACTCCGTCGACGACGCGGCGCGGTACGTGGAGCGGTCCTTCGCGCCGGTGGCGGACGAGGCCGCCGTGCGGGTGGCGCGGCAGGCGCGGCTTCAGGCGCGGCGGCGGATCTATCGGGATCTGTCCGGGGTGCGGAGCGAGTTCCAGCGGGCGTTGACGGAGCCGCCGCCGACCGGGGCGCGGGCGGCGGCGTGGTGGCCGTTGGTGGTGGCCGTCGAGCGGATCGTCGACGCGACGACGGCTGCGCGGGTGCGGGTGAACCACGGGGCGGAGCCGCCGGCCGCGGAGGAGGTCGAACGGATCGCGCGGGAGCTGCGGGGGCTTGCCGAGGGGGTCCGCAGCAGCGTGACGCCGGTCCGCGTCGAGGTCCCTCCGGCGCTCGACGCGTCGAGCGTCCTGTCCCCGGTCCACCAGGAGGTGGCGGCGGCCCGCGCGATAGCCCAACCGGCGCGGTAGCCCTGACCTCTGCCCTGCCCTGGCCGGGTGGGTGGGTGGGTGGGTGGGTGGGTGGGGGCTGCGGGGGCGGGGCGGCTGCGGGTGGGTCGGGGCCGGTGCCGGGGTGGGGTGTCGTCCGGGACGGGCATGATTTATGGCGCCCTGTCCGGGGCTGCGTTGGCGGGGCGGGAGCGCGCGCCAACAAATCACGTTTTAGTCCCGGACGACACCCCACCCCGTCCCCGACCCCGACCTACGGCACACCGCCCTGTTCCGGCCCCCGGCCTCACATCCAGCCTCGCCGCACCATCAGCCTCGCCGGCGTTTGAGGCGCCGATCCAGCCCGGCCGGCGTTTGAGGCGCACACCCAGCCCCGCCGCACCATCAGCCTCGCCGGCGTTTGAGGCGCACACCCAGCCCCGCCGCACCATCAGCCCCGCCGGCGTTTGAGGCGCACACCCAGCCTCGCCGGCGTTTGAGGCGCCGATCCAGCCCGGCCGGCGTTTGAGGCGCGGGGGCTGGGGCGGAGCCCCGGGGGCGCCCAGGGCCCAGGGGTGGGTCGCTCCAATGGGTCACTGCTCGGGCCCGGGGGCGGGGGGCGGGGGAGCATCGGGGCATGAGGTACACCTCGTGGCGTGGCCACCGGCTGGCGGCCGTCGCCGCTCTGCTCACGGTGACCGTCGGGTGCGCCGACGTGGAGGGGCTGCAGAGCGCCGGCGACCTCGGCACCGTGCACGCCCCGCAGAGCCTGTGGCGCGACATCCGTCCCGAGCCCGCCGCCCCGGGGCAGGAGCCGGGCGCGGCCGCGGTCGTGCCGGGGCTGCCCAAGGTGACGACCGGCAGCATGCGCGGCGTGAACGCGGTGGACGTCGTACGGGCCGACGTCACCGCCGCCACCGCCCAGGACGGCGGGACGGGCCGGCTGGTCGACCCGCGGGCGGCCCAGCGGATGACCCTCTGCACACAGGCTGTGGACGGCGGTCCGGACTGCCCCGTGCGCACCCCCGTCCTGCACGACGTGACGGGCAACGGCAAGGACGAGCTGATCACCGCCCTCGACATCGACGGCCGGCTCAGCGAGCTGCGCGTCTACACCGTCCGGGACGACGGCAACATCGCCCGGATCCTGTCGCGCCGTGCGGTGCTGGAGGGGGTCGAGGTGGCCGCCGAGCACCTGGCGGTCCGCGAGCCGACCTCGAACCCCGCCTACATCTCCGTCTCCGACTACGTGTGGGACCCGGACGCCGGGATCATGAACCTGTCGCAGCTCACCCTCGACGAGTGCTCCGGGCTCGCGGACGCCCCCCTCGGTGAGGACGGGACGCGATGCGCGCGCTGAGCAGCCTCCGCTGGAAGATCGCGCTGACCACCACCCTGGTGTGCTGCGCGGTCGCCGCCGTGCTCGGCGTGCTGGTGCACAACGTGGTCGCCGAGCAGATCTCCGGGGAGGTCCGCAAGGACGTGTACCGGGACCTCGACCACGCCCTCGGCCACTACGAGTACGGCACCGCGCACGGCGACATCGCGGTCGCCCTGGACCCGCCCGCCCTGCCCGTGCCGCTGCGCCGGCTGGTCGCGAGCGGGCAGACCGGCAGCATGGTCGGCGAGTACCGGGGCGAGCCCGTCATGTGGGGTGCCGGGCCCGCCGACCGGAAGGCCCTCGCGGTCTGGATCCCGTTCGAGGGCACCCGTGACCGGCTCCGGGACATCGACACCGCGATCCTCGCCTCCTCGGCCCTGGCCGCCGGCGTGGTCGCGCTGGCGGGTCTGTTCCTGGCCGACCGGATCAGCCGTCGGCTCGTGCGGACGGCGGCCGTCGCCCGCCGGATCAGCGGCGGGGACCTGGACGCCCGGGTCGGATTCCCGCTGCGCGGCTACGACTCCCGCCGGACCGGGGACCGGGACGAGGTCCGGGACGTGGCCCATGCGTTGGACCTGATGGCCGCGTCGCTGCAGAAACGGCTGGAGGCCGAGAAGAGGTTCACGGCCGACGTCGCGCACGAACTGCGCACCCCGCTGACCGGCTCGTTGGCGGCGGCCGCCCTGCTGCCCGACGGACGCCCCAAGGAGATGATCAACGACCGGCTCAAGGCCCTGCACCTGCTCACGGAGGACCTGCTGGAGATCTCCCGGCTCGAATCCGGGGTGGAGCGGGCGGAACTGGCCCGGGTCGACCTCGGCCGGGCCGTCCGGCGGGCCGTCGCCGGGACCCGGCTGGCCGCCTCGGTCGAGGTCGTACGGGACGCGGTGGTGCTCACCGACCGGCGGCGGCTGGACCGGATCGTGACCAACCTGCTGGTCAACGCGCACAAGCACGGGCGGCCACCGGTCGAGGTCACCGTCGAAGGGCCGGTCGTGGTGATCCGGGACCACGGGGCCGGCTACCCGGCCGAGCTGATCGAGCGGGGTCCGCAGCGCTTCCGCACCGGGGACCCCGGGCGCGGTCGCGGTCACGGGCTCGGACTGACGATCGCCGCCGGTCAGGCGGCGGTCCTGGAAGTTTCGCTGACCTTCTCCAACGCCCCCGACGGGGGCGCCGTGAGCACCCTCCGGCTGCCGGTGGGGCTTCTGGTGGGCGACAGTTGAACGGACCGGGGCCGTGTTTCACGTGAAACACGGCCCCGGTCGGCGGATCAACTCCGGTCGTCAGACTCCGATGTTGCGGCCGTCCTTGCGCCAGACCGACACCACGGACGGGCGGACGATCTTCCCCGGACCGTCGGGCCACACCGACTGCGGCTTCTCGACGGACGCGCCGTCGATCTCACCCGGGTGCTGGACCGCGACGAGGACCCGCTTGTCCTGGATGATCGGGCCACAGGTCTCGGCGCCGCGCGGAACGGTGAGGAACTGCTTCAGCTCACCGCGGCGGTCGCCGGCCGTCGCGACACCGAACAGGCCGTCGTGGGAGCCGAGCTGGTTGCCGTCCGTGGAGATCCACAGGTTGCCGTGCGGGTCGAACGCCACGTTGTCCGGGCAGGAGATCGGGCTGACCTTGTCCTTCGGGAATCCGGCGAAGTAGGTGGACGGATCGTTCGGGTCGCCCGCGACCAGGAACAGCCGCCACGCGAAGCCGTCACCGGCCGGGTCGTCGAAGTTCTCGGCGAGCTCCAGGATCTGTCCGTGCTTGTTCAGGTTGCGCGGGTTGGACTCGGTGGCGCCCTCCTTGCCGGGCTTGCCACGGTCCGTGTTGTTGGTGAGCGCGACGTAGACGCGGCCCGTGCGCGGGGACGGCTCGACGTCCTCGGGGCGGTCCATCTTGGTCGCGCCGACCTTGTCGGCGGCCTGGCGGGTGAAGACGTAGACCTCTTCCGCCGTCATGCCCTCGACGTGCGAGACGTTGCCGGTCGCGAGCTTGATCCAGACGCCGGAACCGTCGAACTCGCCGTCGGCGGGCAGCTTGCCCGAGCCGTCGAACTGCTCGGCCGGCGAGTCGCCGGTGAGCTTGGCGACGTAGAGGGTGCCCTCGTCGAGCAGCGTCAGGTTGTGCTCCTTGGCCGCGCGCGAGTTGCCCTTCTTCATCTGCTTCGACGAGACGAACTTGTAGAAGTAGTCGAAGCGCTCGTCGTCGCCCATGTAGACGACCGGACGGCCGTCCTCGGTCAGACGGGGCTGGGCGGCCTCGTGCTTGAAGCGGCCGAGCGCGGTGCGCTTGCGCGGCACGGAGTTCGGGTCGTACGGGTCCAGCTCGACGACCCAGCCGAAGCGGTGGGACTCGTTGGGCTCCTGCGCCACGTCGAAGCGCTTGTCGAACCGCTCCCACTTGCGCTCGGTGGCGCCCGAGGTCACGCCGTAGCGCTTCAGGCGGGCGGCCGCGGTGGGGTCGGTGACCTGACCGGCGTTGGCGAAGTACTGGTTGAAGTTCTCCTCGCCGTGGAGGGTGGTGCCCCACGGGGTGGTGCCGCCGGCGCAGTTGTTGAGCGTGCCGAGGACCTTCGTGCCGGTCGGGTCCACGGAGGTCTTCAGGAGCGCGCCGCCGGCGGCCGGGCCGGTCATGCGGAACTCGCTCTTGGTGTGCAGGCGCCGGTTGAGCTCGTGCCGGCCGACCGCGGTCAGCTTGCCGCTGCGGTGGTCCTCCTGGACGACGACCACGGACAGGCCGTGCGCGGCCCAGGCGATCTCGACCTGCTCGCGCGTCGGGTTCGCCGGGTCGTAGCCCTTGAACATGAGGATCTCGTCGGTGTACTCGTGGTTGGCCACGAGGAGCTGCCGGCGCTCGTAGTCACCACCGAGGGGAAGCAGGCTCAGGAAGTCGTTGTTGTAGCCGAACTGTCCGGCCTGGGCGGCGGCGGTCTGCTTGTCGGCGTTGAAGGCCGGAGCGCCCTTGACGATCGGCTCGCCCCAGCGGATGACGACGTTCTGCTCGTAGCCCCCGGGGACCGTGACCTTGTCGTCCGTGTTCGGCGCGACCGACGCGAAGCGCAGTCCGCGAGCGGCCTCGCCGCCGCGCCCGGTGTCGGCGACGGGGGTGGCGTTGGCGGTCTGACCGCCGGTGCCACCGAGGGTGACGGCGGTACCGGCGGCGGTCGCCACCGTGACGACGGCGGCGGAGCGCAACATCGAGCGCCGGGAGTACGCGCGGGCTATGACGTCTCCCGCATACTCGTTGTCACTGGTGTTGGGCACCTCGTGGAAGCATGCGTCGCCGCAGCGGTAGCGGCAGGTGAGAGCGGAACGGCCGCTCCCATGCGGGTTGCCGATGAGCGGCAGGAGCTTGCGCACGAGGTGTCCTCCGGAAGGTGCACGGTGCCGACAACGTGTCGGAACGAATCCAGCCGTGACGCTAGGCGCGGGTTGCGCCGATGCGGCGGCGTGGGGATGAACGCTGGATGAACCCGGCACGGCGGAGGGGCAGTTCGGCCGGACGCGCGTTTGCCTGGACAGCCGGGCGCCACGAAAGGCGACCCTGCCGAAGATCCAGCCGGGCGGCCGATAACCTTACGTGTCCACTCTGGGCAGGGATCATCCGCGCAGCACGGACAAATGACGCACGCACTCATGCGAAAGGCCTGGCCCATGGGTATTCGGAGCTTGTTGCGCAAGGTGTTCGGACGGTCTGCGGAACCGGTTCCGGAAACGTCGGACGCCCGTTCGGCGGCCCTTCCAAGCCAGACGGAACGCACTCCTCTGGACGTGGCCGCCGAATTGGTGGCGGCGTCCTTCGACAATCCGACGGTTCCGCCGCAGCCCGCACCGCGGGACCGCGAGCCCGGAACGGTCATGACCGCCCCCGCGCCCGCCGCGGACCCGACGGTCCCGGAGGCCCGCCGGCCGGTGACGCCGCAGTCCCCGCAGGGCGGCGGCGAAACCCCGACGCCGGCCGCGACGGGTCCGGAGGCGAAGGAGCCCCCGGCCGTCGCCGCGGTGCCCGAACCCCAGCCGAACGCCGAGGCCGAGCCGGCGGCCGAGCCCGCGGCCGAGGCCGAGGTCGTGGCCGAGGCCGAGGTCGTGGCCGAGGCCGAGGCCGAGGCTCCGGCGGTCGTCGCGGCCGGGGCGGAGACCGTTGCCGAGCCCGCTGCCGCGGCCGAGGTTCAGCCCCCGGCCGAGGTCGTGGCCGAGGCTCCGGCGGTCGTCGCCGCCGGGGCGGAGCCCGTTGCCGAGCCCGCTGCCGCGGCCGAGGTTCAGCCCCCGGCCGCCGTCGAGCCCGAGGCCGAGGTGGCCGTACCGGCCGCGTCCGAGGACTCCGCACCCGTGGTCGAGGCGCCTGCCGCGGAGGCTCCGGCCGCCGTCGCCGCCGACGTCGACTCCAACGCCGAAGCCGAACTCCGGGCCCCTGACGTGGCCGAGGTCGCGCCCGAGGCCGAAGCGGCCGTCGTGGTACCGGCCGTCGAGGCCGTCACCCCGGAGGCGGAAGCGGAAGCTGCTGCCGAGCCCGAGTCGGTCGTACCGGCCCCGGTCGCGGAAGTCGCCCCCGCGGCCGAGGCACCCGTAGAGGAGCCCGTGCCCGCCGCCCCGGTGGAACCGGTGACCGAGCCGGAGCCCGAGCCGGAGCCCCTGCCTGCGGCTGCCGTGGTCACCGCCGACGCCGACTCCGCGCCCGAAGCGGAACCCGTGGCGGCCGAGGTCGCGCCCGCGGCACCCGAGCCCGTGGCGGAGCCGGTGGCCGCCGAGCCGGCACCCGAGGCCCCCGCGCCCGCGGCGGCGGAAGCCGTCGAGCCCGCACCCGTACCCGTGGCGGCGGAAGCCGTCGAGCCCGCACCCGTACCCGTGGCGGCGGAAGCCGTCGAGCCCGCCGACATCACCCCCGCGGTGGCCGTCGGTGGGCTCGGGGCGGCCGTCGCGGCGGCAGCCGTGCGGCGGCGGGCGCCCGGGGTGAGCGGGGCGTACAAGGCCGCCGGTCAGGTGCTGCGCGGCAAGGACCGGGCCGGGGCGCGGGCCAAGGTGTACCTGGTGCTGGACCGGTCGGGTTCGATGCGCGGGTTCTACAAGGACGGCAGTGCCCAGCACCTCGCCGACCACGCGCTCGCGCTGGCCGCGCACCTCGACGAGGAGGCCACCGTCCACACGGTGTTCTTCTCCACGGAGGTGGACGGCACGGCCGAGCTGACCCTGGACGCGCACGACGCGGCCTGGGTCGAGGCCCGGCACTCCGAGCTCGGACGGATGGGCCGCACCAGCTACCACGTGGCCGTCGAGGCGGTCCTGGAGCGGTACCGGAAGGACGGCGGCTCGGGCCCGGCCCTGGTCGTCTTCCAGACGGACGGCGCGCCCGACAACCGTCAGCCCGCCCGGCAGGCGATCGTCGACGCCGCGTCCGACTCTCCGGAGGTCCACTGGCAGTTCGTCGCGTTCGGCGACCACGACTCGAAGGCCTTCGACTTCGTGCGCAAGCTGGACACCGCGAACACCGGCTTCTTCCACGCCGGTCCCGCGCCCACCGAGCTGGCCTCGGCCACGCTCCTCAAGGGCCTGCTCGACCGGTTCTAGCAGCGCCCCGGTAGCTCGGGCATGACGAAAGGCGGCGCCCCCTCCGACCGGAGGGGGCGCCGCCTTCGCGTGTTACGGGGTTCAGCCGCGCGGGGAGCCCGCGTCCGGGATGACCGCGTCGGAGATCGGACGCTCCGAGGTCTTGGTCTCGACCGGCTTGCGCAGCGCGATGTTCAGCTCGCGCAGGCGGGTCTCCTCCAGCACCGTCGGGGCGCCCATCATCAGGTCCTGGGCGTTGCCGTTGAGCGGGAAGGCGATGGTCTCGCGGATGTTCGGCTCGTCGGCGAGCAGCATCACGATGCGGTCGACGCCCGGGGCGATGCCACCGTGCGGCGGGGCGCCGAGGCGGAACGCCCGCAGCATGCCCGCGAACTCGCGCTCGACGGTCTCGGCCTCGTAACCGGCGATCTCGAAGGCCTTCAGCATGACCTCGGGCTCGTGGTTGCGGATGGCGCCGGAGGACAGCTCGATGCCGTTGCAGACGATGTCGTACTGCCAGGCCAGGATGTCGAGCGGGTCCTTCTCCTCCAGGTCCTTCATGCCGCCCTGCGGCATGGAGAACGGGTTGTGGGAGAAGTCGATCTTGCCGGTCTCCTCGTCCTTCTCGTACATCGGGAAGTCGACGATCCAGCAGAAGCGGAAGACGTTCTCCTCGAACTGGCCCGCACGCTTGGCCGCCTCGACGCGGACGCCCGACATGATCTTGGAGACCTCGTCGAACTCGCCGGCGCCGAAGAACACCGCGTGGCCGGCCGCGAGGCCCAGGCGCTCGGTGAGGACCTTGACGTTCTCCTCGGTGAGGAACTTGGCGATCGGGCCGGTCAGGGCGCCCTCCTCGCCGACGCGGACCCAGGCCAGGCCCTTCGCGCCGAGGGAGATCGCGTACTCGCCGAGGCCGTCGAAGAACTTGCGGGGCTGGGCGGCCACGTCCGGGACGGCCAGCGCGCGCACGTGCTTGCCGGCGAACGCCTTGAACTCCGAGCCCTCGAACACGTCGGTGATGTCGACGAGCTCCAGCTTGGAGCGCAGGTCGGGCTTGTCGTTGCCGTACTTGAGCATCGACTCGCGGAACGGGATCCGCGGGAAGGGCGAGGTGACCTCGCGGCCCTTGCCGAACTCCGTGAAGATCTCGGTCATCAGGCGCTCGATCGGCTGGAAGACGTCCTCCTGCTCGACGAAGGACATCTCCACGTCGAGCTGGTAGAACTCGCCCGGCGAGCGGTCGGCGCGGGCGTCCTCGTCACGGAAGCAGGGCGCGATCTGGAAGTACCGGTCGAAGCCGGAGATCATCAGCAGCTGCTTGAACTGCTGCGGCGCCTGCGGCAGGGCGTAGAACTTGCCCGGGTTCAGGCGGGACGGGACGACGAAGTCACGGGCGCCCTCGGGGGAGGTCGCGGTGAGGATCGGGGTCGCCATCTCGTTGAAGCCGAGGGCCACCATCTTCGAGCGGATCGACGCGATGACGGCCGAGCGCAGCATGATGTTGCGGTGCATGCGCTCGCGGCGCAGGTCGAGGAAGCGGTACTCCAGGCGGCGCTCCTCGTTCACCCCGTCGTCCGTGTTGATCGTGAAGGGCAGCGGGGCGGACGCGCCGAGCACCTCGACGGCGGTGACCTCGACCTCGACCTCACCGGTCGAGAGCTCGGGGTTCACGTTGTCGGCGCCGCGGGAGACGACCTTTCCGTCAATGCGGACGACGGTCTCCTTGGTGACGCTGCTGAGCGCCTCGTTCGCGGCGGTGCCGGGACGGGCGACGAGCTGCGTGATGCCGTAGTGGTCACGCAGATCGATGAAGAGGATGCCGCCCAGGTCTCGACGATTGTGCAGCCAGCCGCTCAGCCGGACGTCGGAGGCGACGTCGGAAGCACGGAGCTCGCCGCACGTGTGGGACCTGTACCGATGCATCAGTCATCCAGTTCTACGCGATACCAGGGAGGATTCAACCGTCCCCAGGTTACCGCCCGGGCGGGACACCGCGTTGGCGCGCCCGGAGAGGGCCGCGAACAGGCAGGTCCTTGGGATGACCTGTAAAGATGACCGGGTGCGCACCGAGGACGTCCTGGCCGCCATCGCCACGGGCCTGTGGCGATGGGACAACGCCTCCGGGAAGGTCACGCTCGACGGCGAGGCCGCCCGGCTGCTCGGGCTGCCCGCCGAGCCCGTCGTGCTGCCCGAGGTCGCCGTGCGGTCGCGGTTCCATCCGGTGGACTGGAACGAGATCAACGGCATCGTCACCCTCGCGGTCGCCGAGGACACCCTCGCGGAGGCCCGCCTGCGGATCATGGACGAGGACGGGCGGGTCCTGCGCACCGTGCGCAGCCGCTCGAAACCGGTGGAGCGCCGCACCCCCGGGGGCCGGGTCGACTACGAGCTGATCGGCACCATCCAGGAGATCGCCGAGCCGCAGCCCGGCACGACCGCCGTGCACACCCCGATCACGGGCGACTGGCGGCGCTCCCGAGAGGCGTTCCTGCTGGACGCCGGCCGGGCGCTGGCCGAGGCGCGCTCCACGTCGGAGGTGCTCCGGGTGGCGGCCTCGCTGTCCATGCCGGGGTTCAACCCGGACGGGCTGGCGGTCTTCGGGGTCGAGGGCGACCGGCTGTCGGTCATCGGGCACCACGGGCACGGTTCCGGGGAGGAGGGCCCCTTCACCGACATGGGCCTGGAGACGGCCTACCCGGCCGCCGAGGTGGTCCGGACCGGGCGGGCGATCTACCTGCCGACCCCCGAGGACTACAAACGGCGCTTTCCGGCCGCCTGGCCGCTCGCCCAGCGGTTCGGCAGGGTCTCCTGGGCCTTCCTCCCGCTGATCGTCGCCGGACGCACCATGGGGGCCTGGATGGCCGCCTTCAAGCACCCGGTGTCCTTCTCGCCCGACGAGCGGTCCGTGTTGACGACGGTGGCCCGGATGCTGGCCCAGGCCCTCCAGCGGGCGGGTGTGACCGAATCGGAGCGGGAACTCACGACGGGGCTCCAGCGGTCGATGATGCCGCAGCTCGGTCCGGAGGTACCCGGGATGACGATCGCGGCCCGCTACGTCCCGACCGGCGGCGGGCTCCAGGTCGGCGGCGACTGGTACGACATGATCCCGCTGCCCTCGGGCCGCTTCGCGCTGGTGATCGGCGACGTCCAGGGGCACGACGTACGGGCCGCCGGGCTGATGGGACAGCTCCGGATCGCCGTGCGGGCGTACGCCTCGGAGGGCCACCGGCCGGACGCCGTGCTGTCGCGGGCCTCCCGCTTCCTCGCCGGGCTGTGTTCCTCGCAGGAGCGCGAGGAGGACGCCGGCCAGGACCTCGGGCCGCGCTTCGCGACCTGCCTGTACGTGGAGTGCGACCCGCAGACGGGAACGCTGGAGGTGGCCCGCGCCGGCCACCCCGATCCGGCCGTCCGGATGGCCGACGGCACGGTACTGCTGCGGCCGACGGCGGGCGGGCTGCCGCTCGGGATCGTCCCGGACACCGACTACCCGACGACCCGGTTCGTCCTGGAGCCCGGCGAGACGATGATGCTGTGCACCGACGGGCTCATCGAGACCGGCGGGCACGACCACGACACGGGCTGGGCCCGGCTGCGGGCGATCCTGGAGTCCGAGCCCGCCCGGCCGGCGGGCGGCGACGCGACCGCCCCCGGTCCGGCGCACCTGGAACGGATGGCGGACCTCCTGGTCCAGGCGGTGCACGGGCCGTCCTCCCACCACACCACGGGGCCGCTCGCGGACCGCCGCGAGGACGACATAGCGGTGGTGCTGCTGTGCCGCGAGGGCTCGGGCTGCGGCTGCGGCACCCCGCCGGTGCACCCGGCGCGGGCCTCCCGGCGCACGATGCTGACCGTGGCCCAGGCGGAGCCCGGGCGGATCGCGGGGGCCCGCCGGCAGATCCAGGAGTTCCTGCACGACTGGGCGGACCCGGACCAGGTGGACTCGGCGGTGCTGATGGTCTCCGAGATGGTGACGAACGTGCTGGTGCACACCGACGGCGACGCGCTGCTGGTCGCCGAGGCGGCGGGCGACCCGGGCACCCGGCGGCTGCGCGTCGAGGTGGCCGACGGGAGCGACGAGCTGCCCCACAAGCGGCAGCCCGGTGAGATGGCGTCGAGCGGGCGCGGAGTGCTGCTCATGGAGATGCTGGCCGACGTCTGGGGCGTCGACCCGAGGGGCGAGGGCAAGTCGATCTGGTTCGAGTTGCACGAACGGTCCAAGCCGGAAGCCGACCCGCTCGACTGACCCGGGTCGGCGCCGATCACCGTGGTTCGATACAGCGGTGCCGACTCCCCTGCTGCCCGAGGCCGTGCGGCGGCTCGCCGCCTGGTGTGCCGTGGTCCTGCTCGCCACCGCCGTGCTCGCCGTCGTCGTGTGGATTTGCGTCGTCCTCCGGACCGTCGTCACGCCCGTGCTGCTCGCCGTGCTCGGGACGGCCCTGCTCGGGCCGACGCACCGGCGGCTGATCGGCATGGGGGTCAACCGTTCGCTCGCGGCGGCGCTGACCTGCCTCGCCGTGGTCGGGGTGGTCGGCGGCGCCTCGTACGTGGTCGTCCTCGCGCTCGTCAGGACGGGCGACCAGATCCTGACCTCGCTCCAGCAGGCCGGCCGGAGCCTCGCGGAGCACTTCGGGGCGGTGGGCACCTCGGTGGAGGACGTCGCGAAGAACTCGCGGGACCTGATCGCGAAGTTCGGCGGGACGGCGGCCTCCGGGGTGCTTTCCGGGATCGGCGTGGTGGCGACCCTGCTGGCGACGGCCCTGCTCGCGCTCGTGCTGATCTTCTTCTTCCTGCGCGACTCCGACCGGGCCGTGGGCACCCTGCGCTCGATGGTCCCGAGCCGCTCGGGGGACCTGATGGAGGCGATGGGCCGGCGCGCGTTCGTGGCCGTCGAGGGGTTCATGCGCGGGACCACCCTCGTCGCGCTCGTCGACGCCGTGCTGATCGGCGTCGGCCTGCTGGTCCTCCGGGTGCCGGGGGCAGCGGGTCTGGCCGCCCTGGTGTTCGTGACGGCCTACATCCCCTACCTCGGCGCCTTCCTGTCGGGCGCGGTGGCGGTCCTCGTCGCCCTCGCCGACCGGGGCTGGGTCATCGCCCTGTGGGTGCTCGGCGTGGTGCTGGTGGTCCAGATGATCGAGGGGTACGTCCTCCAGCCGATGGTGCAGAGCCGCACGGTGCAGATGCACCCGGCGGTGGTCATGCTGGCCATCACGGCCGGGGCGAGCGTCGCCGGGATCCTCGGCATGCTCCTCGCGGTGCCGCTGACGGCGGCGGCCTTCGGGGTGGTGTCCGAGCTACGGGCCCGGTACGGGGCGCCGGCGCCCGGCCCGGCGGGCGCATAACCGCAGGTCGGACAGCCGATCTGAGGGGTCGTCCGTTCCCGCTCTAGCATGTGAGGTGTCTCACCCACCGGGATTTTGCCCTCCCGTTACCCGATGATTACGATCGCATTTCGAACAGTCCATCGGGGGAGAGTGACTGCTTTGCGCACCATGGAATCCGAGCGCACGTCCACCGCCACTCAAGTGCCTGACCAGCACGCCGAGTTGACGGAAATGGACGCACACGGCACGGGAAACTGCGACTGCGCGCAGCTGCGCGGCGCCGTCCACGATCCACGGGGGATCGGGACGCTCACCGGGCGCGAGCGCCAAGTGCTCGCACTGCTCGGCCACGGCATGCCCAACCGGCTCATCGCCCGGCAACTGGGCGTCGTCGAACGGACCGCGAAGGCCCACGTGGCCAGCATCGTGGACAAGCTCGGCGTCAGTTCCCGGCTCGAAGCCGCGCTGATGGCCCACCTGCACCACCCGCTCATCTGCACGGGGCACGTTGTCCCGAAGGACACCTCACCAAGGGACAACTCCCCAAGGGCCAATATCCGTACGGCTGCCCACGGTTGTTGACTGAGGAACGTCCGCCGGAACGACAGGCGGGCGTTTCCAATGATCCGGAGAGCACAATGCAGAAGATCGAGAACGTCAGCATCATGGAGCTCGTCGGTGGCTTCGAGGCCTACGCCGACGCCGCCGAGCTGAACTTCGAGGCGTCGGCCGACGCCCCGGCGATCACGCCGACCCTCACCACCATCGCCTACACCAAGGCGAGCGTCGCGGCGACCGCCGCGTCCGTCAAGTGGGGCTGCTGAACCAGCAGTAGGGGCGGCCGGTAACGGCTGATCCGAGCGGTCCTGGGCGCGAGCAAGGCGCCCAGGACCGCCGCAGCCCCATGTCCCGGGCAGTACCCGGGCCGGGCACCGCCCATTGTTTCCTGCCCTTCCCCTTCCGCGACTCCCGGAGGTGCGGCGATGAGCCGCAGCGTCTCTGTTCTCCTGCCCATGGTCCCGACCCGCGCGGAGCAGGCGGCGCCGTTCGCCGCGTTCGTCCAGTGGCGCGGAGCACGGGCACTGTGGCACGGACAGGCGCTCCTCAACGAACAGCACCAGATCCTCGCGCAGTTGAGCGGAATGGGGCTGGGCGTCCCCTTCGGGATCGGTGTCTCGCTGATGCCGCTGCGCCATCCCGTACAGGCCGCCATCGAGGCCCGCACCCTCGCCGCGGCGTCCGGCCACCCGATCACCGCCGGATTCGGCCCCGGGGCACGCGTCCTCCAGGAAATGGTGCTCGGCGAGCCCTACGGGAGCCCGCTGACCGCCTGCCGCGAATACCTGAACATCGTCCGCGGACTGCTCGACGGCGACGAGGTCGACCAGCGCGGAACCTACTTCTCCTACACCGGCGCCCTCCCGCCCGCGCCCGCACCCCGCGTCGAGGTGGGACTCGGCGTGCTGCGGCCCGGCATGGCCCGGCTCGCCGGCGGGACCGCCGACGTGGCGATCACCTGGCTCACCCCGCCGGCGTACGTGCGCGACGTCATCGTCCCCGCGCTGCGCGAGGGCGCCGAGGCCGCGGGCCGGCCCGTGCCGCGCGTCGTGTCCGTCGTCCCCATGGCCGCCGCGGCCGACGGCAGGGACCCCCTGACCGTCCTCGCCGCAGGCAGCTCCGACCACTTCGCCGCACCCCACTACCGGGACATGCTGACCCGCGCCGGCGTCACGGTCGACACCGAGAACCCGGCGGCCACCGCCGCGAGCCTCCTCGCCGCGGGCGGGGCCCTCACCGGCGACGCCGCGGACATCGCCGCGGGCGTCGCCGCCTTCCACGCGGCGGGCGTCGACGAGGTGGTCCTCAACAACGCCGGCCTCGGCAGGCTGGAGGGCCCTCGGGCCGTACTGCGCGACCTGGACGCGCTGTTCACCGGAAACGGGTGGTGACCGCCGTGACCGAGCAGAACACGGACACCGGCCCCGCCGACGCCACCTCACGTACCGGCGCCGCCGCGCGTACCGGGGCCGCCGCAGCCCCCGAGGCCACCGCGCCCGCCGCGCCCACCGCGCCCGTCGGGCTCGGGTTCACCCGGCTCCTCCTCATCGCCACCGGCTCCGTCTCCGCCGCCGAACTGCCTTCCTGGATAGCCTGGTTGCGCGCCACGCACCCCGAGCTGGAGATCCAGACCGTCCTCACCCGCAGCGCGCAGCGCTTCGTCACCCGCGAGTCCCTCAACCTGCTCACGGGCCGCCGCACCATGGTCGACGCCTGGCCTGAGGAACCCGTCCTGCGCGCCCCGCACGTCGACCTGACCGCATGGGCCGAGGCCGTACTCGTCCACCCCTCGACGTTCTCGTACACCGCCCGCCTCGCGCTCGGCCTCGCCGACAGCCCGTCGCTGCTCACCGCGCAGTGCACGGCGGCGCCCGTCGCCGTCGCGCCCGCGCTGCCGCCCGGCGGCGTCCGCAGCCACGCCTACCGCCGCCACGTCGAGTCCCTCGCGGAGCGCCCCAACTGCGTCGTCGTCCCGCCGGTGCCCGCGCTCAGCCTCACCACCGGGCGCACCGACAGTTGGGCCGCGGCCCCGCTGCCCGAGGTGCTCGACGCCCTGGCCGCGCTGCACCACCGCCTCACCGCGGAGCCGACGCCGTGAGCGCCGCCCCGAACGCCGGGCCGGGCGGAGAGGTGCCGGACCCGGTCGTCGTCGACGCCTACGCCACCGGCCTGCTCGCCACCACCGTCACCGCCCTGCCCGACGGCGGCCACCACTGGCTGCGCCGGCCCGGTCCGCGGGCCCCGGAACCCTTCACCCCGGTCACCGCCCGCCTGCGGGCACTCGTGGAGCGGGCCTCCGCCGCCCCCGGCACCCGCCTGCTGATGGGCACGGCGGCGCCGGACGGCGCCCGGACGTACGCCGCTCCCGGCCCGTACTCCGTGGCCCACCGGCTCATCGCCGGCGGGGGCCCGCACGCCGTCCCCGGCGGCCCGCGCGCGCTGCACGACACCCTCCGGGAGGTCGGCGCGCTGCTCGCCGCGCTGCACGCCACACCCGTCCCCGAGGAGGCCCGCCGGCCCGCGCGGGCCGCCGTCCGACTGCACGCCTGGCTGTCGGGGAGCACGACCGCCGCGATCGGAAGATCCTCGTGTAGTGGCATAATGTTTGAAGAAATTTTTATATCT
>NZ_JANFAK020000087.1 GCF_024721315.2 Streptomyces sp. Isolate_45
GGAGACGCGCTGGTGAACCGCTTCCAGTTCGTCGCCGACCACCAGCGCCGTCACGGCGTGAAGCGGCTGTGCGACATTCTCGGGATCTCCCGCTCGAGCTTCTACTACTGGCGCCGGACAGCTGCGGACCGCGCAGACCGGCAAGCAGCCGATGCCCTCCTCGCCGCCCGGATACGGGCCGTGCACCAGGAATCGGACGGCACTTACGGAGCCCCGAGGATCACCGCCGAGCTCCGTGAGGACAGCGGTGAGGCGGTCAACCACAAGCGTGTCGCCAGGATCATGCGTGCGTCCGGAATCCAAGGGGTTCGCCTGCGTCGTCGCCATCGCACCACCGTCCCCGACCCGGCCGCCGCCGTGGCACCGGACCTGATCGGCCGCGGCTTCACCGCCGAACGCCCGAACACGAAGTACGTCGGCGACATCACATACCTGCCCATCGACGGCGGGAAGTTCTGCTACCTCGCGACCGTCATCGACCTCGCCTCACGTCGTCTGGCCGGGTGGGCGATCGCCGACCACATGCGCGCTGACCTCGTCACCGACGCCCTGGCAGCAGCGGTCCGCACCCGCGGCAGTCTCGCCGGATCGATCATGCACACCGACCACGGAGCCCAGTACACGAGCAGGGCATTCGCCGAAGCCTGCAGGTCAGCAGGGGTCCGGCGGAGCATGAGCGCGGTCGGGTCCAGTGCCGACAACGCTCTCGCGGAGTCCTTCAACGCGACCTTCAAACGCGAGACGCTCCAGGGCCGCAAGAGCTGGCCCAACGAACGCCAGGCTCGACTCGATGCCTTCCGATGGCTCAACCGCTACAACACCCGACGCCGGCACTCCCGCCTCGGACACCGCAGCCCCATCACCTACGAAGCCGCACTCAAAACACCACCACCTACGCTGGCACCAGCCGCATAACCCGTGTTCAGGATCCGGGGTCAAGGCTCGAAACGGCCTAACCCCTGCTGTGCACCCCGGTTGAGTCTCCCGTAGGGGGAGACGGAAGGCTGGGGGCATGCGCAGCGACACGCACTATTACATCGGGGAGTTGTCCCGCCGAACCGGACTGACGGTGAAGACGATCCGGTACTACTCCGACCGGGGCATCGTCCCGCCGACCGACCGGAGCCCGACGGGCTACCGGCTCTACGGTCCGGACGCGCTAACCCGCCTCGAGCTGGCCCGCACACTGCGCGAACTGGGGCTCGACCTGGCCACGGTGCGCAAGGTACTGGACCGGGAGGCGTCCCTGTCGGAGGTCATGCAAGCGCACGCGGACGCCCTGGACGTACAGATCCGCACCCTGCGCCTGCGCCGCGCCCTTCTTCGAGCGGTTGCCGGACGCGGCCGCCCTACTCCTCTGGAGATGGACCTCGTGCACCGACTTGCCACACTCTCCCGGACCGAACGCCACCGACTCGTGGCCGACTTCATCGACGAAGCCTTCACGGGCTGCCACACCAATGCCGAGTTCGTGAGCCTGATGCAATCCGTTCTGCCTGAACTACCCGAAGGCCCCACGCCCGAGCAGGTCGACGCCTGGGTGGAACTTGCCGGACTCTGCCAGACAGCGGACTTCCGTCGTGCGATCCGGCAGACAGCCGAGGACCAGGCGGAAGAACTCTCCCGGATGGACGGCATCGCGCTGCAAGAGTCCCTCAACCTGGCGCTGCGCGAACGGATCAACGAGGCTGTGTCTGCCGGGCTGTTTCCGGCCTCCGCCGCGGACGCATCCCCGGCCGACCTACTGACAGAGCTCTACGCCCAAGCGTTCGAGCGTGCCGAGGAGAGCAATCTGGGCAGCTGGCTTCTCGCCCGCCTGCGAATGAGCACCGACCCGCTCGTGGAGCGCTACTGGCAGCTCCTGGCGACGGTCAACGGATGGCCCCCGTCATCCACCCTCGCGCCGGTTCACGCCTGGTTCACAGGGCCGGCGGCATGAGGACGCGTGACCTCACCTTCGGCTTGTACGCGGATGCGGAGGGGCTGGCCTGGGTCAAAACGCTTATCGAGGACGCCGTGGGTTCCCGCGGCGCCCGGATCGTCGGTATGAACGAGACGTCACCCGCCGACGCGTACGACTTCCTGGCGCAGCAGTGGGCCGTGGAACACCCCGCCCGCAACAGTGGCGCTCGGCAGCCGATCGAGTTGCGTGTCCGCTTGGTGTGTTCCCTTCGGAAGCGTCGAACCCTCCGCAACACGGTGATCGCGGCCCTGTGCCCACAGGGGACGGCCTCTCACCGCTGCCGTGTCCCGTGGATGGCCCGCTGAAAGGGCAACACAGGAGGCGCGTTGCCAGACGTCAGGGTGCGCCTGATCCGCAAGACACGGGAACACGGAGCAGCTCGCTAGGGAATCGGAGTCACCGCCGCAGTTAACAAACCAAGCCCTGCATCAGACGGCGCTTCTGATGTCCGCTGTGCTGATTACGATCCTCTGACCTGCCTCTTTTATGAAGGAACGGAGGGAATCCCCAGCGGCACAGGCCCATGACGCTCGAAGCGCTGGGCCTGCTGCCGTTTGCTCCGCAGGAAGCTGAGGGTGAGGTCGATGCCTTCGATCTCACCTCGCCAGTCCTCCGTGGTGGCCCGTTCGCGACGGGCGAGGAGGTCTTCCTCCAGCTCGTCGAGGCGGGGCAGCATCTTCGGGTTGAGCGTCAGCATCGGACAGCGGATGCAGGCGTGCTCATGCGCGCACGGGGTGCCGTAGGGCCGGCCACAGGAGCCGAGTTCGACGCGGCGCTTGTCGAAGTGCTCGTTGAACTCGCTCCACTCCTGCTCGGTCGGCTTGCGGTACTCGTTCTCCGGCCTCTTGGCCCGGCGCCGGTCGAGGAAGTGTTGGTAGTGCTTGACGACATCGTCGTTGAAGACCACGACGTAGCCGCGGGTGGTCTGGAGATTCAGGTGACCGAGGAGGGCGGCGCCGATGTGGATCGGCAGGCCGTTGTTGACCAGCTCGGTCGCATAGAGCCTTCGGAAGTCATGGGAGGACCACTTGATCTCTTCGAACTGGGGGTGTGTGACGGCCAGCGAGTCGGTGGCCCGGCGAATCATCCGCCACATCGTGGTGGTGGACATTGCCCGCAATTCACCGCCGAACCGGACCTGGAACAGGTAGGGAAGCGGCTCGCTCCAGACCTTTTCGTGCAGGTCATAGCGGGTGCAGACTGGGACGGTGCCGTGTGTGTTGAAGTGACGGCGAATGATCTGTGCGATGACGTGGAACAGCTCGCCGGACATTGGGATAACGCGTTCCCGGTCGGTCCTGGACGGGCTGATGACCAGCAGGGCGACCACCTCGCCGTTGGGGCGCTGGTAGTTGCGGACGCTCAGGTGTGTCAGCTCTGTGAGCTCTTCGGCACGCAGGCCGGCCAGCCGCAGGGTTTCCACGATCGCCCACTGCCAGAACACCTGGTTCTCGGTATGGCTCAGCTCCACCAGCTTCCCGGTCTCCCGGTTGATCGCTCGGACGGGTGTCGTCGCGGGATCTGTTCGGGTCAGGTCGGACCGGGATGCCGCCCGCTGCCAGGTGACACCATCGAGGGTGAAAGCCTCACCCAGGCCGACGCCGCGGGCCGCCTCCAGCAGCTTGCGTTGCTGGTGCCACTGGTCGTTGACGTGCTGAGAGAGGACAGGAAGTACCGGCTGGCGCTCCCGTGTCCGGTTGGCCATGCGTTCTTGGACACGGCGGCGCCGAACGTGGAACCAGCGCAGGTCCGCATCGCGGACCGGGCAGGGGGCCGACCACTGTCCCCAGCGCTCCGGCTCAGCAGCTGCCCAGGTGTGAATATCGAGGTAGAGGGCTCGCACTGCCATGACCGGCGCATCGACGTGCAGGCGGGGCTTGCCGTCCGGGCGGACCGCAAGCCGCTCCTTCCAGTGCGCGATGGCGTCCTCATCCAGCCTGAGATCGGCTTGTTCGGGGCGAACCTCCTCGATCACCTTCCAGAACAGCCTGACCAGGTTGTGCACCAGCGACTGGAGCGTGGAGTAGTCGACCTCCACCCGGCGGCGCGCGATGTAGTCGACAAAAAGGTCGCGGATGTCATGGTTACGGATCTTGTGGCGGTCAACGAGCTCGGCCACGCTGCGCTGACCGCGGACGACGGCTGAGCGCATCGAGCAGGGTGCCGACTCCGGAAAGTGCCCCATCTCCACCAGGACGGGCCAGCACTTCGTGCCCGCGAAACAGCCGTCCGCAGGGTGTTCCCCCAGGGTGACACCGTGCTTGCGGCATTCGGTCGCGTAGTGCAGCAGACCTTCCGGCGTCAGGTCGGCCAGCTCGATGCCGTAGACCGTCAATGCCGCGCAGATGTCGTACCGGGACTGTCGGTGAGACTTCTGTGCCATCGACCTGGCGTCAGACCGTTCGATGAACGTCTCCAGCAGCCTGTCCTGGGCGGCCTCGCGGAAGACATCGGTGTACTGGGGGAAGGCGTAGGAGCGGAAGGCCAGAAGGGAGGGCTGGATCAGCCGGACGGCGAAGGCGTAGCCCGCGGCTGTGTTCAAGCGCTTGGCCTGCGTGCCTCCAGGTTTGCCTCCATGGAGCTCGGCGGCCTGGCGGCCGCGTTGCTGGAGGCCTGCGGCGGCCCACCGTTCCTGCCAGGTCTGGCCCGGGAATCGGGAGAGGTGCCCAAGGAAAGGGCAGAGCGAGCTCCGCAGATACTTCTCGTTGCGTGGGCTCGTGGCGAACTTCCGGCAGACGACGGTGACGATCTCTTCTGCTGATGCTTGCGACAGGTCTCCCAGCGGGCGGGGCGGGCCCTTGGAAGGCGTCGGCGCCACCGGCTGGATGGCTGTCGGGGCGAAGCTGAAGTCCCGGTCATAGTGAGTGACCCGCTCATGCCGACGGACCCGGCTGGTGGTCGGACCCTGGACCCGGGCACTGGTTCCTGCCTGACTACCAGGCACCGAATACCACCTCGATGTCCTCGGCGTCGTACTGCTGCGACCACGTCGTCGGCTGCGACGGGCCGCCCAGTAGGTCAGCGGACGCACCTCACCACGCCGGGACCGCCAGATCGGCTGACCGTCCTCGGGGAGGCCAGCCTCCTCCAAGTAGGCCGCGAGGTAGGCCAGCCCGGTCGGGGAGACGGGGATCGGCTGCCGTTCCCGGTTTCCCTTCGAGATCACCCAGAGCTGGCCCTTTTGCCAGTCAATGTCACTCAGCAGTAGTCCCAGCAGTTCACTGGCCCGGGCCCCGGAATCGACGTAACAGCACAGCAGGGCCCGGTCCCGAGTGCACCGCATCCGGCCGAACAGCTCCTCCCACTGCGGGTCAGGAATCGCCCGCGGCTGGCGGGCTGGCACCTTCGGACGTAGCCTCCCTCGCCGGAATGGGACCGTGGCCGCGATCGGCGAGCGATGAGCCAAGGCCGCGCGACGAGCTGAGCTGACCGGCACCGGGTTGAGTACCGGACCGCGGCCGAAGTGAATGTGGAATTCGTAGAACCCGTGCACCACTGTGAGCGCGTGCGCGATGGTCGCTGGCGCATACCCGGCCGCTGGTGTGCGCTTGCCCGTCTTGGGGTTCACCGTCCCAGCTGGAAACCCGCCCACGCGGTGACGTTGCCGCTGCGGGTTCCGAGCAGTCCGTAGCCCCCCACCATCGCAGCCGTCTCCGCCTCGGTGGCCTGTTCCCATCCGACGTCCAGCAGCCACAGCACTCGGGACCAACGCAGCAGATCAAACGCGTAGCTCCGGCAAGTCAACGGACTCACATCACTCAGCAGACGGTCTCGCAGAAAGCTGCTGACCGCCTGCACCTCACGTTCCGCACCGTCCACCACCACCCACGGCAGGGACGGTGACGGCCCAGCCACGACCGCTCCCGTACGGGGCAGCCGTGCACGCCCATCCATCAAGTCCCGATGAACCCGGGAGACCTCATGCGACAACGACATGCCCAGATGCTCGCCAACAGCACTTGCCGAGTCGAGTTGATCGTCAAGTTGGTGCAGTCAACTGACCAGTCCGCGCCGGCATGGGGCGTGGGTCAGGACCGGTACCCAGAGCGCTCTTGACCACGACCGGACCGCCCTCGACCCCCGGCATCCCCACCCGGTGCGGGATGCCGGGGGCCGCATCCCGCCCCGCGGCCTGGTATCCGCCAGAGCGTGAGATCCCGAAGCCGCGCTCCGAGCCGGCCCTGCCGCGTCACAGCGCGCGATGTCCGTCGTTGGGCACGGGTGAGCGACAACAACTCCCGCCCCGACAACGTCCGTCCCCTACGGCCGGCCGCGCCCGCACCGAGTGAGTGCGCCCGGTGCGGGCCGGGCTTCGGCGGGCGGTGCGCCTGCTGATCGTCCCGGCGCACAGGGCGCACCGCGTCGGCATCGTCCTGTGCAAGGACACCGGTCGGCCGGTGGTCACCGGACAGCCGGACACAGGTCACCTGTTCAGTCCCCGTCCGGCGGTCACCGCACGGGGAGAAGTCACCGGCCGGGTGCTGCTCGGTACCGAGTCGATGTCGGCGTGATCACCGGGCGCTCGGCTGGATCATCAGAACCGGGGGCACCGACCGCGTGATTCTGGTCGGCGGCAGCGCCGGGCCGCCGCCCGAAGTCGCACCGCTCCCGGGCCGGCGGCCCGACGGCCGGCCCACTTCGTGGCGTTCGACGTGTTCCAGGTGGACGGTGTGGAGCTCCTCGCCCGTGTTACAGGGTCTTGAACCCGTTTGGCGCAGGCGCGGCTGATGGCACGGAGCCCGGTGGCGAATGAGGTGGGGCGCTGCGGTCCGTGTGCCTTCTGGGTGCGTGATGGAGGGGTTGCGTTCGAGGGTCAACCTGGTCTTGACCCGTGCCCCGTGCAGTGGAGGGTCACAGATATGTCTGTATTGGGAAACAACAGTCGTTTTCATGGCTTTCGGGCGTGGTTGGGGTCCAGAGTGTGGCTCCTCGGCAGGACGCCGGGAACTGTTCGAAGTCCGCCCGGCTTTCACGAGGCCGGGCTGGACTGCCTTTCCAAGGAGCCTCGCGTATGTCTGCTTCTCTCGTCACCCGCCGCACCCTCGCCGGTCTCCTGGCCGCCGGGGCGCTGATCGGCGCCGCGGCGGTCCCGGCCGCCGCCGACGACCACCGGCGCGACCGCGGCCAGCACACTTCCCTCGTCATCGGTGACGTCGAGAACGCCGGTCGCGGCCGCGACAACCGCGCTCTGAACAGCGAATGGGTCGAGGTGAAGAACACCGGCCGCCACGGCGTTCAGCTGCGCGGCTTCACCCTCACCGACAAGCAGGGCAACCGCTACCGCTTCAACGACTTCCGCCTGGAGGGCCGCTCCAGCGTCAAGGTCCACACCGGTCAGGGCCGCGACACCCACCGTGACGTCTACCAGGGCCGCCGCACCCAGATCTGGGACGAGCGCGACACCGCCACCCTGCGCGACAACCGGGGCAACATCATCGACAGCGAGTCGTGGGGCCGGCGCGGACACCACCACCACAGCCACTGACCCCCACTGGGCAGCCACACCCGCCACGCGGGTGACCTGCCTGCCACCGCATGGGTGCGGCGTGCCACGGCAACCAGTCGCGGCACGCCGCACCCATGCGCGGCGGCCGGCGCCCAGATGAGGCGGAGGTAGTTGATGTTAGGACGGACCGGCGGAGCTCGCCCTGTGCGGCCCGCTCTGCGGCGGTCCGCCGGGGGCCACCGGCGGCTCCTGGTCCGCGACGGTGGGGACCGGTCCGGGCCCGAGCGGGCGGCGTGTGGTGCTCATCGCCGAAGTTTCGCAAAAGGTCTGACGACTCCTCCGAGGAGGGCTACATCGGGCGCGGGTCAGGCGTGGCGTACGTGATACCGATGTCTCCGGCGGTGGTCGATGCGAGCGCCACGACTTTCCAGATCGAAGCAGGAACCCCGGCCCTGGGGCCGTCGTACGTGTCGTTGAGTAGATCCACGGTCAACACTACGGATTTGCCGTCCGGTCCCTTGGCCGTGAGCCTGGCCTTGTCCACAAGCCATGGCCCGTCGCTGACATCAACGAACTCCACCGAGGCGTGGTACGCCTCGAAGGCATTGCTCCCTCGGGTGACGATGAGGCTCCCCGGCTGAAGGTGGAAGCTGACATCGACCTTGGTCTCGTCCTTCACGATGGCGGGTTCGCCCTTGGCGCTCAGGCCCACGGTGCTCTCCAGGGGAAGAGGAAGGTTCAGTGAGTCAGCATTGCAGCTTGATGTCCAGCAACCAATGGATACATCCGATCCGTCGGTATGGAGCCGCCGCAGGCGATCCCGTACCCGAGCCGGTAAAGCAGTGCATCCACCACATCGATCTGTGACCGCAGAAGGCGAAGGCCCCCCACCGCTTCTGCGGTGGGGGGCCTTCGCTGTGCCCTCTGCGCCCTGTTATTGGGAGGCCCGGCGCCAGGTGGGTCGCCGGGGCGCGCCGATCGTGGGGAGCCTCTTGGTGTCGAGCGGCCGCAGGACCGTTCCGATCCGTCCCTCGATCCTGCGTACGAGGTCCTCGTCGGTGTCCGCTGCCAGCGGGACCACCATCAGGCGGATCCACTTCGTGGCGCGGTTGTGCAGGGCGATTTTCACGCGGCCTATCCCGACCGGCAGGGTGTCGGCGCCCCGCCGGATCCAGAGGTCGAAGCTGGTCTTGAAGTGGTGGTCGTCCCAGCGGTCCGGGACGAGGAGAGCGGCGACGCCGGGGCCGGCGTCGGAGGGGAAGGCTCTGGTGGGCTGGACGATGAACCGCACGGGTTTCTCCAGCTGGTGGCAGCACTCGAACCCCGAAGCCTATGCATCTGTGCCGACGTCTTCTCCCAGTTCTGCATCGAGTGGCACCTCGGCCGCGCCGCGCTCCCGTGCTGGGCCCTGCGGCTACCTCCAGCGCGGCATCACACACTGACGTCACTGACAGAACTCCGTGCCACGCTGACATCTACTCTGCGCCCGACACGCAGGCGATCCCTTGGCTGAGTTGGAGTCCCCTGGCGGCTGCCCGCAGGCGGCCATGCACGGGTTCTTGACGTCTGCGTCGGCGTACACCCGATCCGCCCGCCACTCAATAGCCGAGCCACGGTCAGGAGCTGCGAGGACGGCGGCCAGGATTCATTGAATGGCACGCCGCGCGGTGTTCAGGTGAGGGCGTCGATCGGCGGGTTGCGGGGCTAGCCCTCGCCCGTCGCACTCTGCTGTCCGGCCGGTCCGGGACGTTCAACGTCCGGGCCGCCGACGCTCCGCCCCCATCGCATGCCGAGACCTTGGCATGCCCGACGAAGGGAACCGTCTCGTGTCCTCGCTCGCCCTGGCCGTTCTGCTGCTCCTGGTCCTCGTCACGCTGCTCCTGGCGGGCAGCGTTGGCTACGTCGCCCACCGCCACCCCGCCCTTGTCGCGCCGATCACGGCGGCCGGGATGGCGGTCGCCCTGGTCGTCGCCTGCCTCGGCCTCATCGCAGCCCGTTGAACCGCCCGGCCCCGCACGCGGCGGATGCTCCGGCGATCCGATGGCGGTCAACCCCTTGACCGCCATCGCCCCGAAGGTGGTCAAGGGCTTGCCCACCATGCGAATGCCGGGTGGGCAAGCCTTGGGCCGGCCTGGGCAAGCCCCCCGGCGTACGGCTTGCCCAACCCGGCGTCAGGGGGTGTTCGCCGCCCAGTCGATGCCGAGCGCGGCGAACTGGTCCGGGTGCAGCCGCTCCCGGCGCTGCTTCTGGTTGACGATCCAGACGCCGGTCCGGTGCGCGGTCCCGTCGGGGAGCTCCTCGACGTGACCGCGGCCCCGGAACGCCCCGCCTTCGCGTTCCCGGTACTGGGCGAGGGCTTGGATACCGCTCTGGAACGCTGCCGCGCCGCGCCCGGACGGAGGTAGACCCCGGGTGCCTTCGCGGGCGCCCGACGGGCCCGTGGCGTCTTCTTCACCCCCAGTTCGGCGAGTCGGGCCCGCTGTCCCTCGGTGAGCCGGTCGAAGTCGCGGCGTTGGGTGGCGAGCCAGCGGCCGACGTCCTCGCCGTGTCGGGTCACCCCCCGGCACGATCGCGGACAGGCGGGCGCCCTCGGCGAGGAGTTGGGCGAGGTAGGCGTGGTGGCGTTGCCAGTCGACGGTCCAGCCCCGTTCGGCCGGGTTTCAGTCCTCGTCGATCGCGGCTGGCGCCGCCGCCGCCCGTCGCTCGGCTCGTACGGGGTCCTTGCCGAGTCCGCCGGGTCGGCGGAGGTTGGTGAGCCACTGCCCACCGCCACGTCCAGGGCGGTCGCCTACCGCGGCGCGGCGAGCGTCCCGTGGAGTTCGTAGTAGGCGCGCGCGGCGCCGGCGCCTGTCGTCCCGTGTTCGTGTTCGAGCGCCGGACAGTGCTCCCGGTCGGGCGTAGTGTCGGACCCGAGCGTGGGTAAGGGGCCGGGGATGGACACACATGGTGATGACACGGACGTGCTCGGCGAATATCTGCGGGCGGCCCTGGCACGCCTGGGCTCGGCTGATTTCGAGACGGTGATCCGCGCCGCGGACGCCACCTGCCAACTGCTGGCCGATGCGCAACCCGCCCTGCCGGCGGGCCCGGACGGCGCGGTCCTCGGCTCCGACCTGCAACGCGAGTACCTGGCCCTGCTCGCTGTCCTGATCACAGGTCGTACCGATCACCACATCGTGGCGCTGCCCGCCCCCGACGGGACACCTGGCTGGGCTGTGATCGAGCGCCACGTGGCCCGGGATCCGCGGGCTCTGGCGGACGTGTGTGCCCGGATTGCTGAGCGGGCCCGCGACAGCGTCTCCACCGGGACCGCACTGGAAACGCTGTGGAGGGCGAGTTGAGCCCTGGCCCCGCCCTCAAGGCCAGTAGCCGCGAGCGACCCAGCCCATGGGCTTGTAGGACGATGGGGGCATGATGACAAATCAGAACCAGCACAACTCCGGCTCCGAGGGCCAGACCGATACAGGGTTCTCCCCCGACATACAGACTGCGGAGCCCACGACTCTTCCGATCCGCTGTGGCGTGAGTGGGCCGGACAGTTGGGACACCGACCCGCAGGGCAACTTCTTCTGCTCTCTGCCGCGCGGCCACGAGGGGCTGCATCACGAAGGAGGCGCACCCCGCCGCTGGTTCGACAACGAGTAGGAGGACACCCCTCCCGGACGAGACCTCGACCCGCAGGATGAGCTGGGCCGGTCGCACCTTCCGCGACGCCATGACTGCCAACGCTGCCCGGTGCGAATGTCGGGAGGGCCGCGTTGTTGTTGCTTCGCCCCATAGTCGGGGCTGGCCAGTTCCGGGCGTGGTCTCGGGCGGACAGATCCGCCGTCCGCCTGCAAGACCTGGCTCGACGCGGCCGGTCATTCGCTTTTTCGCCGTCGGGTGCGGATCACCACCGCACCGGCGGGGCGAGCAGCCCTTCCGGCACCAAACTCTTCCTCACGGCGGCTGCGGTGGCCGGAGGCGATCGGCCGGCACTGCGCACCCCGGAATCCGGGCGCAGCTCACCGCTCGCCCGGTGGGAGTCGGCCGCCGGAAATGACGCTGCCGCTCATCGCCCGTGTGACGGGGGTGGACGGGGCACGGTGACCGCCTGTCGCCGCCGGATCCGGCAGCTGTGCAGGCCGAGGAGCAGCGTGAGCAGGATGAGCGGACGAAGGCCGTACTGAAGCGATCATCGGCGCGATCACCGGCACCCTGACCCGCCCGCGGCTCCTGGTCCTCGGCGGCTACGACGCCACGGGTCGGCTGCGCGCGGTCGGCCGCGTGGTGACGCCGCGGCCGGACCAGGCCCGCCGGGTCGCGGAGCACCTGGTTCCGCCCGAAGCCGGGTACCCGCGGGCGAGTGTGCGGTTCGCGGCCGCGTGGGGGCGGCGTGACGTCCTGGACGTGACGGAGGTTCGGCCGGACTTGGTGGCGGAGATCAGGCCGACCGGTCCGTCGACCACGGCGGCATCTTCCGCCACCCCCTCAGGTTTGTCCGGTTGCGCCTGGATGTGACGCCCGAGGATGTTCCGTCGTTCGGTGCGGGCCCGGCGGCAGCGGTCGGCTGAAGTAGCGGGAGCAGGGTTCGGGGTGCAGTGGCGTTTCGCCGGTGAATCCCTCTCCCCGCCCGGGTAAACCCCTGCTCGTGGGGCTGTTGCCGGCGTGGTACGGGCTGATCAACTCCGCCGGCACCAGTGGATGGTCAGCGGAGCCGCCCGCGACGCGGGGGACCTCGTCGAAGGTGCGGCACGCCGTATCTACGCCGACTTCGAACGCGATCTGGATGCCCTGGCCCTGGAGATCGAATCCGCAGGCGTCACGCACGGCGCGACGACCGTCGCGGCCCGCAAACTGCTGCTCGCCGACTACCTGCTGGCCAAGACCGACGGCTACCTGCCGCCCAAGCACTTCATGGACCGCCTCATGCTCCGCGTGCAGGCCCGCCGGCAGCCCGCCCGCCGCTCCGTAGCCGCACAGCCACTGCCCCTCGAATGACAGAGGCGCCGTCCACTACGAGGGTCTTCGACCCCGGGCTGGGCGGCGACGGCGGGCTGCCGGGCCCGCCGTCACCGACCTCATTCCGGAGTTGGCCAACCGCTCCGACGGGGGCCGGCGGCCTACTGCCGCCGCCTCGGCGGCAGCCGCTTCCGTCGACCGGATGGCACAAGAGCACCTACAGCAGCGACTTTGAGGAAGCCTGTGTGGAAGCCCACGCATTCCTGGACCGCGAGGGCGTGCTGATCCGGGACTCCAAGGACCGGGAGCGCCGATCATTGACCGTGTCGGCTGCGGCTTGGGGCACCTTCCTCGGTCCCGCCGAGCGAGGGCTGATCACCTGACGGCTGACGAAGAACGCCGGGAGTCCGAACCGACAGCGGCCATTCGAACCGCCCGCCCGACCGCTTCCGCCGCCCCGCCCAGCGCCTGCCACGTCTGGACCGTCTCACCGTCATGGCTCGTCATGCCGTCATTCTGACGGCGGCTCACCCTCCTCGGGGGTTCTGGCGGCGAGCGCTGCGGTGCGCAGGCGTTCCATCACGTCCGCCGGGGTGATCATGTACGCCTTACCCGCGATCGACTTCTCGAATCCGGCGCGGGTCAGTCGCCACACCCCGCAGGCCTCCCGGCCGGTGACGCCGAGGGAGTTCTGCACCCGGGGATTGAACAGGTCGAGGTGGTGGAGGGTCAGGCCCGGCTCCACCGACTGCGCGGTGCGGGCGGAGCCCTCCTGCCCGTGGTTGGCGAGGACGCTGATCACGTGCGCCACGTGGAGGGCGGGCAGCCGGCCCTGGGGGGCGTCGGGGTGCCGGAAGATGTGCTGCGAGCTGTACGAATCGGCCTCCGGCCGGACCTCGAAGGGCGTGTCGACGAGGGTCCCGAGGAGGTCGAGGACGGATCCGCCGCCGGCGACGGCGCCGCCGAGGGCGTGCCGAACCCGGTCGACGACGCGGTCCTCGTCCTCGAACGCCTCGTACTCGGCCCGCGCCAGATCGACCGCGTGCTTCTGGTACCCGTCCGGGATCCATTCCGGCACGTCGTTGGCCTCGTCGACCGGGCGGGGTGTGACGCCGGCCATGTCCTCTGGGGCGTGCGCGTCGAGGCGGATCAGCGCGCGGCCGGGCAGGCGGGTGTACAGCGGGCTGTCGGGGACCAGGACCTGCGTGACGTTCAGCCACAGGCGCAGGTCCGGGCCTTCGTCGCCGGCCAGGCGCCAGATCGCCTCCAGGACCTCGTCGTCGTCCTCCGCGACGCGGACGGGAGCGCCGAAGCGCTGCGCGACGGCGTCAACGTGCTCCCGCCATGCGGTACGCGCGAGGGCGAGGACCTTCGGGTTCTCCTCGGCGTTCTCCGCCTCGATCACGCAGGGCACGTAGCGCGCCATCCGCACCGGGTTGAGGAAGTCGCTGCCCCGCCCGTACAGCTCGAAGGGGGTGCCGGAGCGGCTGTGCAGGGTGATGACGGAGTCGATCTCGATCCGGGTGAAGTACTTGACCTCGTCCATCCATCCGGCGAGGTCGCCCTCCCGGACCGGGGGTCCGGACCACAGGGCGGGGTTCGGCAGACCTATGAAGGTGGCCGCGTCCCGAACCTGCCCCGGTGTGTCCTGCCAGGCAAATCGCACGATTCTTCTCCCCGTTGAACGATGATCAGTTGATCATCCTAGGGGCGCTTTTCGGTCACGGCTGCCATGCTTCCCGAAAACGCCGAGATCCCGCCCGGTCTTCGGCCGGACGGGATCTCGTGACGTTCCCGAGAGCCACTCGCGAACTGTCGACTAGGACTTGTCCGGGCGATCACGTGCGGAGCCAGATGGTGAGGGCTGCGGCGGTTGCGGTGCGGAGGTGGACGTAACGACGTTTGTCGTAGCGGGTGGCCACCGCCCGGTGCTGCTTCAGGCGGTTGGTGGCCCGCTCGACGGTGTTTCGCTTCTTGTACCGCTCTTCGTCAAAGTCCGGTGGCCGTCCGCCGCGTGAACCCTTGCGTAAGCGGGCGGCCCGGCTGTCGGTCTTCTCCGGGATCGTGTGCCGGATGCCCAGTTGCCGCAGGTAGTCGCGGCACGGGCCGTTGCTGTATGCCCTGTCGGCGGCGACACTGTCGGGCTTCTTGCGTGGCCTGCCTGGCCCGAGCTTCGGGACGCGGATCTTCTTCAGAACCGGTTTTAACTGGGTGCAGTCTGCCCGCTGAGCTGGGGTGATGATCAGAGACAGCGGGCGGCAGCGGCCGTCCGCACTTAAGTGAATCTTGGTGGTGAACCCGCCGCGCGAGCGGCCCAAGCCCTCACCTTCCGCACCACCTCCATCAGGCGGGCGGGCAGGCTCTGCCATGCGGGTTCGCGCTGGTGTTCTGGAACTGCATCCCCCTTTGAGGCGAGTACTGGCGGCGGGTCGGTGCGGGCGCCGGCTGCATGCTGATGAGCCCGCACTATGGTGGAGTCAAGCGAGATGGCCCAGTCGATGTCACCCGCCGCATCAGCGGCGGCCTGCACCTGCTGGAGCAGTTGCTCCCATGTCCCGTCGCCCGACCACAGTCGGTGCCGTTCGCAGACGGTCTTCCACGGACCGAACCGTTCGGGCAGGTCACGCCACTGAACGCCCGTCCGCACCCGGTGCAAAATCCCGTCAATTACCTGCCGGTGGTCCCGCCACCTGCCACAACGCCTGTTGCTGACCGGCAGCAACGGCCGCCACTCCTGCTCGGCCTGAAGCACCCGGGCGTTCTCAGCTCGCAGCCGGTCCAACTCCACCGCCACGCTCACGCCACCGTCGCGACCCTTGGGCGAGGCCTGGGTCTCGTCCTTGCGAACCCACCTCCGCAGCGACTCAGCGGTGATGCCGAGATCCGCGGCCACAGCCGCGTACGTCCGCTTGCCAGCTGCGGCGCGGTGAAGCGCGACAGCATCCCTCCGAAACTCCTCCGGGTACGGAGACTTGCGTCCCACCTGGACATCTTTCCCTGGACCATCAAGATCCATTGTCAGGGTGTTCACTCCAAAGGATCAGCCTCATTCGACGCCCTGCCCCCCGGTCGATGGACCGCGCGACGTCGTGGACCGGCACGCCACCACACATCCAGACGGAGTCCGTCTGCCCCAGACCAAGACGGCCCGCCCACCGCGAGCAAAGCGCCGGCCGGCAGCAGGCCCCGGGCCGCGATCCGGTACCGGCCGGGTAGCGCCCACCAGGCCGCCTGCTGTCGGCGGGCGGGCACGACCACTCCGTCGTGGCGGCCGGGCTCTACACGGTGCCCGCCAGGGGCGGTCGTGGAGGGAAAGCGAGCCCGGTCAGAACACGTCGGTAGTCCACAGGACGTACATTTCCTCTGCTATGTCAAGGGCTTCCTTTACTCCCTGATGCCACGCGCGTTGCGCGGTGTCGTCCGGGACGGCGCGCAGGGCGGTGAGCACATCGGCCTGCATCCATGCTCCGCCCCAGTCGCCCAGCCCGGTCTGCCCCGTCTTGGCCGGTTGCGGGCTTGAGGGGATGTCGTAGCCCTCGCTCCGGAGAATCCCCAGAGCGGTACCGCGTTGATGCCCCATCAGGTGCCGTGGGGAGAAGATTCCGAAATGATCCCGGCGGATTCCGTTCCCGTGCAGGTAGGCCTCCCACGCCGCCTCCGCTGTGGGCTGGTCGCACCAGTCGACCACAGGGATCTCCATGAAAGGCCGCGCGGCCGACGGGCCGACAGTCGTTGCGCGCACCTCCTGCCGCGCGGAACCCGCCACGACGAAAGCCAGTTGATGGCCCGGGACAGACAGCTTGATGGTCTGTCCCGTCCCACTCACCCAGCTGGTCGTCATTCCCGCAGCGATCCGGACGGTGTACTCGCCATCGTCAAGCCCCTGACTCCCACGGAACACAGCGCCGTCGAGATTCTCGGTCGGCACGCCGTTCCGCTCGAAGAAGTTCCGGATCGGAGGACCCCCGGTAGCGGAAACAATGTCGAAGTCGTAGTCGTCCAGACCGCCGCTCCAGTCTCGACCGAGTGCGTAGGCGGAATACCTACAGGCAACACCGTCCCTCACCACGTACGTCCTCCGGGTCAGCGCGCAGGTAACGAACTTGCGACCCTCAGACGTAGAAACCCTCACCCCCAGACGCGTCTGCATCAGATACATGCCATCCCCAGACACCGTCTCCACCCAGTCGGTGCGGATCCACCCGTCGGCCATGCGGCTCCCCCTACCCCACCTCAAACGCGAGGTGGCCAGGATAGGTCGCCCGCCTCAGTGCGGCGGCCGGCACCTCACCCGGCACGGCCAACCGGCCCGTGCCCGCCACGGTCAGTTGGGACAGTGCCGCGCCGAGCACACCCTCTGTCAGGGTGGCGAGAGCGCCGGCGAGAGTGCCGGCGCCGGCGTTCGCGGCCCAGACCGACAACCGAGCCTCGCACGAAGCGTTCTGGGTGAGCATCAGGCCTGGGTCGTCGAGCCGAAGCGCCCGCGTGCGCCGCCGAGACGGACGAACGGCCGACTGTGGGAGAAGGGCGCGGGCCGCGGCCGCCGGCCTGCTCGGCAGTCGCGTCTCCGATCGGGAGGCGCGATCCGAGCCTTGCCATAGAGAATGGGCGGACATGGGCACGTCAGGTAGAGCCGGCCCGCCCGCCATTCAATAGCCGCGCCCTGGCTCTGAGCTGCGAAGACGTTTGCCCGAATTCATTGAATGGGGCCGCGGGCGGTGATCAGGTGAGGACGTCGCCCGATGGGTTGCGGGGCTAACCCCCGCCCGTCGCACTCTGCTGTCCGGCCGACCCGGGACGTCCAACATCCCGGCCCGCCGACGCTCCACCCCACACCCCGCATGCCGAGCTTCGGCATGCCCGACGAAGGGAACCGTCCCGTGTCCTCGCTCGCCCTGCCGGTCCTGCTGCTCCTGGTCCTCGGCACGCTGCTCCTGGCGGGCGGCGTCGGCTACTGTCGGGCGACATGGGAATGTCAGTGCTTGGCGACCTACGACGACGAGTGGGCATTGATCGAACCCCTCTTGCCCGTCCCGGCCTGCGAGACCCCGCGCGGCGGGCGGCCGGAGAAGCACCCGCGGCGCGAGATCGTGGACGCGATCCGGTAGGTCGTCGACACCGGCTGCAAGTGGCGGGCCCTGCCCAAGGACTTCCCGCCTTGGCGGACGGCTTACAACTTCATGGCCCGCTGGGCAGCCGCCGGAGTCGTCGGCCACCTACGTGACCAGCTCCGAAAACGCGTCCGCCGGGACATGGGCCGATCGCCCGGAGCGGTCGCCACCATCATCGACTCGCAGTCCGTGAAGGCCGCCGAGACTGTCGGCAAGGACTCGCGCGGCTACGACGCGGCGAAGAAGATCAACGGGCGCAAGCGGCACCTCGTGGTCGACACCAAAGGCCTGCCGCTGTTCGTGATGGTCACCCCCGCCGACATCACCGACCGCGACGCGGCGAAGGAAGGTCTGTTCCGGCTCCGGCTGATGCACCCCGAGATCACGATCGTCTGGGCTGATTCCGCCTACGCCGGACAACTCGTGACCTGGGCAAAGAAGTACCTGAACTTGACGGTCAAGACGGTGAGCCGGCCGAAGAACGCGGTCGGGTTCGTCGTCCTGCCCCGGCGCTGGGTGGTCGAACGCTCGATCGCCTGGGTCATGCACGCCCGCAGACACGCCCGCGACCACGAACGCCTCATCCAGCATTCTGAATCGCTGATCACCTGGGCCGCGATCACCCTCATGACCAGGCGTATTACCCGACGCCAGTCCCGCCGGGCCAGCCAGCCGGCCTCCCGCGAACACACCCGGGACTGAACGCGCTCACACCCGCAAGTGCTTGACGCTCAGAACCCGTCGCCCCATCCGAAGGTGACGTTGTACGCCCGCTGGAGTGCATGCCGACCATGGTCCCCGTCGGCGTAGGCCCATGTGAGGGCTACAGAGAACCAGAGCAGAAAGATCCCGCTGACCACGCCCAGAGCGACCAGGTTGCCGTACCAGGTGAGGAGGACCAGGGCGACGGTCACGATGGCCGCGCCGATGTGAGCGCCCCATGAGTCGAGCTTCGCGGCCTTGCGTGCAGCTCTGCCTGCAGCTCGTTCGGCGGCGAAACGCTCCTCCCGAACAGACTGCGGTTCGTTCTCGTCGAAGTTCATCTCGCCCCCCTGGCGCTGACGCTACATGGACCTGGACCGCGCCGTTAGAGGAGCACCACAGGGATATGGATCAGGTACTGAACGCCCTCTCCGACGTGCGGACGGACGGCAGGCAGGCGGCGACTGCGGCGCGTGAGGCAGGGGAAGGCGGAAGGGCGAGCAGAACGTCAGCGGTGTGGCTGTGGAAGTCGCCCAGGCTGTAGTCGGTCGCGGGAACAGGCGCAGGGGCCGCGGCCGCGAGTACGGCAACGGCCTGGTCGAGGAGCGGGCCGTCGAGTTCCGCGGCGGCGCTTCGGGCGGTCTGGACGATGGCTATGGCGGCAGCCCAGCGTATGAGGGTGTCCTCGGCATCCAGTTCGGCGATCACGGTCTCCGGGAGATGGGTCGTGCCGAGGATGCCCACGGCTACGAGCATGGTGGCCTTCGCGACGGCATCGTCCTCGTGCGCAGCACGGCCGAGCAGGAGAGGCAGGAGAGAGTCCGCCAATGCGGGAAACCAGGTCAGCAGGTAGGCAGTCCTGGTTCGCACCCGGGGATTCTGATCGTCCAGGAGGCCGAGCAGGGTGGGAAGCTCGGCACGGACGGCGTCGTATGAACACATCGAAGCATCACGGGGATCGACCGCATTTCCGGCCGCCACCCAGTCCCGGCCGTCTTGCAGGGTTCGGCGCTGCTGTTCGTCCTGCTCGGTGGCCAGAGCCTCTTCGTACAGTGGGAGTAGTTTGTCGGAGGAGTTCTCGGCGGCCTCCGCGCGCCAAGTGGCGATGTCGGCCCCGTCGATGATCTCGCGCTCCTCGTCCCAGTTGACCGCGAGGCCGGACAGGAGTCGCACCGATAGCCGGGCGACGTCCATCTGTCGGTGGCGGGCGGAAAGCTTGGATTGGTGCCGGTGAGAGTGTAGGTGGTGCGGGTGGTGTTCCGCCCGGTCGTCGTGTCCTTGTAGGTGATAGTGCCGCTCATGCGCCGGCCCTTGGCCACACCCGCCCCGGGGACTTTCACCGTGGCGACGCACGTTCCCCCGCAAGCCGCCTTCAGGACGAGGTTCGCGCCGGCGGCCTCCCCGGAGACGTCCTTGATGTCAAGGGTGAACGTCTCAGTGAACTCACGGCTGTTGGCCTTGAGCTTGTATGACTGGGTCACGTCCATAACGGCACTGCCGACCACCTTCTTGTCCCGGTACACGAACAAGGCGGTCTGCTCCTTCCGCGGTAGTTCATGGCGGTGAGTCAGACTACGCGGATCCCGAGGTCGGCGTCCCGGACCGCACCCGCCGTCAGATCGCGTACGCGGCCGACGCCGCCCGTATGGCCCTGCGCAGCGATGACGACGGATTCGTCCGCTCGTGCCTGGCCAGCGCCCTCATGTACCTCCGCCAGGCCCGCACCACCCACGAGACGGCGTAGCCGCCACCCGAAATGGGGGCGTCCCGCACACGGCGTGCGGGACGCCCCCACAATGGCTTTGACCTACCGTCAGACCACGAAGGGCCGCACCATGGATGACGACTCCCCGCGCGAGCGGTTGACGCCCGGCACCATCCCCGCCGACAGCGCCGAACAGGGCCGCGCAGCCCGCATCCGGGCCGCCGCGGCCACGGCCGCCACCCGCGTCCGGGAGACGGCCGCCAAGGCCGCCACAGCCGCACTCCCGCTCGTCGGGCCGGTCGTCACCCTCGCCGGGACTGCCGCCGTAGCGGCGCTCCTCTCCTCCCCCGGCTCCTCCGGCCGCGGCGCCGGACGTCCGACCGGTGCCACACCGTCGCCGTCCCCTGCGTATGAGCCGACCGGCGAGGGCCCGTCATCGACGTGTCGGGAGTGCGGGCGCCCCCTGACCGACCCGCTGTCCCAGCAGGCCGGGTACGGGCCGACCTGCGCCCGCCACCGCCTCACCTGACCGGCCACGGCCGCGGTCCCCACATCTGAAGGTGCGGGGACCGCCCACTATCCGGCCCACCGGTACGCGGCAAGGTCCCCGCGGACCTGCGTGTGCTCCGTCGGCGGGGGCAGGAGCACACGCCGGTGACCCCAGGGGGAGCGGTCATCGACATTCCGAGATTCTTGATCACGGTCCCGGTGATACCGCGTCACCCACCAGCGGTTCGAGCCGGGTTCGGTTGGCGCACCCTGCTGGGTGAGTTGGTCCACCGCAGAAACAGGCCTGCGCTCTCCGGCTTGTCAGGGTTGAGGTGCCCGCCCGCACTGGATCCCCTGTCGACGTCCGCGTGGACGAGTACCTGTACTACGTCCTTGCCGGGCGTACGCTGCGGCCGGTGTCCGGTGCCTCACCCTGCACTCCCGCCGGGCCGGGCTGGTATGGGTTGGTCAGCAGGCTTTGTAGTCGTGCCGGGTGGAGTTGTAGGAGCACGTGTGGTGGAATCCGCTCGATGCCCACTGCCCCTGCCGGCGTACCTGCGTCGACCGAGGGCGAGGACCTCCTGCAGCAGATCCGTGACGCCCGTGGCCAGCGGGATCGCGTGAAGGCCGCAGAAGACGACGAGTTCAACGCGGTCATCCGGGCTGCTGTCGCGAGCAAGCAGGCCGCGGTCACCGCCATCGCCTGCGCCGCCGACACGTCTCGTGCACAGATACACCAGGCCCGCGACGGGCGTCGGCGGACGCTACTCACGGCTCTGCCACCCGCCTGGTCACCCGGCGGGAGGCAGAGCCGCCCCTCGGCTACGCGCCCGCCAGCCTCAAGGTCGTGTCGCAACAGCAGCGTGGACGGTGGCCCGATTCGGTGGCCTGCCGGGTAAATGGCCAGACCTTGCTCTGTCGCGGCCAGTACCGAATTGACACTGCCCGCTACGTTCGCGGGGGATGCGATGGCTTCGCCAACCATGACGGCGCAGGAACCAGCTGCGTCGCCTCCGTGGCGCAAGCGGCCATGGACTATGAGCCCGTGCACCAGGTTCACGCCTCGTGCAGCAGGAGGCGGCTTGCCGGGCGGAACGGACGGCCGAATCGGATGCATCGCCTCTCAAAGTCCAGAGGGAGCCAGCCCTGACCGAGCAGCCGTGGATGGGCAGGGAACCCCGCAGTAGCGGCCAGGACGAACAGCAGCGATGCCCAAGGCGTTTGGAGCCGGATTGTTGTCTGCCGTCCGTCACGGATGCTGCGGTAGCTGGTCTGGAACACCTCGGGTGCAACGAGGTCGATCGCCTCCAGGCCACCCCAGTAGAGGCTGAATGAGCCTCTCGGGTACCCAAAGTAGACCTTGCGTGTGGTGACAGTTATTTCACCGGAACCATCCATCACCCAGCGTGGTTGAGCGGCCTGGGCAGCGGCACGGCGGCGGGAGGAGTTGCCCAGGGCCGACCCGGCCATGCTGAGAAGTACCAATGCAGGGCTGCCGAAGGCGGCGACGCTTTCGTGGGTGTAGCTGCCATTGCCGAGGCTTCGCCAGGTCAGACACGTTGCGGGGCCGACGGCAAGCGTGCGCTCTCCAGGCTCGAGCCGGGCGGTGGTGGCGACAAGGGGACGCTGAGCGAGCCGCCCTTCGGCCAGGTCGGCGACGATGTCACAGGTGACCCACAGGTACTCGTCGAGCCAGGACCATCCCGGCTGCCGCTCAATGTTGGAGGCCGGCGCGTAAGGGACGCTCACTATCTCGCTCCGTTCTGCTGACGTACAAGCAACGTCCTTTGTGGAGTGCGCACTTTACCGGGGGCGCCTCTTGCGCGAGCTTCGCTGCGGACTGGATTTGTATCTCACTCAGCCGTGGTTCAGGACCGGTTCCCCGAAGGCCTGTTCCTGGATGGCGAGCTTCTGGTGTGGGATTCGGAGGCGGGCAGGTTGGCGTTCGAGGCGCTGCAGCGCCGGGCCGCCCGCGGCCGCACCGCCCCCGCCCTCGTCGCCCGCCTACTACGTAACTGGATCGCGCACGGGTTCCTGACGGCCACGAGTGCAGGTGCACGCTGCATGTCAGCAGGTCGCAGACCCATGTTCGAGACGTCCCCTGACCGTGTGGGAAACCTGCGATTACTCGCACATTCTGCGAGTGACGCCCGTAATCTGCGTGGCTGTGGAGGATTCCGGAACCCCGCACCTCGCGTTGCTACCGCAGGGGCAGCCACCTGCCGATCAGTCGCCGGCTCCGAGTCGGCCTGTCTTGGCCGAGGTGCTCACCTTGGGGCCGCAGCGAGGCGGCGGGAGTGGTCCGGCGGATCAGCGGGCGTACTTCTTCGACACGCTGGCCGAGTACCAGTGGGCGCGGGACGCTGCGGGATTGATGCCGGCGACTATCGATCAGCTGGTCAAGCCGGTGGTAGAGGTGTGCGACCACTACGGCCTGGTGCCGTGGGAGCTGACCCCCAGGCACGTGGATCAGTACTTCGCGGGGCCGGGAAAACGGGCCCGAGGCACGGTCCGCGCGAAGATCAACAACATCGACGGGTACTTCGCGTTCCTGGAGCAGCGCTTCGCCGGGGAAATCTCGCGACGTTTCGGGGCGCTGGTTGAGTCGCCTGTCGATCCGTTCAACAGGCCGCGGCACCGTGGAGACTTCGGGCTGCGGATCCCGCCTTCGCAGAAAGCGATGCGCGATTTCTTCGCCGCCTGGCGAGATGCCCTGCCGCAGGCGCGGAAGTGGGCGGTGGCCTGCCGGGACTACGTGATGGCGAAGCTGGCCTACCTGTCCGGGGTGCGGGCGGCGGAGCTGTGCGGCGTGGGGATGGCGGATGTGCACTGGGAGGCCGGCCAATGGGGCCGGTTCGTGGTCCAGGGCAAGGGAGCCCGCGGCTCGGGCCCGCGCCCGCGTGAGGCGTTCATGTTCGAGCAGGGCCGCGAACTGCTGTGGTGGTACGTCGAGGAGGTCCGCGGCCATTTCCGCGACGACCCCGAGCACCCCCTGGCGGCCTTGTTCCCCTCTGAGCGGCTGCCGCGGCCGGTGGAGGATCTGAACATGCCGATCGCGCCGGCGATCGTGCCCGCCACGTTCCGCCGCGCGTTGCAGACGGCGTCGCGTCTGTATCTCCCGGAGCCGGTTCCCGAGCTGTTTCCGCACCTGCTGCGGCATGCGTGCGCGACGCACAACTACGAGCGAGGCATGAGTTTGTGGGAGGTCCAGCGTTTGCTGGGCCATACCTGGACGACAACGACGGTCCGGTACGTGGCCAGCGCGCAGGCCGACCCGGAGCTGGGATTCCGTGAGGCGTCGGAGCGTGCGGCGCAGCGGCTGGAGTGGGACAAGGGGAGTCTGCGGTGAAGTGGAATCTGCGCTGGGCGGCGGCGAAACGGGACATCTGGCGGCCCACCGACTTGCTGGCCGCGTTCCGGGAAGTCGGGTTCAATCCGTCACTGAGCAAGGTCGCGGCCCTATGGGGTGGCACGCCCGTGACGGTGCGGTTGGACGACCTCGACCTGATCTGCACGGCGCTGGGGTGCACGGTCGCGGACCTACTGGAGGCAGAGCCGGTCTCGGTGCAGCAGGCCGGGCACAGCGTGCCAAAGGCCGTCGGGGAGAGCGGCAGTGGGGGTCCGGTGCGTCCGGTGCCCGGTCGCGGGGGCCCCGGCCGGCTCCGGCCGCCGAACTGAACAGAGGGGAGAGGCCGGTGCGGCTGCACGGGTGCGTGTCGTGCGGGGAGTGGGGTCAACGGCAGGGCGGCAGGTGCGGAGGCTGTCGGAGCTGGGCGGCCAAGCCCGGACGGGCCGGTGGCCAGTGCGTGGGCTGCCGCTCGGTGCGGCCGGTGAACCGGGACTGGCTCTGCCGTGCCTGTCTGACCGCCGCACACGCGACGCTCCGTGCTGGGGAGAAGGTGCTGCTTCCCTCGCCGCTCCAGTTGCGAATCCTGATTCCGGGGGCGGGCGGGCAGGGCAGCAGGGACCTGCCCCGCCGATCACGTGGGAATCCCGAGCCCCGTCTCGAACCGAAACCGTGCCGGGGCGCCGACAGCGGGCTTTGCCCGCCGACGATTCCGGGGCAGCTGGCGCTGTTCCATGCCCGGCGCCGGCTCGGGCACCAGGAGTGGCTGCGGATCGCCGGATGGTCCTGGCCGGAGGAGAGCGACCTGGTCCGCGCCATCGACGCGATCGCCGCCGAACAGGGGCTGAGCGGCCCGTGGCGCCAACTGGTGAAGCGGGCAGCGCGTCTGGCGCTGGCGGTGCGCGACGCCGACGGCGGCCGGTATGTCGACGATGCCGTGCTGGAACAGATCCATTACGGCATCACCGCCGGTGCCCGCGAGGCACTTCGCAGGGCCGGTCTGCTCAGCCCTCTGGCACGACAGCGTCCGACCGGTCCGAGGGTCCATGGGTGCTCGCACTGCGGTAGCTGGGGCGTGATCAACCAACGGCTGTGCGGCAGCTGCAGGGAGTGGTCACATGATCCGGAACACTACCCTCAGGGCCGCTGCGTACGTTGTGCCCGCGACCTGGCCGTGCACCGGACGGAGCGGATGTGCCGCGGGTGCCTTGCCCACGTCCGCGAGAGCGGCCCCCACACCGCGAACGAACCCTTCACCCAGCTGACCTTCGCCGCTCCACTGGCCCACCAGCTCTGTCGGCAGGCCGGCGAGCTCGGCTTCGCCCCGCACGCCAGCTCCGGGCCCGCGACCCGGTACACGATGCGGCGGCGACACGAGCGGCGGTCGGCACGGGTGGATGCCTGGCTGGTGGCCCCGGAGCAGGGGCTCTTGTTCGACATGGACCGGGACTGGCGGCGCGTCGCCCTCCTGGATCCGGACATGCTCCCGGTCCCCACCGCACGGGCCGCTGCCCTGCTGGAGGACTTCCGCACCACCTTCGCCGATCCTGAAACCGGGCTGCTGCCCGAGACGAGCCGGCGCACCATGACTGCGCTCGCGTGCCTGCTGAGCTGGCTGGGGGCCGAGGCCCCGCTCAAGGAGAGCGACGTCCGGGCGGTTGCCGCGGCCCGGCCAGGGTGCTCCGCCAACAAGATCACCAGCTTCCTGAAAGAACGCACCCTCCTGCTCCAGGACCCGCCCCTGACTGTGTCCGGCGAACTGCATGCCGAGCAGCCTGCTGCCGCGAGACGCCAGACACCGGCAGCCCGGGAAGCCGCCCTCGAAGCAGCAGTCCTGGTGAGCGTTTCCCGCCTGCCCGAGCCCCTGTCCAACGAGTTAACAGTCTGGGTCCGGGTCATGCGCGGCACCGGCCGCCACCAGCACAGGACCGTGGACTGGAGCCGTATCCGCCGCTACCTCTACATCGCCACACCCGTCCTCACCGGCTGGTCGACCACTACAGGCAGCTTGCGCGAGATCACCACCGCCCAGGTCAAGGACGAACTCGACCGCCACAGCGGTGCCAGGGCACGGGACATCCACCACGTCATGCTCAGCATCTTCCGGGCCCTCAAGCAAGAGGGGATCATCTTCCGCAACCCGATGAAAGACCTCTCCCTGACCACTCCCGTCCAACTCCCGGTAAATCTGCCCAGCGACCAGCTCCGCGGCCTGCTGAACCGCATCCCCACCGCCATGGGACGCCTTGCAGTCGCCCTTGTCACCATCCACGCGGTCAAGGGCGAAGAGGTCCGCCGCCTGCTCCTGACCGATTACCTGCCCCAGCGCGGCACCCTGGCGATCCGACGGGGTGAGACCGTCCATACCGTCTATCTCGACCGCCTCACCCGCAGCCTCCTGAACGACTGGCTCGACGAACGCGCCCGCCGCTGGCCCGCCTCGCCCAACCGCTACCTCCTGATCACCGCTCAGAGCGCCCACCATCCGGCCGCACCACCCCTCAGCAACTGCGGCCTGCGCGCTCCGTTCGACCAGGCCGGGGCGTCCCCTGGGCGGCTGTGGCGAGACCGGGTCCTGGACGAGGCCCGCGCGAGCGCCGACCCGGTCCACCTGGTCCGCCTCTTCGGGATCCACCCCTCCACCGCCGTCCGGTACGTCCAGGCCGCCCACCCTGACAAGGCCCTGCCGCCGATCCGGTGACCCGGGTCCGTGGCTATGAGGCCGCGGGCAGCGGTAGCCGTCATGTCGCCGTGGACGCGCGGCCGGTGGCGGAAGCGGCGGGACTCCTGCGGGGTTCCTGGTCAGCTCCGATCTCCACGACGACGCTCGATGAGACACCGCGACCTGGTCCCCGCCGCCTTGAGTCGTCCTCGGCCTCCTTGCGGTTCCTGGCTCGGGCTGTACCTGTCTACGCCTCCGGGTGTGAGACTGGTAGGCCCGCATGTCGAGGTGTCGCGTATCCTCTGGCGGTTTCCAGTTTGGTCACCCTGAGTGGTCGGTGGCTCCTACTGATCACTTTGCGCCGTCGTGACGGGCGCGTAGGGCGGGATCGTCCAGCGCATCGTTGTCTGGCCCGTGGGGCCAGACTGGAGAGTCACGGGATAGACCTGTCCGAAGCGGCGTTCACCGCGATGTCTCATCGAGTGGTCGCCGCTGTCCCAGTTGATCCCCAGCACGGGGCAGTCAGCGACCTCGATGGCGCCGATCCGAAGCGGGTGGGTCCAGCTTGCGCGGTTGAAGCGGTGGAAGTCGGTGTGCTCATCGACTGCGACCATGACGCCCCGGCCCTGTTCGTCGCCTTCCCAGTCGTTGAGGGCGTCGCCGAGCTTCTTGGCGTCATCGAGCGGGAGGTCGAGCCACCCTCGCACTTGACTGCCGTGTCGCAGGATCAGGTCTCCGCCGAACTGACGATGGGCGGCCTCCGCATAGCCTCCCCAGTAGGCGACGTCGGCAAGGCCGTCGGTTGATGGATGGCCGTCGCCGGTCCAGGAGTCCAGGGCAAGCGCGTCACCGAGCACCATGCCGCAACGGTCGACCGGTAGGTCGCCAATGGTGATCGGCTCGTCCCCTGCGGTGCTGGCCCATGGCAGACCGAGATCGATCTCAAGGACTGCGATGGTTGGTCCTCCGTCGAAGGGCGACGCCGCCGTGCTGGCCCGCACCGTCAACGGCCTGTCACCGGCGGCGCGAACTACGGCCATCTCACACATCCACTCGTGGACGTGTCCGCCGCCGGTCGATGCCGCGGCACTTGCGCGCTCGGACAGCGGTCGGCCCAGCTGCGGCCAGTAGTCGATCCACGACGCCATCCCCAACACGAGGACTCCCGACGGCGCCGTCACGACTCCCAGGTCAATGCCACTCTCAGCCATGCGGCGATTGAACCTTCCTTCTGCTCTCAGGATCAAGGTCCGGCCGGGTCAGTGTCGCAGGTGATCACACGCGGTGACCGGCGGGAGCGGTTCGGCCGTCGCCTCACACGACCGATGCCCGGAAAGGATCAGTGGGAATGATCTCCGCCTCGTCGAAGAGCTGCTCCAACGCCTCATGACCATGTTGCCTGCGGAACTCGATTTCGGCGGCCGTCACAGGCAAGGTCCAGAGGATGCGGGTGTGCCCCCCGGGCAGCGGACAGTGTTCAAGGTCAGGTCCGTGGAGGTAGGGCAGGCTGATCAGCAGGTGGTCGCAGGTCGAGCCCGGAACCCATGGTTCGCCGATCGGCATGCTGTGTTCCAGGTCGAGCTGGCGCCCACCGCAGTGGTAGTACGTGATCATGGCCATGAGGTCGATGAAGCGCTGGTCGCGGACGTGGGCGGTCATGACGAATTCAAGCCCATGGCCGTCCTTCTCCACCGCGGCCCAGCACCCGGCGGTCACATAGGCCCAGCCATCGCCGCGCGGGCCGGGGCCGACAACGAAAACCCGCAGGTCGGGCACGACCTCGCGCCGTTCCGTCCCCAGGTCGCACGCGACGACCTCAACGGAATGCCCCTCGAAGAACGCCCGGACGTGTGACTCAACGGCCTCCACGGCCAGCAGCCTCGCATCACTCATCGCGCGATCATGCCAGACCCCAATCACCAGCCCGACTTCCCGCCCGGCGTCATGGTCCGTGAGCCTTAGCCCCGAATACGCGACAACTCGACATGAAGGCCTACCAGTCTCACAGCCGGCGGTATCGGCGAACCCGACCACAGAGGCATCTCAGCCTTCACATGGGGGGTGGGTTTCCGTGTACGCCCGTCCCAGAATCCGCGAACCCGCGCGCTTCCGCCTTCGACATCCTCCAGCAGGACGGCACCGAGCTGCTCACACTGCCCCAGGTGGAGCGGCGCCGACGCCTGGAAGTGTTGTTCGCGGCCCGCGCCCTGACCGCCCCATGGACCTTGTGTCCGATGACCACCGACATTGCGAAGGCCCGCGAGTGGCTGGAGACCTGGACCGACGTCTCGGGCGTCGAAGGCCTGGTCATCAAAAGCGTGACAAGCCGGTATCTGCCCGGCAACCGGGGCTGGACCAAGGTCAAAAGACGCGACACCACCGAGGCGATCATCGGCGCCATCACCGGAACCCTCACCCGCCCCCAGCTCCTGATCCTCGGCCGCCACGACACGACGGGCCGGCTGCGCACGGTCGGCCGCACGGTCGCCCTGCGCCCGGATCAGGCCCGGCAGGTCGCCGAGCACCTGACCGCCGCGGGATCCGAGCACCCCTGGGCCGGGGTTCGGTTCGCGTCCGCGTGGGGATCCCGCGACGTCCTCGACGCGGTCCTCGTCCGACCCGAGCTGGTCGCCGAGATCAGCGCCGACCGGGCCGTCGACCATGGTGGCGTCCACCGTCACCCGGTCCGCTTCAAGCGGCTGCGCCTGGACGCCGTGGTGGAGGACGTACCGCTGTTCGGTGCGGGTCCGGCATCCGCCGCCGGCTGATGGGCGACGCCTTGCCCGTGTGGTTCAGGCGGCGGATGGGCAGGGCCAGCCGGAGGCATGGTGCGGGCGGTGAGCTTTTTCGGGTTCCGCGCGGCGTGCGGATCCGGCGGTCGGTGAGTCGTTGTTCACCGGTTTCCTCACCGGTTTTGTCACCGGTGACAAAACCGGTGAGGTCAGAGAGTAGTCGGACTGGTCCCGAGGACGCGGCGGCCCGTGATGCGGGCGGGCGGGTCGGTGACGGCCTGGACGTCGCCCAGGCGCTCGGCGGCGAGTTGGGCTGGTGGGCCGCCATCGCGGGTGAGGGACGGCTCACGCTTGTCGGGGGTGGGGCCTGTGCCGAGTCGGCGGCGGTGCGTGTTCACCACCCCATCATCACCTCCACGCCCGGGTACCGGGAATGAGCCCGGGTGGGCGTGACGCCGCACGTACAGGGCTCGTTGGACGGCTGTGAGGGACACCGCCCCGGGGGTTCGCCCCCGAGCGCCCGGAGCGGCCCGGGTCCTGACACCTGACACGTTCTGCCCCCGCCTGATCTGCACCGGGGGTGGATGTCGCCGCGGTGGCGGCGTCAGTGTCAGGTGTCAGGACCATCCCCTGGCGGGACGTCGGGCCGGCGCTCGCGCGCCCCGGCCGGGGCCGACGCCGGCGCCCGCGCGTAGCGGGCAAGCCCATGGTCGCCCTGCCCCGCGCCCTGCGATGGACCCCTGGTGCCCGCCGATCAAGCTGAACTGCGGAAATGAAACTCACCGGTTCTGTAGTGGTGACTAGGAAACCGGTGAGTTCGCCGGTCCGGTCGACTCACCGGTTCCGGCGGGCCAGCAAGCCTTACAGGCGGCCGCCGTTCGGGGTTGCACCGGAGGGGGGGCTCCACAGTTGCTTGGAGAGGTGCTCTAGGAGGGGGACCGGGAGTGTCACCGAAGGTGGGACCCCCCAAAGTCGATGATCTTCCATTTCCCCAGGTCAGGAGCCGTGGGCAAGCCCCCCTCGCAAAGCGACACCTCTATATACGCGTCAGCCGTACGAAGAGGTTGACTCGTAGGACCGGCCGGGGCGGTCCGCCCTGCGGTGGTGCCGTCCCTCGTCCCGCGTCCGCCAGAGGTCGCTCAGGAGGCGGTCCTGGCCCCGTTGTTCTCAACGGGCCCACGGGTGCGGGCCGAAGTGGGAGCGTGGCGGGGTGGAACGTGAGATGGAGCCGCGGGTGTACGGGTGGGAGCCGGCGGGGCCAACGGCCGGGCACGAGTAAACGTCGAACTGGTCGGCGGCCCGCTCGATGGGCAGCTGCTCGACGTGACCGCCTGGACGGCCGCGGATCGGGCGGGAGGCGCGCTCCTGATCGCAGATCTCGGCCTGTACGGGCCCGGCGGCCGCGCCGACTACGCCCCCGACGACGATGCCGCCGGCGGCCCGTTCCGGTGGCGCGGCGACACCGCCTGACCCCCCGGCACCTTCCTGGACGGAGGGGGGAAGCATCGGGGGAACCATGGGGGGAACCTAGAGGGGGAAATGGAGGGGGAACCTAGAAGGGGAACCATGGGGGGAAGGTGACTCTGGTGATGTTCCGCGTTGTGGCTGGTCAGGTGCCGTTCTGCGGGTGGTGACTTTCCGGACTTTCTATTTGTGGGTGGTTGTGGGTAGTTGATTGGTTGTTGGTTTCTGGTTGTTGGGTTGCTCGTGGGTGTTGGTCGGGTTGTCTGGTTCTCGGGTTGGTGTTCGGTCATGCCTGTGGGCTGTGTTGGAGTCCCTGCTGTTGCTGCCCGTAGGTGATCCCTTGGCTGTCTTGAGTCCTTGAGTCCCTGAGTCCCTGGCGGTTGCTTGCAGGCGGCCGTGTACGGGCCTTTGACGGTTGTGCCTGGGTAGTGTCGGGTTCAGTCCGTGCCGACATGGGTGTGCGGGTCAGGACCGGTGCCCAGAGCGCTCTGGGGCAGTACGACCGGACCGTCTCCGGCCCCGGTGCACCTCACGGTGTGCCGGGGCCGCGCTGCGTTCTGCAGCCGGGTCCGCCAGCTATTGAATGAGCCCCCGTCGGGTGATCAGGTGCCGACGTGCCGCAGCGACTTGCGGGGCTAGCCATCCCCCGTTGCAACCTGCTGCCGACCCCGAGACGACCCGTCCGGCTGGTCCGCGCTCCACCCTCACCGCATGCCGGGCCTCGGCATGCCCGACGAAGGGAACTACCGTGTCCTCGCTCGCCCTGGCCGTCCTGCTGCTCCTGGTCCTCGTGACGCTGCTTCTGGCGGGCGGTGTCGGCTACGTCGCCCACCGGCACCCGGCGCTCGTCGCGCCGATCACGGCGGCCGGGATGGCCGTCGCCCTGGTCGTCGCGTGCCTCGGCCTTATCGCGGCCCGTTGAACCGCCCGGCCCCCGCAGCCGGCCGACGCTCCGGCGACCCGAGGGCGGTCAACGCCGCGGCCGTCCTCGGGTCGAAGGTGTCGCGGGGCTTGCCCACCTTGCGAATGGCGGGTGGGCAAGCCTTAGGCCTGCCTGGGCAAGCCTCCCGGGCGCAGGCTTGCCCAGGCAGGCGTCAGGGGGCTTTCGCCGCCCAGTCGATGCCGAGGGCGGCGAGCGCGGCGAGCTGGTCCGCGTGAAGCCGGTCCCGGCGCTGCTTCTGGTTGACGATCCAGACCCCGGTCCGGTGCGCGGTCCCGTCGGGGAGCTCCTCGACGTGACCACGGCCCGGCAGGCCCCCGCCCTCGCGCTCCCGGTACTGAGCGAGGGCCTGGACGCCCGTCTGGAACGCTGCCGGGCCGCGCCCGGACGTGGAGACCCCGGGCGCCTTCGCGGGCGTCTGGCGGGCCCGTGGGGCCTTTTTCACGCCCAGGTCGGCGAGCCGGGTCTGCTGTTCCTCCGTCAGCCGGTCGAAGTCGCGGCGTTGGGTGGCGAGCCAGCGGCCGACGTCCTCGCCGTGTCGGGTCACCCCCGGCACGATCGCGGACAGGCGCGCTCCCTCGGCGAGAAGTTGGGCGAGGTAGGCGTGGTGGCGTTGCCAGTCGACCGTCCAGCCCCGTTCGGCGGGGTTCCAGTCCTCGTCGATCGCGGCCAGCGCGGCGGCCCGTCGTTCGGCCCGTACGGGGTCGTTGCCGAGCCCGCCGGGCCGGCGGACGTTGGTGAGCCACTGCCCGACCGCGACGTCCAGGGCGGTGGCGTGCCTCGGCGCGGCGAGCGTCCCGTGCTGCGCGTGGTAGGCGCGGGCGGCTCCGAGGTTCCGTTCGAAGCCGGCGTCGGCGGTGTCCCAGACGATCCCCAGGGCCTCCAGTTCGGCCGCTCGTTCCCCGGACATCTGTCCGGCCCGGAACGCGCGCCGCTGGTCGGACAGCCAGCGTCCGAGGGGGTAGGCGCCCTCGACGTGGTCGTAGGGGACCTCCAGCCCGCCCTCGCGCTCCTGGTACCGCAGGGCGGCCTCCAGGCCCCTTCGCCAGTCCTGGCGTTCGGTGTTGAGGACCTGGTAGTTGATCCACTTCGCGATCAGCGCGGGATCACGCGGGGCGGCGAACCTAAGTAGTAGACGTGATTCCGCTTCGCCTTCGGCTGGTGGTTTTCCGATCGTTCGCGACGGCTGAATTTCTCGCTTCTGGTTCTCCTGTGGAATGGCCAGCATTTCGACGGCGCGTTCATCGTGTGCCCGAAGGCCATTCAGAACCCGAATAAGCGGGCCGTACGATTTCGACGTGAGAATGTCCTCGGGGTCCTCGTCCGCCCGCAGGAAAACAGGCACGATCAACGTGGCCATCTTCCCTTCCCCGGGCTTTTGCCGAAGGGCCCGGCCGATGGCCTGGACGATGTCGACGGCCGGCCCCTTTTGAGCTCGTAACACGATCATGAATCGGGCTTGTTGAGGCGTCGCCAGCAGATGAGGCTGCAGGCGAGGGAGACGAACGCGTCGTGGAGTTCGGTGCGGCGTTCCCAGCGGACGGCGAGTCGTTTGAACTGGTGGAGCAGGGCGAAGGTCTGCTCGACGACGTAGCGGAGCTTGCCCATGCCCTTGATGTTGGGGGCGCCTTTGCGGGAGATGACGGGCAGGATCCGGCGTTTGCGCAGCTCTTCCCGGTTGGGGTTGGAGTCGTAGCCCTTGTCGCCGAGCAGGGCTCCGGGACGCCTGCGGGGCCGACCTGGCCGGCCCGCCACTGGCGGGATACCGTCGACCAGGGCGAGGGTCTGGGTGACGTCGTTGACGTTCGCCGCGGTCGTGATGACTTTCAGCGGCGTGCCGCGTCCGTCGCAGATCAGGTGGTGTTTGCTGCCCGTCTTCCGCCGGTCGACCGGCGACGGACCGGTGTCGGCGCCCCCTTTTTCGCGCGGATGTGGGAGCCGTCCACGCAGGCCCTGGACCAGTCGAGCCGGCCTGCCGCGTTCAGTTCACTGAGCAGGATCCGATGCAGTTGGTCGAAGACGCCGGCTTGCTGCCATCGCTCAAGGCGTCGCCAGCAGGTCTGTCCTGAGCCGAACCCCAGCTCAGGTGGAAGGAGTTGCCAGGCGATGTCGTTGTAGAGGACGTACAGAATGCCCTGCAGACACAATCGGTCCGCCACCGGCCGCGGCCCTGGCGACCTCATCGGCCAGGGCGGCAGCAGGGGCTCGATCAGCACCCACAAGTCGTCGTCCACGATCCACGGCCGAGTGCTCACGCATTCACGAACGGCCGGATCGGCACACCGGTTACGCCCGACCAGGGCATCTCACCAAGATCCTGTTACGAGCTCTTGGGGTCGATCAGGGCCACACTGTCCACGCTTTTGATATCGACTCCTTCGCCCAGGACTCGACAGTTGGCGAGGACGGCGCGGCCGGCGCGGCGGCCGAAGTCGGCGAGGACGGCGGTCCGGTGCTCCATCTCGTGCTCCCCGCGCAGCCACCCCGTCCACACGGTGGCGGGGTGCCGGTCCGGGTCGACGGCGTGCAGCCGGCGGGCCACCCGATCCAGCCCCTCCGCGAAGGCCTGCGCCTCGACCGTCCGGTGGTGAAAGGTGATCGTCGTCTTGAGGTCGTGCTCGGCCATGGTTTCCAGCAGGGTCGTTTGCACGGCCGCCAGCCGCTCACCCCGCAGCCGCTCCTCGTACCGTTCCTCGCCGTAGAGCCGCTCCGGGGTCACCACGGGATCGGTGAGCTCCGCGACCACGATCTGATACCTGGCCAGCAGCCCCCGGGAGATCGCGTCCGCCAGCGACAGCTCGTAGACCACCTGCCCGAACACCCTGGTGTCGTCCATGGAGCAGGCCATCTCTTGGGGCAGCCGGTCCCATCGATGTCTCGGGACGTACGTCCGCCCCTCGGCCTCCGCCTCCTCGCGCCGTACCTCCTCGACCTGCCTGCGCTCCTCGTCGGCCCGCCGCCGCTCCAGTTCCTGCGCCGGGGTCCGGGGCGGGCGCTCCATCCAGATCCTCGGGGTGGCGGTCATGTAGAGCCGGCGCCGCGCGGGGATCACCTCCTGGCGGTGCACGTCCGCCCACGCCTTCCCCGCCGACCCGGACGTACGGTGCGCCTCGTCCACCACCACCAGGTCGAAGGGCTCCATCGGCAACCCGTACTCCCCGCCGAACGCCTCGGCGATCACCCCCAGGGAGGCGTACGTGGCATAGACGGTGACCGGGCCCCGGCCGTGCCACAGAGCGAGCTGCGGCGCCGACGTCGTCGTCCGCACCCCCAACCCGTACAACTGCGCATCGCCATCCAGGGAGCAGGCCGCGACCGCAGGCCCGCTGTGCCCGGCCGTTCTCCACTCCCGGGCAGTCTGCGCCAGCAGGTCGAGCGTCGGGAGCAGCACCAGGACCCGACCGCCCCGAGCCAGTCGGAGCGCGGCTGCCGCGGCGATGAACGTCTTACCGGTCCCACATGCGGCGACCACCGTTGCCCGCAGACCCGGCTTCGGGATACGTTTCCCGGGCGGAATGTCGAGCCCTCGGACGATGGCCTCCACGGCTTCTTCCTGATGAGGCCGGAGCGTGATTCCGTCGGTCTTCTGCATTCGTCACTCCGCTGAAATGAGGCGGGGGAGCCAGTGGCCACATTCTCGGGATGCTACACAGTACATCTCACCTGATGTGTCGCAACGACTGGACCGCCATCCGGCCCCCGCCCCGGTCGGCTTTGTTCATTCCACCTGATAAATCATGGTGGGCCCGTGTGCCTGATCATGAGGTCAGGCATCGAGGTGATGGCCGGGTTCGTGGATGGGGTGGGGAAGTTGCTGGACGGGATCGAACTGTGGCTGCGGAAGATTCTGGGTCCCTCCCCCCTCCTGCGCGCGCAGCGCGTAGGAGGGGGGAGGGACCCAGCAGTCCGGGCCGGCTTGTTGAGGTTGCGGCCCAGTGGGTTGAGCTTGCTGAGGCGAAGGACGGGGTGCCGGCAGGGATGGCGGTTGAGGTCCTCACAGAGGTAGCCGATCTGGCTCGTACGGCAGGAGAGACCTGGGCCAGCCCCTGTAGTGCTGGTACTTCGCTCCCTGAGCCAGACCGGGACGGCTACCCCGGGTTTGAGGCAGTTCTCTCGGATCGGCCCCTACTGTTGACGCGCCTCGGTCTGTCGACAAGCCAACAGACCGAAGGCCTGACCTGCGAAGCCGGGTTGCCTTAGATATTTACGAGATCGGAGTTTGCGTGTCTGAATCTAATAGTGCCCTTATCGATGCGTTCACGAATTGGGGTTCACTTCATCAGAAAGTAAGTGAATACACTAGTTCCCTACTTTGTGATCACAATTTTGCCGATGGAGCAGAGCTTGTTCACTACCTGCAGATCGATCCGCAGAGCGATGCTGTAAAGATCGCTTCGATGCATCGGTTCGTGATCTCTGTCGGATCCGATTTTGAGCGCTCCTACGATGTTTCTATCGACGCGGAAGTACTGGTGGAGAAAGGCGCTCTTGCCCATTCGTTCCGTGTCTACGCCGAACTAGAAGAGCAGGTAGGGAGTTTCAAGGAAGGGAGTAATGAACTGTTCATGAGTAGGGGCAGGCACAGCACGCTCACCGAGGCGATGGGAGGTCTAGAGCACGCACTCGAAGAACTGCGCGGCGCACCTGACTTCCTTGCTCCATTTGAGGTCCCGCACTCGTAAGTTGCAAGGAGGGTGGAGGGGGATGATGGCGGTGAAGAGTGAGTGGCCCGAGCTGATGGGGAAGCCGGCGGAGCGGGGCCGCCGGCCGGTCACCTCCCGCGCGGAGCGCGGGAGCCTCTGGGCCTGCGGAGCAGGCCTGCTCTGGTGGAGCGCAGCGGAACCAGAGCCAGTCCGGAGCGAAGCGAAGGACCCCGGCCGAAGGCCGGCCATGGGGGGGGGGGCCCCCCCCCCCCCCCCCCCCCGGCCCCCCCCCCCCCCCCCCCCCGCGCTACCC